>JAUVHW010000123.1 GCA_030593075.1 Ardenticatenales bacterium
GGAAGACCCGGAGCGCCCCTGGGCAGAGCCTTTCGCGCCCTTGCTGCACCACCGCAAAGCGCCCAGTCCAGGGTTCGGACCGCCCCACATCGGGCTGCACCTGACGGCCGGGGCCAAGAGCGGCGGCGCGCTGGGACGGGCTGCCTCGGCCGTGGCAGGCCGCGTGGCGCAACTGGTGGAGAGCGGCGCCCAGATGATAGAGGGCAGGCGCCAGCGTCCTTTGGACTATGGGGATGTCGCCATCCTGTGCCGCGCTTCGACCTCGTTCTCGGCCTACGAGAATGCTCTGGAGGAAGCCGGCGTGCCCTTTTTGACGGTGGCGGGACGCGGATTCTACGGCCGGCCCGAGGTCCGCGACCTGCTGAACATTCTGCAAGCGCTGGCAGACCCCACCGACAGCCTGGCCCTGGCGGGCCTGCTCCGTTCACCAGCCTTTGCTCTGTCAGATGCCGCCCTCTACCACCTCGCCGAAAAAGGCGGCCGCACCAGGGGAGAGCCACCGCTCTGGGAGATCCTTCGTGAGGCAGGAGCGGGGCTACCGGGGGATGACGGCCGCCGGGCCGAGCGGGCGCTCGAGATTGTGATGCGGCTGCACGGCCAGGTGGGGCGGACCTCGGTGGCCGACCTGCTCAAGGCCTTGCTGGACGAGACCCATTATCGAGCTGCTCTGATCGCGGCCGGGCAGACGCGGGCAGCCCGCAACGCGAGCAAGCTGCTCGCGGATGCCCACAGGAGCGGCATCGTGGGGGTGGGGGAGTTCCTAGAGTACGTGAAGGGCCTGCGCGATAGCGGGACACGCGAGGGCGAGGCGCGCTCCACGGCCGAAGGGGCCGTGCAGATCATGAGCGTCCACGCGGCCAAGGGGCTGGAATTCCCAGTGGTAGTCATCGGCGACGTGACCTACGGCCGGCGAGGCCGCAGTCCGACCTTGCTGGATCCTGAACTGGGGCTGCTGCTCCCGCTGAAGGACGAGGAGAGCAACCTCCCGGCCGCCTATCGCCTGGGCAAGATGCGCAGCGACGACCAGGAGGCGGCCGAGTCCGACCGGCTGCTCTACGTGGCAGCCACCCGGGCCCGCGAGAAACTGATCGTCAGCGGCTGCATCCGCCTCAAGCAGGACGGCAAGCTCAGCGCCCTGGGCGGATGGCTGGGCAAGATGGGCGCGGCCGAGGGGTTGGGACTCGCCGAGGCCACGGTCACGTACGACGACGAGGGAGCAGGGGCCGTCCGCCTGGACCTGCAGGTGGGCGAGACCGCTGTCCCGTGCACCATCTATGAGCCGCGCCACCTCTGGGATCGCCCTCTCGGCCTGACGGGGGTTGAAGCGGAGGCCGCGGTCGAGCTGCCTCCCGCGATGCTGGACTCTGTGCAGCCACTACCAGTAGAGATAGACGAGCTGACCGTCGAACGGGACCGCGACCCGCCGAGGCGGGTCTGGCGCGTGGTGCCGGCCGCAAAGAGGCCCACGGCGCCGGCCCGGGTCGTGGGCTTGTTGGTGCACGAGGCGCTGAAGGCTTGGCGCTTCCCCGACGAGGTCAGTGCGGACGGGGCCGGTACGTTCGGCCGATGGGTCGAGGCTCGCGCTCGGGAGCACGGCGTCACCGACGGCCGGCAATTGCGCGACGCCGTCCGCCAGACGCGAGAGCTGCTGAACCGCTTCCAAGAGCACTGGCTCTATCAGGAGATGGCCAGCGCTGAGCGGCTCCTGCTCGAGGTGCCTTACAACATAATGACGAATGACGGCCTTGAGAACAAGAGAATAGACGCCCTGTATCTGAGGGAGGGTCGGTGGACCATGGTCGAGTTCAAGACGGACGATGTGGAGAGCTGGACTCGCTTTCAGGGGACGCGGAGGTGCGCGGAATACCAGCAGCAGGCGCGGCGCTACGCGGCCGCGGCCGAGTTGCTGTTGAAGCAGAGGCCGCGGGTGATCCTATGCATGCTCAACTGCGCCCGGGAGATCTACCTGCACTCGGTCTTCCCGCTCAGCCGGACCCGTGAATGCTGACACACGTCTCCGGTACTCACCGTGTGCGAACACCATAAAGTGTCTAGTGCTTTGTCAAGCATCATCTGATGGCTGTAGCCTAGGGCCTCGTGCCCGTTTTGCCTCGAGAGCGACGCCCACAAGGGGCTAGGCTACGCGCCAAAGCATCGTTGACAAAGCACTAGTATGTGCTGGACACCGCACAAGCGCTCATTGACACACCGCAGGGATGTGGTACTATCCCGCAACGTTAACATAGAATAGCGTAGCGCTCATCCAGAGGGGTGGAGGGACCGGCCCTGTGAAGCCCCGGCAACCAGAGTCTGGCGGCCATTCGCTCTCCTGAACCACTACGGTGGCAGGGGAGGATTGGCTCGCAGAATGACTCCAGGTGCCAATTCCGGCAGAAGGTAATCTCTGATAGATGAGAGGTCGCGGCCGTGCCACCAGCCTCTTCTTTCGGAAGAGGCTGTTTTGTTTGTACGCACAATCAACTGGAGATAGATCATGCCCCAAGACCATGGTTACTCAACCCGAGCAGTGCACAGCGGCGAGGAGCGACGAAAGCCGCATCACGCTCTGACGACTCCCATCATACAGACCAGCACCTTCACGTTCGCCGACACGGCCGATTTGACCGACTTTATGGAGGCCCAGCAGCAGGGCATCGAGACAGGACGGATCGAATACGGCCGCTACGGCAACCCAACGGTGGCGGCCGTCGAGCGCAAGCTGGCGGACCTGGACAGCGGCGAGGCTGCGCTGCTCTTCTCCAGCGGAATGGCGGCCGTCACCCTCACCCTGCTCACGTTCCTCTCGGCCGGCGACCACCTGGTGATCACCGACGACTGCTACCGGCGCACCCGGCAGTTCGTCACCCAGTTCCTCCCTCGCTTGGGCGTGGAGGCCACCCAGGTGCCGGTGGGCGATTATGACACGCTGGAGGCAGCCATCCGGCCGAACACATGCCTGATCCTCTCCGAATCCCCCACCAACCCCTACCTGCGGGTGGTGGACGTGCCGCGGGTGGTGGAGTTCGCTCGCCGGCGCGGGCTGCGGACCATCATAGACAGCACGTTTGCCACACCCATCAACCAGCGCCCGCTGGAGTTCGGAGTGGACCTGGTTATTCACAGCGCCACCAAGTACCTGGGTGGGCACAACGACCTGCTGGCAGGCGTCGTGATCGGCTCTAAACCGCTGATCACCGAGGTGCGCGAGACCCAAGGATTGGTCGGCGCGGTGTGCGACCCCAGCACGGCCTACTTGCTGCTGCGCGGCCTCAAGACACTGGCACTGCGTGTCGCCCACCAGAACGACTCGGGGCTGCAGGTGGCCCGCTATCTGGAGGGACATCCGAAAGTACGGCGGGTCCACTATCCGGGTCTGCCCAGCCACCCGCATCACGCCGTCGCCCGACAGCAGATGGATGGCTTTGGTGGGGTGGTCAGCTTTGAGCTGGACGCCGATCTGGAGACGACCGGCCGCTTCGTGGACGCGCTAAAGATCCCCTACATGGGCCCCAGTTTCGGCGGCGTGGAAGGCCTGGTGGAGCAGGTGGCGCTGGCGAGCTACTATGAGTTGTCCCAGGAGGAGCGGGCCGAGATCGGAATCTCGGACACGCTGGTGCGACTGGGGGTCGGCGTCGAGGACCCGGTCGATTTGATCGCGGACCTGGACCAGGCGCTGGAACAGACCTTCGGCTAGGGGAGGCGACACGGTGATAGTGCACAAGTTTGGCGGCACCTCGGTGGGAGACGCCGAATGCTTTGCCAACGTGGCAGACATCATAGTCGAGCGCCACTGCGACGCCAACGGCGCGGTTCGGGGGAAAACCTTGGTGGTCGTCTCAGCTATAGGTGGCGCGACCAGTCAGTTGATCGCCGGGGCGCGGGCCGCAGCCGCGGGCCGGGACACTGAATACCGCGAGATCAAGGCAGAGCTTCTGAGCCGTCACCTGGCCGTGGTCGACGCCCTCCTGAACCACAGGCCGGCGCGGCTGGAGGTAGGCGGCTTAGTGGAGGACCAGCTGCACAGTCTCGAGCGGCTGTACCGCAGCATCGCCGTGTTGGGAGAGCTGACCGTCCGGGGCTGCGACGCGGTGGCCTCCTTTGGCGAGCAGCTCTCGGTCAACATTCTGGCGGCCGTGCTGCGAGATCGCGGAGTGCGCGCGCAGGCCCTCAGCGGTACCGAGCTGAGCGTCACCGATGACAACTTTGGGGCGGCCGCGCCACTGATGGACCAGACGCGCCAACGGCTGCAAGAGCGGATCATACCGCTGGTCGAGCGCGGTGTTCTCCCGGTAGTCACCGGCTACATCGCCGCCACCAAGGAGGGCGTGCCGACCACCCTGGGGCGCGGCGGCAGCGACTATACGGCCGCCATCCTGGGGGCTGGGCTGGAGGCCGACGAGGTATGGATCTGGAGCGACGTGGACGGCATTCTAACAGCCGATCCCAATATCGTTCCCCAGGCGCGCACGTTGGCAGAGCTGTCCTACACCGAAGCGGCCGACCTGGCCTACTTTGGCGCCGACGTGCTGCACCCCAAGACGATCCGGCCGGTGACTGAAAGTGGAATCCCTCTCCGCATTGTGAATAGCTTCAACCCCGCGCACCTCGGCACGCTGATAGTCGAGACTCCCAGCCCCGGCCGGCAACTGCTGCCCGCCATCATCTCTACTACCGGGCTGACCATGATCGCCGTCGGCATCCAGGACGACACCTGGACGCTCCAGGTGGCGGCCGGCGCGCTGCAGGCCCTGAGCAAAGCCGGAGCCGAGGTGCCCATGTTCTCCCAGTCTTTCTCCGAGCACAGCCTCAACCTGGTAGTGCGGGAACAGGACCAGGACCACTGCCTGAACGTGCTGGGCCGCGAACTGAGCGAGGGCTGCAGCCTCGGCACCACGGAGAAGGTCGCCACCGTCTCGGTGGTCGGCGTGCCCGGATGGAACGAGACCGGCATCGTCTCCCATGCCTTTGCTGCTCTAGGCAAGCATGGCACGCGCGTCATCGCCGTGGCACAGGCAGCGACCGAGTACAGCGTCTCGTTCTGCGTACCCGAGGATCAGGTGGCAGACACAGTGCGCTTTCTGCACCGCGAACTGGGTTTGGAGCGCGTCGGACAGCAAACTTGACGCCGTTCCGACCGCAGTTCTGTGCTGCAAAGGACAGCGACGTACTCCTCTCCCATGCCCCTTTGTCTGCAAAGTTGACAAAACGGGCCAAACAGGGTACGATTGCGGCCGGTTTGAGAAACGTGATCATCCGAATGAACCTTCAGAAGAACGCCCGCTTTGCCTACTTTTATTTTACTCCGTCCGCGAGACGGTTGCTTCACGCTTCTCAAAGGGTGAGAGTGGGTAGGGCATAGACCAGAACCCGAGAACGGCACAGAGACGTGGAGCAATCAGCTCCACGTCTTTTTTTGTGCCCACGGAGAGTGCAGTGAGAGCCAGCGGCGAGCTGCTGAATGGGCCAGACCAAGGAGCGAGGCGAATACTGCGATCGAATGCGGCCGCAAGCCAAGCCGTGCACTCGGACGCTTCCTCGCGGCCTGGTGCGCCAATCTGCCGCGCGTCGGATAGATGAGTTGTGCAGAGCATGACGGACCTTAAAGCCATCCTTCTGACGGGAAACCCTGGCTGTGGCAAGACCACCGTAATTCGCCGCGCCGTCGAGCTGCTGCCCGGACCAGTCGGTGGGTTCTACACTCAGGAGATTCGGGAAGGAAGAACCAGAAAGGGGTTCGAATTGGTCACTCTGGATGGGCAGCGAGGCGTCCTCGCCCACGTGAACATCACCGGCCCGAAGAGAGTCGGCAAGTATGGTGTAGACGTCTCAGTCCTGGATGTGCTGGGAGTAGAGGCCATCGAGCGTTCTACTCAAGAGCGCGGAGTCGTGGTCATCGACGAGATCGGGCCTATGGAGATCCTGTCTGACCGTTTCCGGCAGGCAGTACTGAAGGCTCTTGATAGCGACGCTGTGGTGCTGGGCACCATCGTCAAGCGGAGTACTCGCTTCACCGACCGAATCAAATCCATGCCCGGTGTGACGGTGCTCGAACTGCGCCGAGGTGACCAGGAGGCCGCGCTATCCCGTGTCCTGGCGTTGCTTCAGGAGCGATTCGAACTCGATGCAGAGGCGGGGGAGAACGGCAAGAGCAACCGGACCCGAGAGAGTTAGAGGAGGACTAGATGAACTGTCGCGGCATTCGTGGCGCAACCACCGTCGAGGCCAACGACCCGGCCGCCATCACCGCAGCAACGCGCCAGTTGCTGGAGCGAATGGTCGATGCCAACAGCCTGTCCGTCGATAACATCGCCAGCGTGACATTCACCGCCACTCCCGACCTGGACGCGGCCTATCCAGCCCGCGCCGCCCGCGAGATAGGCTGGGCAGAGATACCGCTGCTCTGCGTGCAAGAGATGAACGTCGCGGGCAGCCTTCCCCGCTGCCTCCGCGTGTTGGTGCATTGGAACACCGACCTGCGTCCCGACCAGATCCATCACGTATACCTGGGCCGGGCTCGCACTCTGCGGCCCGACCTGGTAGAGGAGACGAGAACATGACCAGTGTAGCATTCCAGGGGGTTGCGGGGGCCTACTCGGAACAGGCCATCCGGCAATTCTTCGGCCCAGAGGTAGAGAGTCTACCCTGCCGGACGCTGGCCCAGATCTTCTTTGCCGTAGAAGCCGGCGATGCTGACTATGGGATGCTGCCGGTAGAGAATGCAGTCGCCGGGTCTGTCAGCCAGTCCTACGAGCTGCTGATGGAGCACGACCTGCGGGTTCACGCCGAAGTTATTCTGCGCGTGCAGCACATGCTGCTGGCCCCTCCTGGCACCAAGCTCTCCGACCTGACCCACGTGCGGTCGCACTCCCAGGCACTGGCCCAGTGCCAGCGCTACCTGAGTCGCCACGGGCTGGAACCAGAGCCCGCCTTCGACACGGCTGGCAGCGCCCGCGACCTGGCTGCCTCGGCTGATGCCAAATCCGGCACGGCCGTGATCGCCAGTGAGCTGGCGGCCGAACTATACGGCCTGGAGATTCTAGACCCGGCCATCGAGGATTATGCCTTCAACTACACCCGGTTCTTCGTCCTTGCACTGTCCAGCCCGCCCCGGGCGCAACGCAACAAGACCTCTCTTCTATTCACCACGCCCCATGAGCCAGGCGCGCTGTACGAGTGCCTGGGGGAGTTTGCCCGGCGCCGCGTCAATCTCACCAAGATCGAGTCCCGCCCCCGCCTGAACCAGCCCTGGCAGTACATCTTTTACCTGGACTTTGAGGGACACGCTCAGGACCCCGAGTGCGAAGCCGCCATCATGGGGCTGCTGCGGCGCTCCTCATTCGTCAAGCTGCTGGGTTCGTACCCGGCCGCCACCACCCCAATTGCCGAGTAGTAGGGCCCGCAGAGCAGGAGGTGCTCAGATGATAGTCATCATGAAACCAGGTGTCACCACATCTCAGATGTCCAACGTCATCGCCCGCATCGAGCAGATGGGATGCCAGACACACATCTCGGAGGGTGAAGAGCGCACCATAATCGGCATCATAGGCAATGGACGCCCGCTGGACCGCGAGCAGATACAACGGATGGCCGGCGTGGATCGGACAGTGCCCATACTGCGCCCTTTCAAGCTAGCCAGCCGGGACTTTCACCCGCAGGACACCGTGGTAAAGGTGAACGGCGTCGCCATCGGCGGCCGCCAGTTGGCCGTGATGGCCGGGCCATGTGCGGTCGAAAGCACCGACCAACTTCTGGAGACCGCGCGGGCGGTGAAAGAAGCCGGTGCCCACATGCTGCGGGGCGGGGCCTTCAAGCCTCGCACCTCCCCCTATAGCTTCCAGGGCATGGGCGAGGAGGGTCTGAAGATCCTTGCGGCAGCGCGGCAGGAAACCGGGCTGCCGGTGGTCACCGAGGTAATGGAGCCCCAGATGGTGCCGCTGGTGAGTGCCTACGCCGATGTGCTCCAGATTGGCGCGCGGAATATGCAGAATTACTCCCTGCTGCACGCCGTGGGCGAGGCCCAGCGGCCGGTCCTGCTCAAGCGCGGCATGATGTGCACCATCGAGGAGCTGTTGATGGCGGCCGAGTACATTCTCTCTCACGGCAACGACCGCGTGGCTCTCTGCGAGCGGGGCATCCGCACCTTTGAGCGCTATACGCGCAATACTCTCGATATCAGCGCGGTTCCCTTGCTCAAGCAACTGAGCCACCTCCCCGTCATCGTAGACCCCAGCCACGGGACAGGTAGATGGGAACTGGTGGAGGCGGTCTCGCGAGCGGCCGTGGCGGCCGGAGCCGACGGGCTGCTCATCGAGGTTCACCCTCGCCCCGAGGAAGCGGTCTCGGACGGGGCCCAATCCCTCAAACCAGCTCGCTTCGCCGCGCTGATGGAGGGTCTGCGGCCGATAGCTGAGGCAGTCGGGAGAACCCTGTGAAGCAGCTAGCAGACACGCGAATCGCCATCGTCGGCCTGGGGCTGATGGGGGGCTCGCTGGCCGGAGCGCTAGACGGAAAGTGCCGGGCAGTCGTCGGCATTGCTCGACGAGAGGAGACGCTAGAGGCCGCGCGAGCGCGGAACCTCATCACTCAAGGCACGACCGACCTGGCGGCCGGTGTGCGCAACGCAGACATTGTCATCCTGGCGACGCCCGTGCGAGCGATCATCAGCCAGCTGGCTGAGATTGGGTCGCTCCTGCCGCCAGGGTGCCTGCTGATCGACCTGGGCAGCACCAAGGCTCACATCGCAACGGCGATGGCAGGGCTTCCGGACCACGTCGATCCCCTGGGCGGGCACCCCATGTGCGGCAAGGAGGTCTCAGGGCTTCCGGCGGCCGACCCAGCCCTCTACCAGAGCAAGACCTTTATCCTTTGCCCGCTGCCGCGCACTTCGGAAGGTGGACTGGAGCTGGGTCGAGCGCTGGCCGAGGCGGTAGGCGCGCACCCACTAGTGCTGGCTGCCGAGCGCCAGGACTACCTGGCGGGCACCGTGAGCCACCTACCCTACCTGCTGGCCTGCGCACTGGTCAGCACTGCCGACGCCACGGTCTCGGCCGACCCCGCGGTGTGGCAGATCGTGGCGGGCGGCTTCCGCGACACGTCACGCGTTGCCGGCAGCGACGTTACGATGATGGTCGACATCCTGCTCACCAACCAGGACAAAGTACTAGGGGCGGTCAACGCTTACCAGGCTCAACTGAAGCGTCTGGCACGCCTGGTGGAGGCAGCTGATGAAGAAGAGATGCGCTCAGTACTGAGCGCAATCCGCGAGAAGCGGCTGGAGATGTTCCCTTGAGCCAGCTCTGCGTGAGTCCCAGCGCGCCTCTACGCGGCCGCATCCGCGTCCCGGGCGACAAGTCGATCTCACACCGGGCACTGTTGCTGGGCGCTCTGGCAGACGGGACCAGCCAGGTAGCCCACTTTCTGCCCTCCGGCGACTGCCAGGCGACCCTCGCCTGCGTGCGCGCACTGGGCGTGGCAGTGGACACTCATGACCGCACCACCCTGACCATCCACGGCCGGGGGCTGCGCGGCTTGCGCCAGCCGGCCGCGCCGCTGGGTTGTGGCCGCTCCGGAACCACCATGCGCTTGCTGGCGGGCATTCTGGCGGGCCAGCGGTTCGCCACCACCCTCACCGGCGAAGAGCAGCTGCTCCACCGGCCGATGCGCCGCGTAACCGAGCCGCTGCGCCGGATGGGCGCCGAGATCGAAGACAGCGACGGTCACGCTCCTCTCATCATCTCCGCTGGGGACCTACAGGGCCACCGCCACGCGCTGCCGATCGCCAGCGCCCAGGTCAAGAGCGCACTGCTGCTGGCGGGGCTGTACGCCAATGGGCCCACCACCATCCAGCAGCCGGGCCCGGCCCGCGACCACACCGAGCGCATGCTGGCGGCTATGGGGGCCTCTATCGAGACGGCCGGTCTCGCCGTCACGCTGCACCCGTCTCCCTCTCTCTCCCCCCTCTCCCTGACCGTGCCCGGCGACATCTCCTCGGCCGCCTTCCCGCTGGTCGCAGCGGCTCTGGTGCCCGATTCGGAGGTCACGGTGGCG
>JAUVHW010000414.1 GCA_030593075.1 Ardenticatenales bacterium
GGGTCATCGATCACCGGTGCGTAGAGCTTGCTGGCCTCGGCACTGGAAAAGCCGGCGTTGGGTCCGTCTGTCCACTGCATCGGTGTCCTCACTCCGTCACGGTCCTCCAGCCATATGTTGTCCCCCATGCCGATTTCGTCCCCGTAATAGATGATGGGAGACCCGGGCAGCGTGAAGAGGATCGAGTTCATCAGTTCCAGCTTTCGCCGGTCGTTATCCAGCAGCGGGGCGAGGCGTCGGCGGATGCCCAGGTTGAGCCGCATCCGTGGCTCCGGGGCATAGAGGTCCCACATAGTCTCGCGCTCCTCAGGGGTCACCATCTCCAGCGTCAACTCGTCGTGGTTGCGCAGGAAAACGCACCACTGGCACTCGGCCGGGATCGGCGGCGTGCGCCGCATTATCTCGTAGATTGGCGTCGCGTCGCTCCTCTTGAGCGCCATGTAGAGGCGCGGCATCACCGGGAAGTGGAACCCCATGTGGAATTCGTCGCCGTCACCAAAGTAGGGACGGACGTCCTCGGGCCATTGGTTGGCTTCCGCCAGCAGAATCCGGCCGGGGTGGTGCTCGTCAAGGTGGCGGCGCAGTTCCTTGAGGATGGCGTGGGTCTCGGGCAGGTTCTCGCAGTTGGTGCCCTCGCGCTCGATCAGGTAGGGGACGGCGTCGGCGCGGAACCCGTCTATCCCCATCTCGAGCCAGTAGTCGATCACCCGGTACATCTCTTCGCGCACCCTGGGATTGTCCCAGTTCAGGTCCGGCTGGTGGCGGAAGAAGCGATGCCAGTAGTATTGGCCGGCGACCTCGTCGTAGGACCAGTTCGAATCCTCCACGTCCAGAAAGATGATCCGGGTGCCGGTGTACTCGTCGCCGGTGTCGCTCCACACGTAAAAGTCGCGGTAGGGGGAATCCTTGGAGCGGCGCGCCGACTGGAACCACGGGTGCAGGTCAGAGGTGTGGTTCAACACCAGGTCCACTATCACGCGCATCCCCCGGTCGTGAGCCAGCGCCACGAACTCCTTGAAATCATCCAGCGTGCCCAGGTCCGGGTGGACGCCGTAATAGTCAGAAATGTCGTACCCGTCATCGCGGAGCGGAGAAGGGTACATGGGCAGCAGCCAGATGCAGGTGACGCCCAGAGCTTGCAGGTGGTCCAGCTTGGCGGCCGCCCCACGCAGGTCGCCGATGCCGTCGCCATTTCCGTCGGCAAAGGCGCGTAGGTACAACTCGTAAAAGATGGTGTTCTTGTACCAGAGTGGGTCGGAACCAGTAGTCACAGAGGGCTTCCTCTAGCAGATGTGGTGAATCGAGATACGAGCACGATCGTGGCGGACCAGCCCGTGTCCAACCGGGTTCCTGGAAGGTGTGATGACTCCACTGAAAGAACCGGATTCAGAGCAGAGCACGCAGAGAAAAAAGAGAACAGGTGCGACATCTTGACAAAGCCTCACAGGAAACGAATAGTATCTCAAGGCAGACTTTTCGAACTCAGCGTTCTCCGCGGTGAATGAACCCTTTCTTCACGGGAGTCGTGTGATGGTTGCCGTCATTTGCCACTGCTGCCGTTAAGGACAGCTCCATTGGTTGCAATGACCTCCTTGTACCAACGGGCCGAATCCTTCAGAACCCGCCGTTGGGTCGCATAGTCGATGAAAATGATGCCAAACCGCTGCTGGTAGCCAAAGGCCCACTCAAAGTTGTCCATGATGGACCAGACAAAGTAGCCCCTGGCGTCCACTCCATCGTCCATGGCCCGCATGAACGCCCGGAGGTACCGAGTGAGAAAGTCGATGCGCTGGGGGTCGTGCACTCTGCCGTCCAGGTGGATCCAGTCACAGTTGCCCATACCGTTCTCGGTCACGACGATGGGCAGGCCGTAGCGTTCGTACAAGAACCGCGGCCCCCAGTAGAGTGCTTCGGGCGTGACCCGCCATCCCATGGTCGTCAGCGGCGGACCCTCGGGGCCGGGCACAGCCTCCCATCGGCCGCCGGCCGCAGCTCGGACCGTCTGGCCGTAGTAGACATTGACTCCATAGAAATCCAGCGGCTGGCGGATGGTCTCCATGTCGCCGTCTCTTGTCTCGGGCATCTCGCCCTCAAAGAGCGTCACTCCGTCCTCAGGGTAGGC
>JAUVHW010000131.1 GCA_030593075.1 Ardenticatenales bacterium
GGACTGGCAGGTCTCTGGCCTATTCTGTTCGCTTCGCTGGTCTTTGCGGCCGGCGCAGGCCTGTCAGTCACCTTGAGTGCGGCTGCAAGCGGAATGGCTATCCGATCCAACCGGCCGCATCGATTCGTGGGTGTGTACACCTCGGCAGCGGATGCCGGGCTGGCGGCTGGGCCATTGCTGGCCTATTCCCGCAGCAGGGCCGACAGCCTGGGTCTGCTCTACCTGGCGGCCGCTGCCATGTTGATGGTGGCCGTGCTGCTCTATTGGCGGTCCTCCTCGTGTGGCGAGGTGATTGGCGGCAAGAACTGGACGGGATCTGCATGACCACCCGTGTCCTGGAGTCGGATCGGTCGGGGGCGACCGTGTGTCCGACCGTAGACCAGGCAGGCGAGCGGCGGGGTGCTGCGCCAACCCCATGGTTTGTGGTAGAATTCGCGGCACCACGCGCGAGGAGACCTAGCTACACTGAAGCGCGGGGAGCTGTGCGAACCGGCCCGCGTTCCTGCTTGGGAGCTTGACCTGTGAGCTGGGGCTGGACCGTCCATGGGTGTCCTTGATTGCCGGTGGTCGGCCCTCTGACTTGACAGCAGCTGTCCTGATGATGAAAACCGCAACCCTTCTCAGAGAGCAGAGAAGCGTGCGGGGAGTGACGTGGAGGTGACTGACCAGAGCCCTGCACCCGGCCGAGGTAACCGAGATACCCTACTGCTGCTCCTCGTGACGGCGGTGGCGCTGGCCGTACGTCTGCCTTGTTGGGAGACCGTCCCGGCGGTGGGCGATGAGATCAACCAGGCGATCTACGCCCTGCGGATTACGCAAGGGCATGGATACCCGCTGATTGGGAACGACGCATACGCCGGTCCTGTCTTCTTCTACCTGTTGGCGCTGCTGTTTCGCTTGGGAGTATCGGACCCGATGGCCGGGCGCGCCGTGGTCTTGATCGCGGGTACGCTGACCGTGCCCCTTACCTACGCATGGGTGCGCCGCCTGGGCGCGAATCGCGTAGCGAGCCTGATTGCGGCGGCCCTAGTCACTACGAATCCTCACCTCATCCTCCTGAACAGCCACAAGGGAGGCACCACCTACCTGCTGCCCTTCTTCACCACGCTGTCCCTCTGGGCGCTGTCGGAGGCCGTTGCTTCCGACCGTCCCGGCTGGCTGATTGCATCTGCGGTCTCGGCCGGGCTGGCGATCCAATCCAACCCCGTCGCTACGCTGGCGGTCGCTGGCAGCTGGATATGGGTTGCGGTTCGCGTGCGCTATTCCCCCCAGCTGGGCCGGCATTGGCCTCTCTGGCCTCTCTTGGCCGGTCTTTGCGTCCTGCTGGTCTACAGTCCGGTCATTGTCTACAACCTGCAGTTCGGTCTGGATAGCCTGGACGTTCTCCAGGAACGTTCCTACTTGTGGGAGGCGAGTCCTACTCTTCTCACCGTGCTCAACAACGAGCGCCGGCTGGCCCTGCAGCTGGTGCGCCAGACCGGCGGCGTGTTGGCAGGAGATGAGACGCTTCGAATGCTTGTCGGGGTGCCTTTGCTCTATCTAGCGTGGATGTCGGCGGGGTTGGTGTTCACTACTCGCAGGATCTCGGCGCTCCCTATCTGCGTCATTGCACCGGCTCTTTTCCTGCTCCCCTACTTTAGCAGCCATTATGGGACTGTTGCCCCTGTCCGATTCACGTCCCTGCTGACGCCGGCTTTCTCCGTGGGCATGGGGTGTCTCGCGGCAGCGGGGCTAGAAAGGGCTGGAGGAGCCTGTCAGTCCACTGTCAGTTGGAAGATCGGCCTCATCCTTATTCCGGTTGCACTCCTGGTGGTGTATCCACTGCTCCCATTGTCCCGGTACTATGAAGAGGGACGGGCAAAGGGACGTGTCCTGCTGGACTTGTGTCGTGAGATGGTTGCGGGGAACCAGGGGGAGCCGGTCTACATCAGCGGTACGAGCCGCAGCCCCTACCGCAATTCGATTCCCTATTTGCCGCAGACCTACCTGATCTTTGCGGGCATCTACCAGGAGGTATTGCCTGTGCAGCAGATCATCGGCCGGCTATTCGAGCGGCCGGGCCGGGCCGCCCTGCTGGTAGACGACCGGGACGCTGCCACCATCCGGGAGGTAGCCAGCATCACGCCTTGGCCCAGCGCAGCAAACAGGGACTCCCTCGAACTAGGGTACGGCCTGTACATCCTTGACGCAGACGTTCCACTGACCAAGCCTGCGTTTGTGCTTTCCGCAGGTGAGCTCCCTGACTCCGTACCGGGTGTGCCGGTTGGAGTTCCCCTGGGAAGCGGGCTCGAACTAGTCGGCTATGACCCACCTGACATAGTAGCCGCCGGTGAGGCGCTGGAGTTGGTTCTCTACTGGCGGAGCACTGGCTCGGTGGCTCCTGGGACGTATGTAGGGTTCGTTCACCTGTACGACCCAGCCGCAGCATCCATCGTCGCGCAGGATGATCATATACTGGGGCGTCAGCAGTACCCCGCCACTGTGTGGGAGCTCGACGAGGTTGTGGCCGATCATGCCGTCCTGCAGCTCCCGCCCGACGTTGCACCCGGCCGGTACCCGCTGCAGGTTGGAGTCTACACCTGGCCTGACCTGGTTCGCCTCCAAGTTGCGGGCCACCCTGACGACGTCATTGAGCTGGAACCGACTAGTGTCGCCCAGTAGCGGCACGAGTCCGCTCCTCCCGCTCGGCGGCCGGGGGACAGACGTCAATCGGTCCGTGCTGTACTGCAGATAGCTCGCCGCCGAGTGGCTGGAGTCGGAGCACCGGGGTGCGGGCCGTACTGAGCGCGCTCTCTTGGCCGAACTGCGCGGGAGTGCGAACGACCCAAGGCTCGCGTGTCTGATTGCCTCTACTGGAGTCCGTACCCTGGGGCACAGCACAGTCTATGGGAAACCAACTCCCTGAGTTGCACCGTGATCTGTGTCCTGATCGTACCTTTCCTCTCGCTGGCGATAACGCTCTAGAATCCCCTCTCCGACCGCATCGGCCGCTTGCTCCAGTTCCCTACAGGAAGAGTAGGCCGGCAGCGCGTTCATGGCATCCAAGATCTCGCGGCCGGCCTCAATTGCTATCTCCTTGTGGCCATCCTCATGCACCTGGAGGGCCGCTGAATACTCGGCCCACTTGTCAACCAGATCCTGGGGCGCGGTGGGGGAGACGTCCCACTGTGGTAAGACAAAGGTGACATCCACCGCAACCTTGACGGGGCCGGTCGAACAGCTTCCGGCCGAGAACGAGTAGGGATACGACCAGGTCACCTGCCACTCTGTATAGGCATCCCAATGGTGCCCCAGCTCGTCAGTGCGGCCGAGCTGATCCATCTGAGCGCGCAGTTCATTGGCCGTAGAGCCAGTTATTCGATAGTACGTGTGGCCGATCGATATCGAGATTCCAGAGCTCGCGGCGCGACTGCCCGCCCGGGCTGGCCCGGAGGTGGGGGCAGGGGGCGAGGGCTGCGGTGCACAGCCGGTGCAGCCGACCAGTAGAGTGACTGCTGCGACTATACTCAGCAGCCACCGGAGCAGCCGCGGGGCGCTACTTGTCGAGGATTGGCCTCTTGTCGTCAGGACCGTCATAGGCTCGGTCCAGTGAATCGAACACGGCCGGCCGGCGGTGTTATCAGCTTCCCATCTGCCACTCGCCCGGCGTCCAGTCTCCCAGCTCTGTCCGGAGCCGCTGGGCGTAGTCTGCTCTCTCCTCAGCCGTCGTGGACTGCTTGCGGCTTGTGTACAGCTCGTCGCCCTGGTAGCGTGGGAATGCGTGCAGGTGATAGTGCCAGACATCCTGATTCCCGGCCGGCTCGTTGTCCTGCCGGGTTGAGACGCCGTCGCAGGAATAGGCGGCTTTCATCGCTAGTGCAACGGCTTTGGCGCACTCGCGAATCCTCGCCGCCAGATGGATAGGCAGGTCATAGATGTTCTCATAGTGTTGGTTCGGGACGATGAGCACGTGGCCTGGGTTATTCGGCCACCAATGGCTGCTGACAAAAGCGGTAATCGTGCTGTTGTGGTACACGGTGCGCGAGACATCTTCGTGCTCTGTCTGTTGAGCCAACTGGCAGAAGGGGCAAGCGTAATCAGCGGGGGCATGGTTGTACACTATAATCACTCACCTTCGGGGAATCCGGGAACTCGCGTTTTGCCCTGCGCCAACTGGCATTTCCGGTGCGGAACGGCGTACACATGGTTCCCTGTGTTCCAGTCAGTAGATTGTACCTGATTGCCGCTGAATTCCCACTTTGGCGTCGGGCGCCACTTGACGAGACCGGTGGTCGGAATTACAATGACGCCGGAGTGCGATTGGGCGCTCTTGGAGAGGCGTTCCCAGGTACTGTGCGATTCCTGCAACGCGCGTGCTTGTCCTCCTCGAAGGGAGAAGAGTGTGATGGACTTGTTCGAAAAGTGTGGCGCTTACACGCGGGCGCGCGACGCCGTGGCTGCCGGTTTCTATCCCTACTTTCTGCCGCTCGAAGATACCGAGGGGACGGAGGTGGTCATTGGCGGACATAGATTGCTGATGCTCGGCTCCAACAACTATCTCGGGCTGACCACCCACCCGAAGGTCCGGCAGGCGGCCATAGATGCGGTGGAGAAATTCGGCACCAGCTGCACAGGGTCGCGCTTTCTGAACGGTACACTGGCGTTGCACCTGGCGCTGGAGAAGCGGCTAGCCCGGTTCACGGGCAAGGAGGCTGCCCTGGTCTTCAGCACCGGTTTTCAGGTCAACTTGGGCACGATATCGGCCTTGGTTGGCAAGGGCGACGTCGTGATCGTGGACAAGGATGACCACGCCAGTATCGTGGATGGCGCGCGGCTAGGGTTTGGGAAGATGCTGCGCTTCCGGCACAATGACGTGACTGACCTGGAACGGGTGCTAAAGAAGGCTGGCGATGCCGGCAAGCTAGTAGTGGTAGACGGCCTCTTTAGCATGGGTGGGGACATCGCTCCGCTCCCGGAGATTGTACCGCTGTGCAAGCAGTACGGCGCCCGCCTGATGGTAGATGATGCCCACAGTATGGGGGTTCTAGGCGGCGGCCGGGGGACGGCCGCTCACTTTGGCCTGGTGGACGAGGTAGACCTCATCATGGGGACCTTCAGCAAGTCGTTTGCCTCGCTGGGCGGTTTTGTGGCTGGCGACGCGGGCGTCATGCACTACGTCCAGCACAACGCCCGTTCGCTCATGTTCAGTGCTTCCATGCCGGCCCACTGCGTAACCCCTGTGCTGGCGGCGTTGGATATTATCGAGGGTGAGCCAGAGTGGATCGATCGGCTGTGGGATGTGACCGAGCGGATGCGGAAAGGTCTCAATGAACTGGGGTTCAATACCGGTGTCAGCCAGACGCCGGTGATCCCGATCATCATCGGTGCAGACGACCAGACCCTCATGACCTGGAAAGCGCTGTACGACGCGGGGATTTACACCAACCCGGTTGTCGCTCCGGGCGTACCGCAGGGGATGTCCCTGCTGCGCACGAGCTACATGGCAACCCACACCCACGAGCAGATTGACCGGGCGCTGGGGATCTTTGAGACCGTCGGCCGGCAGATGGGGCTGATCTGACATGGGCGGCATTGCGAGCAGGTCAGGAGCGCACTGATGCCAATCTATGAATATCGCTGCCTGGCATGTGACGTCCGATTCGACCTCATGCGGCCGATGAGCAAGGCGGACGCTATGGCCGATTGCCCCCAGTGCGGCGAGCCGGCCGGGCGGTGTGCTGCCCTCTTTGCTGCCCGCCGCTCCAACGGCCGGGCGGTTGCAGGCAGCGAGGGCGGAGGCTGCGCCAGCTGCGCGGCGAGTAGCTGCGCCGGCTGCAGGGGATAATGGCAGGGGTGGCGCAGGCAAGCTGACAGAATGCGGCCCAGGAGAGAGGAATTCCGGGTTCGGAGCTGGCCGGTTCAGGAATCTGGGCTGGATCTCTTGCTCAGGTAGAGAACGTCTGGTTGGGGGAGGTAGCCGGCCTCGGCAAAGGTGGAAACCGAGGCCGCGTTCTCTTTCTTTGCCAGGACGCCGATTACCTGCAAGCCCTGGCTGCCAAGGAACCTCTCGGACTCCCTGATGAGTTGCGACCCGAGGCCCTGGCGCTGGTGAGCAGGGTCTACCGCAAGGCGATTGATCCATCCCTTCCGGCCATCGTGGGTGACCACCACCGCGCCCAGCAAATCCCCCTCGTGCTCCAGGGCGATGACTGCTTGCAGCCCGCTTTTCAGCTGTCTGGTCAATGCCTCGCGGCTGTCGCGGCTGTGGGCTCGAAAAGGGAGCCCGGCCCGCTGCCACAGCTCCACCAGGCGGTCATAGTCGGCCGGCGCAAGATGCACGAACCGCATCACCGGATTCGGAGCGGCGCAACCCCGTCCTCGTCGAAGCCGCAGGCACGATAGAACTCGCGCGCCCCGGCGTTGCCTCGGCTAGTGTGGACGAACAGGTGGCTCGCCCCACGTAGGTTGGCCTGTTGAATGGCGGCCTCCACCAGCGCCGCGCCCAGCCCCTGGCGCTGACACGCCGGCTCTACAGCTACGTCGTCAATCCAGGCACGCAGCCCACTCAGGGCCGAGATGAAGGAGAGCACCAGGTAGCCGACCACGCAGCCGTCCACTTCGGCGACCAATACGTCGAAACCGAGCTTCTCGCGGAAACGCTGGCGCGCTCTCTCCCGCCCGGCTCCGGTGGCCGCCTGGTTGGCCGGGATGATGTGCCAGAGCTCAAGGATGCGTTTCTCGTCCTGCGGCCGCGCCGGTCGGATGACTGGCCCTTGGGGACGGGGACCTTCTCTCTGGGTCGCCAACCAGCGGGCTATGACCTCACGGTGAGTGCTGAAGGGAATGTCACGGGGGATCTCATCGGCTGGGAAGACCCTGGCTTCGGCTGCGTCGTCTCCGGCCTTGATCTCGCCGCCAACAGGCCGGGCACGGTAGAAAACAACGAGTCCGCTGCTGAGGGAACCTTCGGGAAAGGAATCGACGCCAAACAACTCCAGCAGTTCTACCTCCAGCCCAGTCTCCTCCTTGCATTCACGGACGGCCGCCTGTTCCGAACTCTCGTCGGCCTCAATGTACCCCGAAGGCAGCGCCCACTCACCTACATTCGGCGGGTGACCGCGCCGGATCAGGACCAGTCCGCCCTCGGTCTCGCAGAGGACGCCGACGCCCGGCACCGGATTGTGATAGACGACGTGGCCGCAGGAAGGACAGATTGGCCGTGGACGGCCGGCTGTCTCACCCTGCACCAACGTATCTCCGCACAGGGGGCAATAGCGGGGGCCGCGCTGCAAAGTCATCCGCCCAAATAGTCCCGCAGCGCCCGGCTGCGGGTCGGATGGCGCAGTTTCCGAAGGGCCTTGGCCTCGATCTGGCGGATCCGTTCGCGCGTCACGCCAAAGTACCTACCTACTTCTTCGAGAGTATGATCCTCCCCGTCGAGCAGGCCGAAACGCATCTCCAGCACCTCGCGCTCACGCTTGTTGAGGACCCGCAGGATGCCTTGAATCTGCTCCCTGAGCAGCTGCCTGGACGCGGCATCCACGGGCCGCGGAACAGACTCGTCCTCGATAAAGTCGCCTAGGGAACTGCTGTTCTCCTTGCCAACTGGCATCTCCAGCGACATGGGCTCCTGCGAGATGCGCATGATCTGCCGCACCTTGCTGCTTGCTCGCCGCAGCTTTTTCTCCAGCATTGGGTTCAGCCGCCGTCCATCGGACCAGGTATCGCGAATGTCTCTCACGTCCTCGGGCAACATCAGGTCCACTTCCAGGGCGAGCTCCTCGGCGGTGGCCTCGCGCCCTAGGTCCTGCACCAGGTGCCGCTGCGCGCGGATCAGCTTGTTAATGGTCTCTACCATGTGCACTGGGATGCGGATGGTGCGTGCCTGGTCGGCGATGGCGCGGCTGACCGCCTGCCGGATCCACCAGGTAGCATAGGTGCTGAACTTGTAGCCCTTGGTGTGGTCAAACTTGTCCACTGCACGAAGCAGTCCGATATTGCCCTCTTGGATAAGGTCCAGGAAGGAGATGCCGCGACCCATGTACCGCTTGGCGATGCTCACGACCAAGCGCAGGTTGGCGCGAATCAGCGCCTTCTTTGCTAAGACGGCTCGTGCCCTGACAGCGTCCTTGCTGTCGTCGAGCTCTTGCTCTCTCTCCTCCAGCCAGCGGCCGAATGTCCTCCCAGAAGATGCAAGCCTGCCTCGCTTCTCGTACAAGGAGAGCAACTGCCCCTGGATGAAAGGCGGCAGCGAATAGAGTCCCAGGTAGACCTCAAAGACCACGATAGCCAGCTGGCTCCAGCCCTCGTCATATCCCCACTCCCCTCCCTCTAGAAACGCGCGCAAGTAGGAGGGGCTGTCGTCCTGCCAGGCCGTACGGAGCGTCTGGGCTTCTCGGAGCAGCGAGGCAAAATCCGGAGGGTCGACATCGAGTCGACGGCACATCTTTTGCGTCTTGCGCCACGAGGTCCGCACCTGGTCGTAGATTGCAGCCAGTACGTCGGCCGGAGTGGCCTCTTTGCCCCCCTCTTTCTCCAGCGAGTCCCGCACGTCCTGCAAGTGATCACCGGCCGCCATCTGGGTGCTGAGCCAGATCTCCTGGTCTGGCTCCAGCAGGGGGACTTGCCCGATCTCTTTGAGGTACATACGAATGGGGTCCTCAGAGGGGTCGACGGCGGTCGGCGGCGCAGGCATCCCGCCCAGGGCTGCTCCAGAGGCATCCCCTTTGGGGAGACTCTCAACAGTGATCTGTCTGCCTAGATCGGGCGTCTCCTTGCCCTTATCCGTCGCCACGATTCTCCTTAGAGGCAGCGCTGGCTATGTGCCTTCTTGGGCCCCGGCGATAGGGCTGATGATGGATCCCAGCGCTCGATCGATTCGAAGCCGAACAGTCTCTAATTCTAGCACCCGTTGGTGGTATTCGCCAACCGCAGTGCTGTCGTGTTGTGACAGGGCATCAGCCCAGGCGCGGTCAAGGTCTTGCTTGGAGCGGCGGTTCGCCTTTTTTCTCATCAGAAGGACGGTGTGGGCCAGATGGCTGGCGACGCGCTCAGCTGACAGCCTGGGGTCGGGCGGCTGCTGGGCCTGAATGGTCTCCAGGCGAGCACGCAGAGCCTGGTCCAGTTCGGCCGCCAAGGCGTCGGCTGTTTCCCGCTCTCGCAGCGCCGAGAAGATGGTGCGGTTCTGAGTGTCGGCGAAATCCTGGGGCGAGATGGGATACATTCCGAGTTCAAGCAAGATGGTGTTGGTCTGCTGCCAGGCGGCCGGAGCCACCAGCAGCTGTTTCAGGCAGTGCAGTTCCTGAGGCAGTGAAGGGACCTCCACAGCCAGAGGGGCAGGCTGAGTGCCCGACTCCCCGGTCTCCTCGTCTGCCGGCGCGGGCGGCTGCGCCGGGGTGCGCGAACGCCGCTTTCGTGGCGGCGTTCTCCGAGCGACCATCCCGGCGAGGGTTCGCTCGTCTATCCCCAGACGGCGCGCCAGGTGCTGTGTGTAGTGGTCACGCT
>JAUVHW010000016.1 GCA_030593075.1 Ardenticatenales bacterium
GCGTAGAAATCACGATTGAGCGCCTTACGGCGGTGGCCAACGACCTTCATTTCACAAGATTGTTGGATGTGTCCGACACGTACATCACGGGCGGGCATAGGATGCCGGCCGAACGTATCGGGATCGTGCGCAAGGGCCCACTGGGCGGCACTTCCACCCGTGACATAAACCGCACCTATAAGGATGCGGTGGTGGCTACGTCGCAGATGCTCCTCGCTGATCGGCTCAACCGACTCATTCTGGTTGAATATGCACTGGCCCGGAAGATTGAGCCGGATCGGATACTGTGGCGGGTAGCCTTCAAGGCGCTGGACATCAGGGATGAGGAGGTAGAGGTCGCCACAATAGTGGAGGAGATCAAGGCGCAGACAATGCTCCTGAATGAGGGACGCATCCTACGGGGGCGCGAACCCATTGACGGGATGGACGTGACGCTCGCCGAGTGGATGTCGAAGCACGGCGGCGGCTCTGCGAACTTCGCTATGGGTGCAGGGCCAACGAACGGTCGGGATTTTCGCGCCATTGAGGCGGGACTGCATGACAGGATGGACGCCCTAGACGGGGCCATTGAGGAGTTGGCGGAGGTGCGGGAGGAGCGAGGGGCACGGTGATGGTTCCCACCGGGCCTACAGTGATGGTCCCCACAGGGCCTTCGGGGCAGTCCGGCTGGGTGGCCGTTGAGCGGGACACCTACATGGGTTGCAGCTACGTCACGCTCCAGAGGGAGCGGCTTCAGCGCATGTTTATAATAGACATCAATGAGATTCCCCAGATATCGTTGGCCTACCCCAGCCTAGCCGAGCGGATTAGAAGTGTCGGCGAAGCCGAAGGGACCGCTGTTGGCACCCCGAAGTTCCACATCAACGCTGATCTGAGCGAGGCTGCTGATCTGAGCGAGGCTGAAATACAGGCCGGGATGGCCCCCCTCCATGCGATCTTCTGGGCATTCCAGAACGTGCCCACAACCCACTGGGAGTGGGTGGCGAAGCGGGTGGACTCTTCGGGTAGCATGGTGACGGTGATGATTTACGACGACGTGCGCGACCGCGCCCGCCTCCTCGTCCCGCCTAGCGTCATGTCCTGCGGTGGCTGCGGCGGCATGTCCTTGGAGCCGATCTGGGGTGGTGGTGTCCAGTGCGAGAACTGCGGGAGGGGGCAGTACCTACTGCCGCCCCCAGACCCCGACCAGAACCCCTTCCTGATGAAGACAGGGCCATGAGCCGCTGGCCACAGAGCCTAGGGGAGCTGATGGTTGGGGCAAAGCCCGGCATGTTCCCTAAGTGTTGCGAGCGTGACCGATGCACCATAATAGTAACCCAGAATGATTGGGATGCGTTCGTGGAGGTCCGGCATACGGACGGGCAGACGCTGGAGTCGCAGGACACCACTTTCCCTCACTCTGAAATATACAAGCAGGGCAGCCGGGTGTTCATTGACTGGCTGGAGGGGCTGCACGGCCTGCCTGAGTCACCAGACTTGCCGTATACCCTGGTGCTGTCCCCGGATGAATACCATGTGGTCCAGGAGGAGACGCGGCTGGCGAGGAGAGGGTGATGTTCAAGGCTGCGGTGGCTACGCACAACCCACCCAAGGATGAGAGTGACCGGCCCTGGGATGGGGCCGGGGCGCGTGGCCGCTTGCGCCGGTGGGCTTCCAGTGACGGGTCTGGCGATCCCGACACCATCAACTGGTCCCGCTACCGCCAGGGCTTCGCTGTGGTAACGGACGCTGGCGACAAGCTGGGCGACTTCGGCTTCCCCCATCACGATGTCATTGACGGGCGCATGAAGACCATCCGGTCCGGTGTGATCGCCGCTTGGGGAGCCGCGCGTGGTGGGCGGACGGGACAGGATAACCCCGAGGCGCAGCGCCACCTACAGGCTCACCGGAAGCAATTTGATTTGGAGGGGGCATCGGCAGCGCGCCGGTTGGCCTCCGCCTTACTACTCGAACTCGGGGGGTGGTAGTGGCCACCGTCACCAAGTCCCACCCGGCCCTGGACGCCTACTACGCCCACCTGAAAGAGAACGGGATGGATTACGGCTCCGGGGATCCCCGCGGCCGCCACAAGGTCGTAGAGGTCTCCGGGCACGCCATCTGGCGGTTCAGCGATGGTTGGGGTGAGTGGTACTTCATCACGCAGAATGGCCGGGCACGGTGGCTGGCCCAGAAGTGGGCGGATGTCTATGCCTACGCCGTCGCCGCGCCGCTGAAGGCGACGATCAACAAGCCATGGATCAAGGAACACGGCTGGAGCGACAGTGTTTGGGAAACGGCTATGACGCACTGGCTCGAGGAAACCACCAAGGCGTTGACCACCGGCGACATGCCCGCTGGCTCGCTGACGGTGGAACAGACGCGCCCCCGGCGGCGCTACCCGTGGGAGAAGGAGGCGGATGCCAACCGCCAGTTCTTCCGCACCACGGGCGAGCCGGTACTGAAGGAGTTGTCCGAGGCGGACATACGATCCATCAACAGGGATGTTGAGGCAATAAACCGGAACCGGGAGACTGCGGAGGCCAAGCGGTCCCATGCGTTCAAGCCTGCCCAGTGGACCTTCCCCAATGGTCACCCCCGCTGTGCGCTGTGCGGTCACGAGGAATACGACGGGGGCTGCGACGGCGTGGACAAAGAAGAGAGGCCGCCGCCGAGGCTGGGCCCGACAATGGGCAAGGCTGCCGGGGCCGGTCTCATCGTGGCGCTTGTGCCCCCTCCCTCAATCGCGCGCCTCCTGGCGGTGCATGATGGTGAGCCGGTCGCTGACCTGCACATGACCCTGGCCTTCTTTGGTGACGTAGGCGACGTGGCGGAGGACCGCCTGGAGGCCCTGGAGCGGGAGATCAAAATACTCGCGGCCGCCCGGGCCCCGTTAGCTGGTGTCGTGTCGGGCTATGGCCGGTTCAGTGGTACCGACAGTGACGGCCACCAGGCGTTCTACGCGAGTCTGGACATTCCCGACCTGCCCCGTCTCCGCGAGGAGGTAGTGCGGGCTGGGGAGAAGGCTGGGCTTGAGGCGAGCATGGCGCATGGCTTCACGCCGCATATCACCCTGGCCTACGTTGAACCGGACGTGGACGACCCGCCCCGCCGTGCAGACAGGACCATCCCGGTGACTTTCAACAGCTTGAACATATGGTCCGGGGATGCCCGCAAGCGGATACCCTTCGGTATGCGCAGGGAAGTTCCGCGCGCGGAAACGGCAGGGCTGGCCTTCCTGAAACAGGATACCGAGAAGCGCTACACCCTGGGTGTCATGTACAAAGGCACCGTTGACGAGGATGACCCTGAGACGGACGCCCATGATGACTATGCCCCGCTGGATATCCTACAGGAGGCGCAGTGGAAGTACGTTCGGTCTGGGGACCGGAACATCTACCTACAGCACGGCCTGACAGAGGCGGGCATGCAGGTCATTGGCGAATGGGTGGGCGTCCTAACCTGGCCGTTTGAAGCGGACGTGACGTTGGTCGTGCCGGGTGAGGGGACCAGGAAGGTCACACTCCCGGAGGGCACCGTGCTCCAGGAGGTTATCTGGAACGACATCGGCTGGCCCATGGTGAAGGACGGACGGATCAAGGGCCTGAGCATGGGGGGCCGCTACCGTACTGAGGTCGTAACGGAGGGCGTGGATGTGCGTGGTCCCGGGGGCAAGGCGCTAGGTAAGGCCACGGCGACGCCCCAGCAACGCGCCGTCCTACAGCGGCTTACTGAAGACGCTACCCGCCTAGAGGCACTCATGGCGGCCGAGCTGGAGAGCGCTTACCGGGAACTGGGGGTACGTGCCGAGCGTGCCTACTTTAGAGCCCGTGCTAGGGGTGGGAAGACCGCTCCTGGTACTGAGATAGCGTTCGTGTCCCAGGATGACACCGTGGATACTACCCTAGAGGAGCTAGACGTAGATGGGTTCAACGAGATGTGGCTACTGCCCCTGCTCGCTACCCACCTGAGGCGGACCAGCGGGGATACTATTGACTCAATTAACACGGCGCTGGCCCTTGGTACCAGCCTGCCCTCCGCTACGGCGGAGGCCATCGTTGCCAACGGGCCGGCGAGGCTGGTATTGCAAGACGTTACGGGGCAGACCAGGACTGCCCTATTCAGGGCACTGGCGGATGCAGAGGTACTGGGGGAGAGCGTGCCCGCGACGGCCCGGCGTATCCGTGGGTATGTTCCATCGGGCCGGTATGCGAAGCCCGAGACAAGGGCGCGGGTCATAGCCCGGACGGAGACCAAGTTCGCCCAGAATGTCGCTTCGGTTGAGGGGTACAGGGCGAGTGGCAAGGTGAGCGGCCTGACAGCCTTTGACAACCAGCTGGGCTATGACGACGCCGATTGCACGGACCGGGATGGGCGGACATTCGGCTTTGAGGATGCAGGCGTGGAGACGGGGCGGGAGCACCCTAACGGGACGCTGTCGTGGGCCCCGGCGGAGGCAGCATAATGGCTCGCACCGACAGGCCCCATGAAGACTTGAAGCCGCTGAAGCCCGGGAAGCCGCCTCGCGTAGAACCCAAATCGCTTGTGCTACCGCCACGGCCCCGGCGGCCTCTTCCGCCGGACTTCGTTGGTGGCTCCGTTGGTGGCTTCGTTGATATGGGTCAAGCCTTTGACAGGCTGACTAGGACTACCAGGGAGACGACTGCCAGTTTAGAGCAAGTGGTTGATAACCTTGCCAAAGCAGTGAGCCCGGACATTCCCACGCCTATACAGCGTTGGGCGCTTGACCTGTGGGACGCCATCAAGGACCTGGACCCCGACGATGAAGAGGCCATTGGGGCAGCCATTGACGCGAGGATGCACATACTACCCGCTAAGTACCGGCAAGACGATTAGCGCAACCTGCCCTTGACATCCCGCCGTCGCTAGAGGTAGCCTATGGGCGATATGGGCTGCAAGATTTGTGGGGCGGACTCGCCTACCGAGCAGTGGTACATCGGCGACCGTCCAGTGCCTATCTGTAGACCGTGCTGGGACACCGCATTGGCAGACACAGGGCTTGAGGGCCAACCCGCTGCTGAAGCGGCCTTTGGCGCACTCTGCGCCATTGCCGGGGAGGAGATCAACGGGCCCCTGCGCAAGGATGTGCTGCTGCGCCCACCGACCGCGCGGATGGTGACGGTCGCCGAGAGGCCGTCTGCAAGTCCGCGCGCGGAACTTCCCACGCTACGGCAGACGCTAGTTGCGATTCCACTTCATCACTGTCCACTCTGTTGTCCAGACCCCGACATGGTGGCTATACATCCGGACGAACACGAGGAGCACGCGATGTCCTTGTCAGAGTTTATGGACCATGTAGCCTCCTGTGTTGAGGCGCACCCGGAGCGGTTGAACAAGGGAGGGTAGGGAAGATGCCCGACTACACCAAGATGAATGCTGCGGAGCTAGAAGAAGCCTATCGGGGACTCTGTGCCGAGGAGGCTGCCATTCAGGTGGAGAAGCGCGCGTTGGCCCGCGTCCGCGAAGTGCAGGTGGATGCAGCGGT
Organism: Ardenticatenales bacterium; assembly: GCA_030593075.1. GTDB lineage: Bacteria > Chloroflexota > Anaerolineae > Promineifilales > UBA4811 > JAUVHW01. The sequence goes on from JAUVHW010000016.1 coordinate 5,483, forward strand.
CATTGCCAGCCGTGCTGCCGCCGTGGAGCCGGAGGTGCGGGCCGAGATTCTCCGTGCCGCTGAGGCTCAGGGAGGTAACTGATGGCCGTCACCGCCTTCTGGTATGTTCATGCGCTGGAAAACCTGGTCTCGCGTCTCAAGAACATTGATTGGGACACGAACGCCATCAACGTCATGCTGACCACCGTCACCTACGTCCCGAACCAGGACACCCACGAAGATAAGGCCGACATCACCAACGAGGTCGTTGGCGCTGGCTACGTCGCTGGAGGCGAGACATTGGGCAGCAAGACGTTGGCGACGGTGTTGAATGTGCTAGACATCGACGCCGCTGACACGCAGTGGACCTCTGCCACGTTCACAGCCCGTATAGCCGTCATGTACGACGATAGCGGGGCCGCTGACGGTGACAAGGCCCTCCTGCTCTGGGTGGACTTCGGCCAGGATGAGAGCGTCACCAACGGCACGTTCACGATCCAGTGGGCGGGGGGTGGTATTGCCACGATCACAGCCACCAACGCCGCTGGCTTCCCGTAGAGGCCATGGCTACGACCCAGCAAAAGGGTCCGCTCTGGACGGCCCTGGAGGACGCCTTCGTCAAGGTTCTCGACGCGGGTTACGATCTGAAGTTGACCGAGGACCCTGAGTATGGACTGTGGCGCGTGTTGCTAACGAAGCCGATGGTGGTACTGGATGGGCCCGTGCCGGGCCAAGTCCAGTTCAGAATTCTGGCAAGCGATCCGGATAAGGCAGAGGCGGTCCGCAAGGCCCTCCGCGCCCACAACATTCCGGTGCCCGATGAAGCAGCCGCATGACTACGTTCGCTCCGGTGAGTGCATCGTAGGCTGTGGGGCCTGTTGTAAGTCCATAGACCTACCCGTCAAGTTCCTTGCGGTCGGTGGCCAGATAGAAGTAGACCGTATCTACGTCGAGAATCCAAGCCTTCGGTATTGGGCTGAGCTTCACGGTATCAGATTCAGGGACAGCGGCCATCGAGTCATAGCCCGGCTTCCTGAAGGTTGGTCCCACCGCGAAAGTTCCTATGGAGAGGTTGCGCATGTCCCGCAGCGGTGCTCTGCGCTGACTGACGACGGGCAGTGTTCACTGTATGGACGCTCAGACCGCCCAATCTTGTGCGGTCTCTTTCCTGTTCATCCTTTGGACTTAGAAGGACTAGAGCAGGTCTGTGCGTATACGTTTCAACAGAGGAGATAGTCGACCGTAGGAGGTTGTCATGCGAATTGTTCGGGCTGCGATGATAGTAGTAGCACTCTATCTATTAGGGGTAGGTGCACACTCAACCCACTTTCCCTGGGTGGATATACGCCCTGCTGAAGCTCAAGTCCATGCCATTTACTGTGACACTGTTTCTGAGATCAGTGGCACCTGCACAGTGGAAATAGCTTCCAATGTTGCTACATCTGTACAGGTTGATGACTCACGAAAGAAACTGACTGGACAGGAGCGTACTAACGGGTTTGAGATTGCCAAGCAGATGGCTACAGACATGCAGTTCAATGTTGACTTTCGCCAACCTCTCAATGAACTGCCCGACGATGACCCCGACAAGACGATAGATCCGGCTCGGTGCGACCTCTTTTGGCAGGTGCTTGATGGAACTACGTACCTCACAGGGCGGAGTATCTTGGTCAACGTCGAGTGGGATAGGTCGCTATACCGATTAGGTGTGCGACGTGCCTGTCCATAAGGTTCAGCTAGTCCCTGGCGGGGTACGGGTCTATACGGACCCGAACACTTTTTTTGAAGGCCGCGCTTCTGACTTCCCTGGGAACGCCGCCGCGAAAGCCGCCGCACTCAAGGTAGCGCTCCAGGACTGGCTTGATGACATTCAGCTCATCGCCGATTTGCCAGATGATGATCCCGAAAAGGTGGCTGATCCAGCCACGACCCGCCGGTTCTGGCGCGGGCTTGAGATAGTGAGCCACGAAGTGGAAGTGACGGATGTGACCATCACGGGTGCCGGGCCGAGCACGCAGGTGAATATCTCGTTACGGAGAGTGACCTGATGGCGCTCACGCTCAACAACTTTGTGGGTTACGAGACGAACGGACTTGAGGAGGCTTTGGGCACAACGGGTAGCCCGACCTTGACCACGAGCCCCCTACGGACTGGAGATTGGTCACTCGAATTGAATGTCGCTAGTGAACGCTATGACATTGATGCCTTTGAGTCAGTGGCCGATGCTGGCGACTATCAGATGATAGGCGTAGCTGTGTATGTTGACAGAGATAGTGGGACGATACAGAGGTTCCTATTTGCAATGGAGGGAACCGCCCTAGTTTGGGAATTAGGTGTAAACAACGTAGGGACCATGCAGCTATGGGATGCAGAAGGGGTAAGCATCGATACACAAAGTAGTGCTATGACCCAAGGTGCTTGGAATTATGTGGAAGTTCTGTGGCAACATCAAGCTTCGGGGCAGATTATTGTCTATGTAGATGGCGTGCAAAAAATGAACCTAACCGCTAGAGATCTAACCGATGGAGGCACATTTGACACGTATCGTCTTCAGGGAACGACAACAAAGTTTGTCTTTGATGATTTCTACTGCATGTCCGGCGCATCGGGCGTGGGCGACTTCCTCGGCGGCGTTGAGGTGCTCCGCTACCAGAATCGCACTAACAGCGCGACACCGGATGCCGGAAATGCTCTCGGTGTGGGTGTGTGGCAGGATGTGGGTGAAACCCCGTTGGATGTGGAAGCCACAGAGGTTGGATATACAGACGGCGGCGCAGTAGAAGGCACAATTTACACGGACGATACAGCCTCTGGCAATCACGGACGGCATGGGCCTCATGGCGACAGCGACATAGACGGTGACGCGAATATGAAAGGGGCTAAGTGGCTCCACCGTCTGAAGAGGGGAACCGGCCCTGGCACAGCGCATCACACGACTCATGGGAACGACGTTGATACATTGGAGAGTCATTCGGTTACGCTCACTACAGGGTATGCTAGTTTCTTTGCAATTAGCGAGGCACTTGACCACGTTCCGTCTTCGGCGGAACATTTCGCTAACGGATTCGGCAAGGCAAGCGGTGGCCGTGAAATTTACTGTGCTGAGATATGGGCCTTTGCCTTGCATTATCCTGACAAAACGATGCCCGCTCTGACCGCTGCTAAGTTTCCCGACCAAAATTACTACGTCGGTCCCTTCGGAACCTAATGGCTCAATACGTCGTTCTCCTCCATGATGATGGGGACGCCTTCGGCGTCTACAAGACGACGGGCGATCCCACCGATGAGGGAACCTGGTCGGTTCAGGACGGCTCGGTTTATCACGGCCCTGGCACTATTCGGTCGCTGTGGGCTTTCCAGGAAGGCACGAATATTCATGTGGCCAGTGTCAATGACATCGGCGGAATTCAAGGCGGGGGGACAGTCAGATACTCACTATTTAGCACCTCATCTGATACCTGGACGACCAAGGGTGAGTACGTCACCGAAGCAGCTGAAGATGCCGCTACACAATTAGGTGCTAGTGAACATGCTGTCTCTATAGGCGTCCGAAGCGATGGTGATGTTATTATCCTTTATACGCAAGAAGACGCCGCAGATAATCGACCCGCGGTTAGGTATGCTCGTCGAGAAAGTGGTAGTTGGACTGTCGACATAACGGTCGAATCTGTGTCCAGCGCCAATCTCAACGCTGGCGTCATCACCCTTGGCTCCAGCGATCGGATGCACTTCACTTATAAAGACTTCACCGGTGGGGACGTGAAATCGCGTACCCTGAATAGTGCTAATTCTCTTTCCTCCATTGCAATGATTGATGATGCTACGTCAACTGGGGGGCATGTCGTAGCTCGCGGCGTGAGTTACGACGACGGAGGGACACAGCGGGTCCGCGTTCCTTACGCAGACCTAAATCAGCAGATCTCAATAGCCGAGTGCGACAGTGCTGATACGCCTACATGGGGAACGACCGTTGACGCTTCTGAAAATGATGTGTACATCGCTGGCGGACAGATTTTCGCTTGTATGGCGGTCGATGCGAAGAATTTACAGCTTCTTTACTCTGGAAAGATCGATCAGGATATCTACCGCGACCAGAACGACGACGATGGCGGCTGGGGCACCGACTCGGAGGAGAACGACGCTGTAACCTGCGATCGAATCTCGTGCGGCGTCTATGCCCGTAGCGGGCAGAAACTCGGCTACATCTGGGATAACGCTGGCACCATAACCTTCAGTGAGATCAGTCTGGCAGGCGTAAGCAAGACAGTCATAGCTGTCATCGCTGGTGCGAATGCAGCTGGCATAGTTCCGATTCTGCAAGCTAGTTCCACACTCGTAAGTTCCATCGCTGCTGCCACGGCTGCAGGCTTGGTCCCCACCCTTCAGATCAGTCCCACACTGGTGGCCGTCCTGGCTACAGCCATAGCGGACGGGCTGCTTCCGGCGGTGAGTGTGAGCGTCACCAGGACTCCTCCGGTCGCGGCCGCCACGGCGGATGGGCTCATCCCCACGCTCCAGGCTAGCTCGACGATCATCGCGCTTGTAGCCGAAGCCACGGCGGACGGGCTGCTTCCGGCGGTCGTTGTAAGCATCACGCGGATCCCCCCAGTGGCTACTGCTACCGCCGCCGGGCTCATTCCGGCGCTCCAGATCAGCCCGACGATCATTTCAGCCGTGGCCCAAGCCACCGCCGACGCCCTGGTCATGACCCTCCAGGTCAGCCCTACACTGGTCGCTGTCCTAGCCGAGGCCACCGGCGACGCCCTGGTACCTACGCTGGCCGTAATCCGGACTGTTGTTGCTGTGATTACGCAGGCCATAGCGGATGCTCTGCCCCCCAGTCTCGCCATTAGTCCAACGCTCGTAGGGGTTATTGCCGCTGCCCAAGCAGATGCCCTCATTCCCGCTGTGTTGCTGAGCGTCACGCGGATCCCCCCTGCCGCCGCCTCCACGGCGGACGGCCTCGTCCCGACCCTCCAGATCAGCCCCACGCTGGTGGCCGTGCTGGCGCAGGCTGTAGCCGATGCCCTCACCCCCGCTCTCCAGGTCAGTCCGACACTCGTAGCCGTCGTAGCCCAAGCCTTGGCGGATGCCCTTGCTGTGACCGTGGCAGTGGATGTCACACGGACAGCGCCCGCGGCTCAGGCCACGGCGGATGGTCTGGTCCCGACGGTGATTCCGAGCCTCACCCGTGTACCCCCTACTGCGGAGGCCACCGCCGACGCCCTAGCCCCCGCCCTCTCAATATCCCCTGTGCTGGTAACGGTGACGGCGCAGGCGACCGCTGACGGGCTGGCCCCATCCCTTGCCATCACAATCACGCTCATCGCGGCTGTGGCTGAAGCCACGGCGGCCGGGCTGGTCCCATCCCTCACCATCAGCCCCACCATCGTGGCCTTACTGGCCCAAGCGACCGCCGACGCCCTCATCGCGGCGGTGTCGGTATCGGTGACGCGGACCGCGCCGGTCGCTCAGGCGGACGCCGATGCCCTGGTCCCGGGGCTGGTCATCAGCCCCACGATTGTGATCACGGTGGCCACCGCCACGGCGGATGGCCTCATCCCCACTCTTGCCATCAGCTCGACCATCGTCTCGGTAGTTGCCCAGGCGACCGCCGACGGCCTGGTTCCAGCGCTCGTGATTGGGATTACGATATTCGCGCCGGTCGCCCCGGCCACTGCTGATGGTCTAGGGCCGGCTCTGGCTATCTCACCCATCATCGTATCGGCCTTGGCCCAGGCCGTGGCGGATGCTCTGGTCCCTGCCCTGGTCATCTCTCCAACGCTGATAGCGGTAGTGGCGACGGCGGTCGCTGATACACTGGCTGCCGCCGTCGCCGTTGATGTCACCCGCGCACCTCCAGCGGCCAGCGCGGACGCCGACGCCCTGGTCCCCGCCCTCGCCATAAGCCCGGTGCTCGTCTCTGTGGTCGCCCAGGCCACCGCCGATGGCCTGGCCCCGACCCTACTCATAGGGATAACGCTTTCCCCACCCGCCAGCACCGCGACGGCGGACGGGCTAGTCCCGACGCTTGCTACCAGCTCAACCATCATCGCCGCTGTCGCCCAGGCGGTCGCCGATGCCTTGGCGGGGGCAGTGAGCGTGTCGGTGGCACGGACATCGCCCGTTGCCGAAGCCACCGCCGCTGGCCTTGTTCCCACGCCGGTCGCCTCATCCACCATCGTGGCGGCGCTGGCCCCGGCCCTAGCGGATGCCCTGTCTCCTGCCCTATCCATTAGCCCCGTCATCGTCGGCGCGATCGCGGACGCCATAGCCACTGCCCTTGTCGCCGCAATAGCGGCGGATCTCACCGTACCCGTGCCGGACGCCCAGGCCACCGCCGGTGCTCTGCTTCCCAGCCTTGCCGTCAGTATCACCCTAACCGCGCCGGACGCCCAGGCTACGGCCGAAGCGCTCGCCCCCACCATACCTGCCGCGGCGGCGCTCATAGTATTGGCTCCGACGGCGGGCGCGGTCGCCGACGCGCTCGTGGTCGTCATCTTGATCCCGATCCCTTTGATGCTGGCCGCCAGCTATGTGCCACTGCTGGGGATGCCCGCTTCCCATACGCTCGTCATGTGGAACATCGGAGCGAGCTATACCCCCACCGTTGTCCTGGAGGGGTCGCACCCACCCCCTGAGCCGTAGCTATGGCCAATTACGCACTTCCCGACGCCAATTCACTCAACGAAGGGCCTTACGCCCAGGGCGCTGGCGACGGCGACGGTGACTACTTTGACGAGTTAGATGAGGGCTTCGGCGCTGGTCGCGGTTCCGGCAGCGGCCCGGACGACGCCACGTCTTATTGGCGCTCGGTAAACAACCCTGCCACCGACCGACTCCGCGTAGAGATCGAAACCCACGCTGATCCCGAGGTCAGTACAGGCCATTGGATTAGATTTCGCATCGCTAAGAGTGCTACGGCTGGTCGGCAAATCGACGCCATATGCCGAGTTTTGCAATCCGGCACGATCGTTGCCACTGTCACCCAGAATAACATTGACGCTTGGATAACCGTCGCGTACAACCTGTCGGGCGCTGAGACAGACGCAATCACCGATTACACAGCTCTCCAATTAGAAGTCGAGTTCAATGATTCTTCTGGTTCTGGCGCAGGACGTCGTGGCTACGTCTCTGCGATGGAGTTCGAGTGCCCCTCTTCTACGGTAAATGTCACGGTCACGGGTGTAATCGCCGCAGCGGAAGCCGCTGGCATAATCCCGACTCCCATTGCTAGTCCCGTTCTGGTTTCTGTGGTCGCCCAAGCCACAAGTGCCGGGCTGGTGCCGACCCTCCAGGTCAGCCCCACCATCGTGGCCTTACTGGCCCAAGCCCCCGCCGATGCCCTTGCCCCGACGCTGGTCGCCAGCCCGACGCTCGTGGCCGTACTGGCTCAAGCCACGGCAGATGCACTGGCTGCCGCAGTCGCCGTCGACGTCACCCGGACGCCCCCCGTGGCCGACGCGGATGCCGACGCCCTCGTCCCGACCCTCCAGGTCAGCCCTGTCCTGGTTTCGGTGATTGCGCAAGCTATGGGCGCTGGTATCGCTGCGGCGCTCCAGATCAGCCCCACGCTCGTAGCCGTCCCGGCCCAGGCAACGGCGGATGGCTCGCTCCCCACGGTTGTTATCGGGATAACGGTCTTCCCGCCGGTGGCTCAGGCAGCGGCGGACGCCCTCGTGCCAGCGCTCCAGGCTAGCTCTACCCTCGTGGCCGTTGTCGCCCAGGCCACCGCCGACGCTCTGGCCTCTGTAGTAGCTGTGAGCATCACCCGGGCCCCACCGGCTGCCGAGGCCACCGGTGCCGTGCTTATCCCGGCGCTCCAGGTCAGCCCAACCCTTGTGGCGGTATTGGCTCAGGCAGCGGCGGACGGGCTAACCCCGGCGCTCCAGATCAGCCCCGCAATCATCGCACTCGTGGCGCAAGCGACTGCCGATAACCCAGTACCCGGCGTAGTGGCTTCTTCAACGATCATAGCTGTCCTCGCCACGGCTCTAGCTGACGCTCTGCCCCCAACCGTGTCCATCAGCCGACTTATCATTGCGGTGACCACCGCTGCCCAAGCTGATGCTCTTGCCGCCGTGGTCTCCATAAGCATCACGCGGGTAGCAGCGGCCGCGCAGGCGGCGTCGGCAGCACCCAACCCGGCGGTGTCCGTCAGTGTGTCTCGAACCCCGCCGGTGGCGGTGGTCACGGCGGTGGCGCTCGTCCCAGTGATAAGTACGGGGCCAGTAGCCGTTATCGTCCTAGCCCCAGCGGCAGCCGCGACCGCCGCTGGCCTTGTGCCTCTGATCGTCGTCTTTATGCTTGAGCCTATCATGCTACCCGCCAGCTTCACGCCCACGCTGAGCTTGCAGGCTGGCCTACGGCGTATGGTAATCTATGCAGTACCCTAGCTGTGCTAGGAAGGGGGTGAGGTTGTGAGTAGGGACAGCCCCATAGAAGCCATTGACAAGTGGTTCATCGGTGCCGACCAAGTATTTGAGTTCACCGTGGATGACGGGACCGACCCGCCGGGGGCAACCCCCGTGAACATCAGCGCCTACGCCCTAGAATGGGTGCTGCGCCAGGACCGCGATTCGGCTGCGGCCATCATCACCAAGACCACCGGTTCCGGCATCGTCATCACGGACGGGCCCAACGGGAAATGCCAGGTGACCGTGGCGGCTGCTGACACGCTAGCCATCAAGCCGGGCATCTACTTCCACACCCTCCGGCGCACAGGCGCTGGGACAGCGGTACCACTTTCGTTCGGTGTGGCGCATCTGAGGTATGTGGCGACACGATGAATCCCGAAGTGGTGCTGCGGGCATGGCACGAACAGCTGGAGCGATTGAAGCCGGAAATCCGCCGTGCGGGGGATGAGGGCTCCTCATTGCAGGTGACGCTCTATCTGAAGCGGGATGGCAGCATAGGACCGCCGCAGTACACCGTGCGCTGGGATGATAGCAACAGGGCACTTGACAAGCCTCAAGGGGACATGCGAGCATAGCGGGCGAAAGCTGAATATATAACGCGATAGGTCCACACGGAGGGGCCGCCAAATTGGCGGCCCCTTCTTTGTTTGCCCAGGAGGGCAGATGGGCGAGCAGGGGAGGAAAAGAATTGTCAGCCTCAGATGGGAAGAGACCAGTGGGGTGGACCACCCTGCCAACTTGGCGGAGGGATGGCTGGTTATGAAGCAAGCCGGGGGCGCACCCCTGACCGACGCGGAGTTGGAGGCTATCACCGAGCTGGAGGAAGTGCTTGACGAGGACGATGAGCTACACAAGGCACATGAGCGCCTACGGGCCGTGCTCGGTGACAGCGCCACTAGCCTCAAGGAGGCCCCGGCTGACGTGAAGGAAGCCGTTGCAACCCTGATCGCCTACCTCGACAAGACGGTGGGGAAGGCCGCTGATACGCCGGAAGACCCCAAGCCAAGCCGTGCCGAGCGGGCTGCCAGTAGCCTCCTGGGCATCCTGCGCTTGAGGAAGCGGCGCATTGAAGGCGCAGAGCAACAGATGGCAGAAGTCATGGAGGCGGTAGCTCCGGGTCTCCTGGCTCTCATGTCCGACCGGACTCTCACAAAGGCCCAGCGGTTGCGGGCCCTTGATCTGGTGGAGCAGCGGGTGACGACCAGCCCAAAGGAGGGCGAGTGAGATGGACCTAAAAGGGTTCTTTGATGAGGTCAAGGCGGCTATCGAGAATGCTGGGGAACCAGCCCCCGCTACGGGGGAGGTGAAGATAGAGGTGCCGGAGGATCTCCAGAAGGCCATCGACGACATCGGCAACATGGCGCAAGCCGTGGAGGCGCTGCGAACGACGGTCAACGAACAACAGGTGACCCTAGAAGGAGTCACCGAGGCTCTGGAGAAGACCCTTGACCGTATGGCCCGACTGGAGTCGGGAGGGGCGGTCCGCAAGAGCCTGGATGGCAGCGAGGGCACCCCGGATCCGGATGACCAGGGCGACAAGGGGTCGCTTTCCAAGGCCGTCCTAGCGACGCTGACAACAGGTCGGATCGTCACGCTCAAGTAAGGAGGCGACATGACAATCAGCATAGAGGAGTTACTACGGAAAGCCTCCATGACCACCGCCGACTTCGGCGGTGCGGGCGAGGCTCCCCTGACCTACGAGCAGGTTGACCAGTTCGTCCGCTTGGCGGTCAACCCCCAGGTGATGCTGCCCGAAGTAAGGACTGTACGCTCCAGCGCCGCCAAGTGGCAGGAGAGCAAGCTGGACTTCAGCGGGGCCCGCATCATGAAGCCCGGCACCGAGGGTACGGAACTGGCCTCCGGTGATCGGGTCAAGCCATCAACTGGCATCGTGGAAATCGACACGGTGCTGATCCGTGGCCAGGTTCCCATCTCCGATGAGGCCCTGGAAGACCAGGTGGAGCGGGCCGGTTTCGCTGACACCCTCACGGCCACCATCGCTGAGGCGACGGGACGGGACGTGGAAGAGTTGTTCATCATGGGCGATACGGGTTCTGGTGACACCTACCTGGCGCTCCAGCACGGCTGGATCAAGCTCGCCCAGGGCGCTGGCGGGAACGTCTTTGCCGCTGGCGGTGAAGCCCAGGACTACCAGGCGATATTCCGCCAGTTGCTGACGCTGCTCCCGGACAGGTTCAAGCGGGATCTCCCGAACATGCGGTTCTACGTGCCGACACGCCTGCTGGAGAAGTACCGCGACGCCATCGCGGGGCGTGGCACCGCGCTCGGCGACGCGATCCTCATGGGTACCGGCGAACTGCGCTACCAGGGCATCCTCATCGTGGGCGTGCCCCTCATCGCGATCACGGCAGGCTCCCCGGATACCTCGTACGTCCTGCTCACGCATAAGCAGAACCTCTATGCGGGCTGGCGTCGCCAGATCACCCTGGAGGTCGACCGCCTGCCTCGTGAGGGAAACACGAACTTCATCGTGAACGCCCGTGTGAACAGCCAGATCGGCCACGTTCCCGCGACGGCTGTCGCCACAGGCGTGGACGTGGAGCCGTAACCAGGTAGTTAGGACCCCAAGGCGGCCGCCTACCGTCGGCAACCAAACCGGACTGGAGGGGAGTTGGGTGGGACTCCCTTCCGAGAGACAGGCTGCGCATAGCAGCGGGAGAATTGGAACATGGCTCGAACGATCCCCTTTGATCTAGGGCGCGGCAACGCGCGTCTCGACCTCCTCAAGGACCGACTCGACACCGTGGGCGAGCGCGCTTGGGGTATCCTGCGCGTCGCCGCCGACGTCGTGAACGGCGAGACCGTCGTCATCGGCAGCGACACGTGGGAAGTCGACGTCATCAACTCCGACTCAGGTATCGACACTGCCAGTAGCGAGTTCGACAACACCGATGACCCTATCGTCGTGACGGTGACGGCTCATGGGTGGGTTGTTGGAGACCTGATCCGCGTCGAGTCGGAATACATGCGGGTCATCCGCGTGAACAGCGTTGATAGTGTCAGCCTGAAGCGTGGTGTGATGGGTACAACCGTCGCCGCCCACGCAGACGCCACCGACATTTACGAAAGCGACGACATCGGCGCAGTTATCGCGGCAGGGAACATCCCTTTGGGCCTGGACGCGACCCTGACCCCCACCGTCGCCACGGACGCCCTCATCGCCTCGATCAATGACGAGGATGGCTCCGACGACCAAGGGGCATCGGTTGAAGCGGTCGACATCGACACGGACACCATCCTGATCGTGGCGAAGGCCAGGGGTACCGTCGTGTTGGCGACCACGGAAACCCTGGCTGGTGTCGGCAATGCTTGGGACGCCGCCACCATGACGGGCGGCGCTGCGGCTTCGTCGCGGCAGTTGGCCATCTACGCTAGGGTGCCCCTCGCCGCCGAGGTCACCAAGGGCGACATGATCTTCCCGCTGGACTTCGACCCCATCGTGGTCCTAGTGCAGGTGGTCACCACGGCCACCGGAGTCCCTGTCGCCTGGGTCGGTGCTGCGTTGGTCACCGTGGCTTCGGGCGACGCCCCCGCCTACGTGACCGTCGACAACGCCGGAGCCGTGGACTGGGCGACGACCGACACGGTCTATCTCCTGGCCGCGTAAGGGGGGGGTGTCATGAAGCGCTGGGAACTTGAGGTAACGGACGGGCTGACCGCGTGGCGCTGCAGGGGGCGTACGTACTACCCGGGCGTTTACGTGGTGACGGACGAGCGCGTCGTCAAGGACGCGCGACAAACCCATTACGGCGTCCACATCAGGCCCCTTGACGACGAGGAGGAGGTGGTGGTTGGCGGGGTCGTGGCCGACGGGGAAACCCGTCCGGAGGCGTTGGTTGCGCCGCAGGGCGAAGGGCCAATGACCGTCGGAGAGATGAGGACCCTGGAGGAAACCCAGACCTGCCTGGCATGCGGGCGGGACTACAAGAACCGGGAGCAGCACTACCGGATGAAGCCCGACCACCGACCAGCGGAGGAAGGGGTGCCCGCGCCGGACCTCAGCGGCGAGAACCAGGGATCGGCAGCGGCAGTTGAGGTGGCAGCAACCCCAGATGTGGACCCCGACCAAGGGGCAGTGCCGATAGAGGTACCAGCGACGGAGCCGGAGGGACAGGATGAGTCCGCCGAGGAGCCAGAGCCGAGCCCTGGGGAACCTGTGGCGGTAGGTGATGGAAGCTAGCGCATGGCCACCAAGCGGCTCACGTTTGAAATTGACACCACCGGCGGTGCGGGCGTTTCCGCTGGCAGCAACCGGGTTGGTGTCCCCAACGGCAGGCTCATAGCCGTAGGGATAGCCTATCACGCCTCTGCTCCGGCGACGTGCGACTTCGTACTCACATGCGAGGACGGGGTCACGACCCGGACCCTTCTCACGTTGACCGACCGGAACACCAACCTGCCACTCCAGGAACTTATGAACCGCCCGATGGACGAGGTGGGTGCCGACCTGGCCGACTCGTTGGATTCCCCGAACTACGTCCATCCTGTGGTGGCCGGGAACATCGTTGGAACCATCGCCCAGTCGGACGACCTGACGCCCACTGTGACCGTTGAGGTGTGGGTGGAGTACTAGCATGGCCCTGGCTACGGTGGCGGACGTGCGGCGCTGGCTCGAGGACGAGAATGCCCTGGAGAACGAGCTGACGCCGTTCCTAGAGGCCGCCGAGGACTGGGTGAAGCGTGTAGCCCGCAAGAACTGGGACGCTACGGGGACCGTCACCGAGGACCATTTCAACGTGCGGCAGGGCTCCATCCTCCAACTCAAGGACGAGAACCCGATCATCACGAAGGTGACGACATTCCTGACGCCGAGTGCCACAGGCACGGAACTGGACTTGACCAGCGAGATACAGCTCCTTGATACGGGGCGACTCCAGCTCTTTTTCAACCCCGTCGTGGGAGCACGGGGGTTGGAACTGGCCAGCGTATCCGTGCGCCCCGTCACCCACCAGCGGGTGGAGGTCCAGTACACGGCGTCCAGTAGCGTGCCTAAGCCGGTGAGGGAAGGGGTCGCCGGGTTGGCGGCCAGCCTTTATGCCGGGCGGGGGCAAGATATCCACAATCTACAGAGTGAGACCATCGGGGGCTACACATACCGACGGGGTGGTCCACGGGGTGCCCAGGGCGCTTCGGACAGTTGGCCAGCCCCGGTAAAGGCGCTTCTTTCGCCCTACATTAGGCCGCGTGTTAGGAGCGTGTGATGCCGGGCTTTGGCGGGCTCCTGGACCATAAGGCGACCGTGCAGCAGCGGTCTACGACAAAGGACGCCCTGGGGCACCCGGTCAACACCTTCACGGACAAGAAGACCAACATGCGCTGCCGTATTGAGAACCGCCGCCGCTCCGACACGCCGTCGGATGTGGCGCTCAACGAGACAGGTACGGTCTATGATTTGTTCACGGGACCCGACGAATCCGTCACTGTGGACGATATCATCTCCGAGGTGAAGGATCGCGTGGGGGTGGTGTTGGCCTCCAACCTGGAGGTGAAGCATGTGGCCCGTGTCAACGGCCTCCAGGGTCGGGCGCATCACCACGAACTCATCCTTCAGACCAGAGTGAGCGGTGACTGATGCGCAAGTCTATCTTCCGGCTATCCGGCGACATCGCCCTCATCGTTGCTCTGAAGCGTGCCGGGGGGGGCGTGATTGCCAAGGGCGGTGAGGCGCTCCTGGCCGAGGGGCACAGGGTCATGGATTTGAGTCGCCCTGAGGTGCCTGTGGATAGGGGTTGGCTGCGCGACTCCGGCCAGGTGACCGGCCCTTCCGCGCGCGGAAATGAAGTCACCGTCAGACTCTCCTATGGGGATAGCCGTGTGGATTATGAAGTGCCGGTACATGAGCGCTTGGACGTAAACCATCCCCATGGCAAGGCGAAGTACCTTGAGGATCCGCTGAAGGAATCTGAGTCGGGCATGGGGGATCGGCTGGCGCGACGGATTGGGAAGACGTTGGCATGAGCCTACTAGAGGAAATTATGGATTACCTCATTGCTGAGGGCGTAGCCACAGCGGTGGGCACGGACATTTTTGGGGGCTTCGCACCGGCGAATACGCTGCTGGGTTTGGCTATCACCGAGACTGGGGGGTTTGAGGGTGAGAGGACCCACGATGTACCAGGCGTGGCCTATGAGCGCCCCACCTTCCAGGTGCGGGCCTGGGAAAAGGACTACCTGGCCGCGCGGGCTAAGGCAAGGCTCGCACATGATAGCCTCGCGAACGTCCGCAATCGAATGCTGTCCGGTGTCTGGTACAGGGAGATAACGACCCTGCAATCACCGTTCCTTATTCTCCGCGATCCGGAGACGGAGGTTGCCTTCATAGGCTTCAACTGTCGGGCGGACAAGGAGCCATCGTGACACAGAGGCGACGGGCGCAGCGGGATGAGGCACCGCAGGAACAGCCTGCAGCGGAAGAGCAGGTGGACCTCCTCGTGGACAAGACCGTGGTGGTTGAAGTGGACAGGAACACAAGGGTCATTGAACAGGAAATACCTCACCCTCACTATACCCTGGGGCAATGGAGGGGGCACACGCGGTATATATGCAACTACTGCCCGTTTGACACCTTGGATCAAGGGACCGCCGACAGCCACTGGGCGAAACATTTCCAGGATAAGAGTGCCGTTGAACAGGAAAGGCGGGCGAGGTTGGGGATCGCTATCACCAACTCGTCCAGCCATGTCGTCGGGGAGGTGTAGTTAGATGGGAACCACAGCACTGACGATCACGACAGCGCTGGGGCCGTACGCCACCACCGGCCTGGCCCTGCCGTTCGAGGCGATGGACCTTGCCAACGGGAACCACTTTGTCAGCAGCGGCAAGGAGCTTCTGATCGTACGCAATGATGATGTCGCGGCGCAGACGGTCACCGTCGTGAGCGTGGGAGGGGTGGAGGGCCGTACCGGTGACATCACGACCTTCTCTATCCCAGCATCAGACTACGCGATCTTCGGGCCATTCCCAGTGCACGGGTGGCGCAACGCTGCGGGCAATATCGCGGTTACCCCGTCCGACGTAGACCTGAAGGCTGCCGTCATCAAGATGGAGAACCTGAGGTAGGGGCGCGCCCGAGCGAGGAGAGACATGGGAACTACAGCGATCGCAGTCACAGAGGCCCTGGGGCCCTACGCCACCACGGGCTTGGCCTTGCCGTTCGTCGCCATGGACAACGTCAACAACAACCATTTCGTGAGCACTGGGAAGGAACTGGTGGTCGTGCGTAATGACGACGCCGGGGCCCAAACGGTCACGGTGACGAGCGTGGGGGGCGTGGAAGGTCGTACTGGCGACATTACGGCCTTCTCCATTCCGATAGGCGACTATGCGATCTTCGGCCCGTTCCCCGTACATGGCTGGCGGGACTCGTCGGGGAACATCGTTCTGACGCCTTCAACCGCCACCCTGTTCGCCGCGGTTATTCGGATGGGTAACCTCAGGTAAGGGCCTTAGTGAGGAGGGAGAGACATGCCTGGAGCGATTAGCGCGCACGGGACCCTGCTGAAGATCGGCGACGGCGAGGCGTCCGAGACTTTCACGACCATTGCAGAGGTCACCAGCATTTCGGGGCCCGCCCTGGTAACCGATGCGGTCGACACCACGAGCCACGATAGCCCAAGCAACCACAGGGAGTTCATCGGCGGGCTGAAGGATGCGGGCGAGGTCACGTTTGACATCAACTACATCCCCACCAACCCCACGCATGACGCGACCGGTGGCCTGTTGGCCGACTACGTGGCCCGGACCCTGCGGAACTTCCAACTGGTGTTTTCCGACTCAGGCAACACCACCTGGTCGTTCACCGCGATCGTGACCGGCTTCGAATCCAACGAGCCGGTGGACGCGCAACTCACCGCTTCTGTAACGCTCCGGATCACCGGAGCCCCGACATTGGCGTAGGAGGCAGCATAGCAGCATAGGAGGTAGTCATGGACCGGCAGCAAAGCGGGGACGGCGTAGCCGTCACAACCCGTTATCTCTCCAGGGACGTAATCCTGGGGGTGAGGGATCGGAAGACCGAAGAGGTCTATGTGCCGGAGTGGGAAGGATCGGTACTCATTCAGGGCATGACAGGGACTGACCGGGATAAGTTCGAGGCTGAAATAGTCGAGTTTACACCTGAGGGTAAACGTAAGGGCTTCAACCTCGAACATGTGCGTGCCAGGCTGGTTGCCCGGTGTCTGGTTGATGAGGGTGGGCAGCGTCTCTTCAGCGATAGCAAGGCCGACCTTGAGGCGTTGGGTTCCAAATCCGCCCAGGCCATTGACCTTCTGTGGGAAGTGGCGTCTCGCCTCTCTGGTGTCGGCGCACGTGATATTGAGGCGCTGACACAGGGTTTACCCGAAGGCCAGAGCGAGCTTTCTACTTCAAGCTAGCCCTGGCCCTCGGCATGACTGTTGAAGAGCTACTGGCACGCACTAGTAGCCAAGAGCTTACCGAGTGGGAGGCGTTTTTCAAAACGCACCCGTTCGGCTATGACCGCCTTGACTTGGGCTTTGCCATCATCGCCGCGACTGTAGCGAACACCTTCCGGGGGAAGAGCCGTAGGCGTTACGAGTTGAAGGACTTCTTGCCGCGGTTCACTGGCGGCGACGGGCGTATCAGGCAATCCCCGGAGGACCAGTTGGCACTCATTGAAGCACTGAACAAATCCCTCGGGGGTGCGGACTTACGGGGGTCTAGCTAGTGCCCAACATAGGGACGCTGGTAGCCCACCTCTCGCTCAACACCGGGACGTTTCAGCGCGCGATGTCTGGCGCGACCCGCCGCATGGGCGGGTTCTCTGGGCTTGTTGCAAAGGCAGGGCTGGTCGGTGCTGGTGGCGTCGCGGCTTTGGGCCTTGGCGCGACCAAGATGGCAGTTGACTTTGAGTCCAGCTTCGCCGGGGTACGGAAGACGGTGGATGCCACCGAGGCTCAATTCGCTGAACTTAGTAAAGGGTTCCGTGGTATGGCGAAGGAGATCCCTGTCAATGTCAACGAGTTGAATCGGATTGGTGAAGCTGCCGGTCAGTTGGGCATCAAGCAGGAGAACATCCTGGGCTTCACCCGCGTCATGGCCGACTTGGGGGTCACCACAAACATGTCCTCTGATGAAGCGGCCACGGCTCTCGCGCGGCTGGCGAACATCACCCAGTTGCCGCAGGACCAGTTTGAGAACATGGGTTCAACCATCGTTGAACTAGGCAACAACATGGCTACCACCGAGGCCGAGATCGTCAACATGAGCCTGCGTCTGGCCGCCGCCGGTGATATCGTTGGACTGACGCAGGCGGAGACCCTCAGCTTTGCCGCTGCGCTATCCTCGGTCGGCATCAGGGCTGAGGCTGGCGGAACGGCCATAAGCCGCGTCTTTGTAGATATCGCCAACGCTGCTGCCAGTGGGGGCGACCAGTTGGACCTATTCGCCAAGGTGGCGGGACTATCCAGTACCGAATTCACCAAGGCGTTCGAGGAGGACGCGGCGGGTGCCATCGTCACGTTCATTGAGGGCTTGGGTGGCATAACAAAGAGCGGTGGGAACGTGTTCCCTGTCCTGGAAGCCCTAGGCTTGAGCAACGTCCGCGTCCAGCGCGCCCTCCTGAGCGCTGCTGGGGCGGGCGACACGTTCCGTGAGTCCCTGGCCTTGGGCAGCAAGGCATGGGATGAGAACACGGCCCTGGCAGCGGAGGCCGCTCAGCGGTACGAGACCACCGCGAGCCAGATGCGGATCTTCATGAACGTCGTCCAGGACGTAGCCATCAGCATTGGGAGCGCGCTTCTACCCACCCTGAGCGACCTTGCGCAGAAGGGTGCCGAGGCGCTCCAGGGCGTGGATTTTGAGGCGTTCGCCGTGACTGTCGGGGTGGCGGTAGAGAATATCATCACCTTTATCGGGTCCATCCCGTGGAGCGAAATGGTTGACGGCATACAAACGGTGGTGGGATTCCTCAAGGACAATGCTATCCCGATCCTCGCGGCGTTCGGCGTTGCGGGCACCGCCGCCTTCATTGGCATGTTGCCAGCGATCACGGCGTGGGCGACCGGTGCGATCACCGCCGCCGTCGCCACGGCGATTGCCTTTGCGCCCATCACCTTAGCTGTGGTGGCTATGGGCGTCGCTGTCGCCCTGTTGAGGAAGGCATGGGAAACCAACTTCGGAGGCATCCGCGATTTCACCGCGGATGTGCTGCGCGGGATGACTGAGCGTATAGAGTCGTTCATCACCGGGTTCGCTGATAAGTGGAATACGATTGCGCGGCTCATCAACCGCTTCTCCAACTTCGATCTGCCGACGATGGAGCGAGTCACCATAAACGTCCTACGGAACATCGCTGACGAGGCGGTTAATACAGGGGTCGAATTTGAGGAGATGGGGGAGGCAATTGACGGGAGCATCAGCGGAACTACAGAGGTCCTTGCAACCGTAGGGGATGCTGCCGCTGTAGCTGGTCTCGATGTTCAGCAGTTAGTCCAGGACTTCGGCGACCTTGGGGCCGAGACCGGTAAAGCAGCGGACGATATGGAGGACATGGAACGTGCCATTGACGCCATCTTGGGGATGCCCTTGGTTGGCGAGACGGCGGTGGACGATGCACTGTTCAATATGGGGCAGGAGGCCAAGCGCCTCGAACTGCAACTCATCCGCATGGGTGGCCAGAGCGAGGGTGCCCTTCAGGGCTTGAAGGAGGAGTCCAAGCGCCTCGAACTGCAACTCATCCGCATGGGTGGCCGGGGTGCCGAGGGTACCGACCCCATCAAAGAGGCGCTGAAGCGGGTGCGTGCCGACCTGCGGGCCCTGCGCCTGGAGGCCGAGCTTGAGGGCGACCCGCTGACGGAAACGAAGGAGGCGCTGAGGCAGCTGCGCGACGATATGCGGGCCACGCGCCTGGAGGCCCAGATTCAGTTTGACCCGCTGAAGCGAACGCTGGAGCGCGTGGCGAAGCCCATACAGGAGATAGCGTGGGGCGACGCACTGGACCAGGTACTGCAGCTACGCCCCATGACCCTTGAAGATGTCGGCGCGATCGCAGAGAGTTTCGGGCTGATTGCCGACGAGATCCCCCTTATAGGCAACTTCAATTTCAACGATATGACTGCTACACAGACGGACATGCTGAGCATCGCGGACTCGTCAGGGAAGCTACTGGCCAACCTCAAAGCGCTCAGTGAGTTGAAAGGGTTCTCCATAGGTCCAGGTGGGGCTATCACTCTTGGCGAGTTGCCAGAAGTAGAAGTCGCCGGGGTCAGAAGCGTGGAACCCACCACCAGTATCGGGGGTGATCGGACGGACAACTTCTTCTTCGACGGTGATGAGGAATCCGGCGCTGACCAGAGGGACCGTTGGGCTAACGACCCGGTACTACACCGCGATACTGGGCGTAGGGAAACCCACGATGGCTAACAACCTGTTTATTGACAACGTGGCGGTCAAGGCTCCGACGATGATCAGCATCCGCCCTCCGAGCCCTACCGACTACCCCGGCCCGGCAGGCGGGCGGCAGCAGGTGTATAACGAAACCCCGCCTACCATTGAGATGACATGGGGTATGGGGGCTGTGGAGCCGACCTCCATCTACAACACTCTCCGGCAGCTCTTCATCGCGCGGAAAGACCACGTGCTCTCCTGGAAAGATGAGAACGACCTCCGGTTCAGATATGCTAACGTCTTCTTCCCGCCCGTATCTGTTGGCTCCCAAGCTGGCCGCCGCGGGCAAGCGTTGGATATTTTCACTCTGCTCTTCCATGAACACAAGCCCTCACCCTCCCTTGTTATCGTCGAACTGCTGGCCCGGGGAACGGGAGGGGCAAACCTGACGACCGGTGATGGCAAGGCCAAGTACACAGCCCCAGCTGGGGGGTTCCTTATGGCGGCGGACGGCAATATCACGGTGCTAGGCACCGGCGCAGGGACACAGACAGAAGTACAGCTAAGCGTCGCGGCAAAGGACTACTTCTCCACGACGGGCAAGTTCAAGGTTGATAGCGGCTCCAACCTGATGGAGGATGCGGTTCTGGCACTCAATGCAGATGGTACACTGAACACCAGCTTCGACAGGGGTGCGGTGTTCGAACTGGACCTTGACAGCGTGCCATCCGGCGGCAACTCAAAGGATGCGCGGGTGCGGCTGCACCTCATGATGTTCCGGGTGTGACGTGGGTCTACTTAGGGCTGGTGTCATGGGGGTGACCAGGGAGAGCTTCCCGCTCTTCCGCTGCCCGAAGTGTGAACAGACAGGGTGGATTGACGAGGATCAGTTCAATGGCCGCGTGAGTATCGTCTGCGCCTACTGCGACTACCACGAAACGGTCAACTGGGCAGCCGAAGAGGAGGGCAAACGCTGATGGAAGCCTTTCCAGTCGTCATGAATCTGGCCGACTTCATCACGACCCCTATCGTGGTCGGGGCGACCAAGGCGTTGGTCAAAACTGAGTGGGCCGGGGAGCTAGACACCCTGGCAGGGTCCATAGATAACTTCGGTACAGGCGCGGCTACTAAGACTGGTATTCAGATACGGAACGTCACCCAGACCCTGGATATGCTCTCCGTCACCGGCAAGTTCGAGGTGGACAACGCCACCGGCCAGCTGGAGGGCTTCACTGTGAATCGCGCGGTCGCCAAATGGAATAAGGGCGACGTGCTCCGTGTAGATATAAGCGAGGTGCCCAGCGGTGCGGATAGCGCCTTCTTTGACATCAAACTACATGCCATAGCGCTGCCAGACCAGGTGTAGGATGGCCGTCCCTGTCGGTATTGAGGAGGAAATTTACCGGAGCCCTGGCAAGGGCCCGGGCGACCTCCGTGTGTGGCTTCGCCTAGACCGCCCACGCCTCGATGCCGACATAGTAGAGGAGTTTAGCGGCTCTTGGCCGGGTACGACGATGGCCCGGTGGATTCCCGCTCTCGGGACCGTCACGGTAGCAGCGGGCGAGTTGCAGCTATCCACTACCGATGATACGAACGCCTTCCCCGTAGTTGAGGGACTGCCCGGGGCGTGGTTCCCAAGGGACAGATCGCTGCCTTGGGACCATAAGTGGACGATGCGGTTCCCTAAGATCACCGGGTTCGGTGTCTGGTACCGCGTGGGGGATCTCCGCAACAATGCCGCTATAGCCGAGGTCAAGAATGACATAGCCAGCGGCTACAGCATCAAACTCTTGGGAACGGAGGTTGAGAACCTGGGCGGTAGCCACACAACGGAGCACTCCTTCATCCTGCGGTACACGCCAGCTACTGCCTCGGCGGCTGCGCAGTATGAGCTTTTCCGTGACGCTGTCAGTAAGGGCACAGGGGATGCCACGGACAAGCAAGCCTTCTACTGGATGGCTGGCAACAACAACATTCCCCAAAGCTCAATCGGCGATTGGTCTGACATATACATCAGCCGCGTAGAAACCGATATGACCGGCGCTTTTGAGGCCCAGAACTACCCGTTCTGGACGGACAAGGCGACCATCAGCGCGGCGTTCCGTGCGATCTCTGACGGGCCCTTCGCGGCGGCCGATGATGGCCAAGTCTGGGGTCGCCTTCCGTGGCTCCAGGCTTTCGAGCTGGGGTGGCACGAGCGCAACAACGTGGACAATGCGGTACTGACATTCAGCCATGAAGGCTACATTAGCGGGCGGGGATTGGTGGCCAGCGTGTTCGCGGGGTTCCCCTTCCACAACCTTGAAGTGAGGATACAGTCCAGCCAGAAGGATAGCCAGGGGCGGCGCACCTCCTGGAAGGAGCTGTTTCGCGGCCTGTGCGACGAGCCTTCCGTCTCGCAACAGGCAGGGAGGCGGCTACTACGCCTCACGGTGCGTGACAAGCACCGCCGTAGGCTTCAGATGTTCCATGGTGCCCGTGGGTATAGCGATGCTTCCACCCCGCTTGAGGGCGTTATCATGAACCTCAGTTCAACAGAGATTATGGAGGATGTATGCGATGTGGTAGGTCTTGTTGATGGGGTAGATTACAACATCCTCGCCAATACTGTTTTGTACGCCCGGAACTGGAACTGGCTGGGCGAGCCCGCGCTTGACGTGGTGAAGGCCATAGCCGATGACATGGTAATGCGGATGCGCCGGAACGTGGGCCAGACTAATCCTGGCCGGATTGAGATTGACGATTATTACGAAGGCACGCTGACCCCGACCTGGTTCTTCAATATCCGCGACGACATAGTGTCAATCGACTTCGCTGAGACGGCTCTTGGCATGGTGGCCCAGACGATTGTGACGGTGTCGCATAGCGATGTTCCAACCTTCGCCTATGTCTGGCCCCACGCGCCCGTGCCGTCCTACGGGGCCGTCATACGCCACAACGCGAGAGTGGCCCAGAATGCCGACGACATCAATGGGGTAACGGCCGGCGGGCGGGTACTTTCCCGGCTGGGGACCCTGCTGGGCAACCGTGAACTCGGCAGTGTGGTGCTCAACCTGGTAGGCCAGGATTGGCCTGACTATGACATTGAGTGCCAGATTAGCGATCCTGTGGTCTTGGGCATCGGCGAGGACGAGTACTTCCAGATCATAGGTGGCGAATACAGGTGGACGCCAGAGGCTGGGTTGCTAACGACAGTGCACCTGGCGAATCAGCGTCCAGAGAGAATCATCCAAGAGGCGTCGCTGGCCGCGACAGTGGACATCCAATACTGATGCCGAGACGTTTTTCTTTCATCCCCAAAAAGCCACGCAAGCGGCGCAGCATCTTCGTGCCCGTGAATGTGGTTGAGGTCTTGGAGGATGGCCACCAGTACATCGTGAACTATCAAGGTCAGCGCCATGAGATGCTG
>JAUVHW010000377.1 GCA_030593075.1 Ardenticatenales bacterium
CTCACGCCGGTCACCTTTGGCGGGTACTCGTCGCAACTCAAGAAAGCGCTGGATCGCAGCATTTGCCTCGTTACCCCGTTCTTTACAAGGGTCGGCGGGGAAATTCACCACGAGCCGCGCTATGAACGCTACCCTCGCATACTGGGCGTGGGCGTGCTCCCGCAGGCGGATGAGGAGAGCGAGCGGACAGACGACGTCCGGCGGATATTCACGACGCTGGTCGGCCGCAATGCGATCAATGCGCACACTCCCGCTCACGCCGGAATGGTCGTCCTCAGCAGCCAGGGGGCCGATGAGATTCGACGCGAGATTCGTGCGGAAATTCAGTCGCTCATCAAGGCAGTGGAGGCGAAGTAATGAGTTCACAGAGAGACGTTCTACTGTTGGTTGGAAGCGCCAAGCGGCCGCGGAGCACATCAGAGTCGCTGGGAAGCTATCTTTGCGAACGGCTGGGCGAGCGGGGCTTTGAAACAGAGACGCTGCTCATCCATCGCGCGCTCAAGTCGGATCAAGGACGCGAGGAATTGCTCGCCGCGGCCGATCACGCCGGCGTCATCGTTCTCGCTTTTCCACTCTACGTGGATAGCCTGCCCTACCTGGTCATCAAGGCGATGGAAGTCATCGCCAAACATCGCCGGGCCGGGGGCGAGCGGGAAAAGCAGCGGTTGTTAGCCATTGTTAATTGTGGTTTTCCAGAGGCGCGCCAGAACGATACGGCGCTCGCTATCTGCCGTCAGTTTGCCCGGGAAGTTGGTCTCGAGTGGGCCGGGGGACTCGCCCTGGGTGGGGGAGAGGCTATCGGTGGGCAAGCACTGCCCAAGGTGAAAGGGATGGCCCGGAACGTGATCAAGTCCCTCGACCTGGCGGCGGCCGCACTGGCCGAGGGCAAACCGGTACCGCAGGAAGCGGCCGGAGCAATGGCCAAACCCATCACACCCGGCTGGATCTACGCCTTGTTGGGAGGGATAGGCTGGAAGCGGCAGGCAAAAAAGCACGGGGCGCAGAAAAAGCTGCGTGATCGCCCCTATCATCAATCGTAGGACAAGATTCTGTAGTGGTCTAGAGTACCTTGGACAAGTGTCATTGCGAGCGAAGCAATCTCCCACACATAAGGGGGAGATTGCCACAGGCTGGCGCCCTCGCAAGGGGGTGCACCCCGAAAGTTGCACCGTCTTGACCCGTGTTCATTGTGACTCTCTCGACAAACCCTGTGCACTGCCTCGGGCACCGGCCGGAATTGAAAGACGAGATGTGGCGGCCGCGAACCAACCATAGGCGGGGTCAGGCGGTTTCACGGCTCCGTGACGGAAGTGGGCGCCATTGGCGTTGCCAGTCCAATACTTGGTCCAACAGTACAGTTGCCTGGCGGCGACGGCCGTTGGCGCTCGACGGTGCAACACTACACCTTGGATTTCCAGGGCTGCATCGCGCACTTGGCAACCTCTGTCCCTGTTCTGACCTGCTGTTGGGGTGCCGTTGGATGGTCAATTCTATCCCTAACCCGGCAATTTCGCCAGCGCCACCAACAGCGCCCGTCGCCCCCGACGGCAACCTAGGCTCGCGGCTAGCGGCAGACCGCACAGGCCCGGCCACAAGGAGCTTTTCTCTCCAGCAAGGCGCTGTAGCGGACGCCCACGACCGATCACGGGAACGGCCGGGCTTTCCCGCTGGCTCCAGAGGAGCCGCGGCGCCAGGCCTCCTCGTGTTCGCGAAATCGCGCAGTTAGTGGTCCCCAGAATCATCGGCCGGTGGGGTAGGGGGCTCCGGAAGCTGCGTTCTCTGACGCAAAGCGCACCATCTGACGATGATTCACCTGGGCAAAAACCCCCATTCAGCGTTGACTATCTCTGCCAACAACGCACTGATGACACCCCGAGACGCTCCCGGTGGGGAGGCGAAGAGCGAACCCCCTGTCTGTGGGTGTAACATAAGCATACAAATGTCCCGACCGGCAGGGCCCGTAGCGGCCAGCGCCCAGCCTGGGTACGTGGGCCTCTGCACGGGCTGCATGTGCATGGGCATTTCTGCGCTCGTTTGCCAGCGATGCGCGAGGTTGCTGCAGGATTCGCTTACCCGCGATCCTAGGTCATCGCGTCGGCCACAGTTTGCGCAGCAGTGCCGGTGTCCCAGCGGATTCTCGGTTCTGCGGGCGGAAGCGGCTGCACGCGTGCGCCCGGGCGCCGTTTCCGCTCGACAACCGCTGCTGGACATCATCCAACGAACATCGCGCCGGTCCGCCTCTGTTGACAGGCCCTCTGAGCCGCCAACTAACCCCTACCGGCGCGAGCTAGCGTGCAATACCAGAGATAAGACTGCAGTCACCCAGGTCAGCTTGTGGGCTCCCTCACAATTGAATTCATCTGAATACACTCGTGAACTCATTCACGTGTGTTTTCCCCTGAACGCGGTCACCAGGCCGATGTGCTGCTTCTTGCCTCTGGATGGCGCATTGGATACACCGCAGCGTGGTTGCAGTCCCCGTAGCGCGCACGACTCCCTCAGGATGAGTCAACTCGCCACAACTGACATCCTACAGATGGGCGGCCTGCCCCATTGCGGCTTCCATGACACGCTTGACAGCCAGTCGCCTGTGCAGTACCATTATCCCACATAATACACGTTAGATGTGATACAATGGTAACTGAGGACCACCGCCTCCAGCCTACTCTGCAGTACGCTAAAGAGTTCACGGCCGGCCTGGGTGGCAGCCCGCGCACCACGGAAACCTATCACCAGGCGCTGAGCCGGCTGGCAGAGTGCCTCTGCGAGACCGATTATGCCGGACTGCGGTCGGCCGATCCGCCCTACCCCGCTGAACGATTGGAGGACGACCTGTTGGTCGTCTTCCACGAGTGGATGAGCGGTGCTCGCCAATACCGGCCGCGGACAGTGGCGGTCTATCTAGCGGCCGCGCGTCGCTTCTTGATCTGGCTGGATGCCCACGACAGGCTCCAGCCGGGTTGCTCAGTGACGAGAGCGCGGAACCGGCTGAGGGCAGTCC
>JAUVHW010000030.1 GCA_030593075.1 Ardenticatenales bacterium
AGCAGATCGGCAGACTGGTTGGACATAATGCGACCTCCTCGGTTGTCCGATGGGGGCGGTGCGCCCTGGCCGTGGAGAGAGGGATTACTCTGCGGATTTGAGCTCCAGCTCAATGGCCGGGGCCTGGAACTCTATCTTGCGATGTGCTCCATCGCAGAACGGTTTGCTGGCGGACCCTCCGCATCGGCAGAGGGCGACCGCGGAGCCTGTGGTGGTCTGCTCCTTGCCGTTGGCATCCGTGTACGTGGCCGAGCCGTCAATCAGCAGTGGCCCGTTCTCCCGAGCTCTGATCAAGTTAGTCATGGTACATCTCCTGTTCCTTTCCTATCCGGTCACGCCAGGAGGCAGACCGATCCCATACCTATCCTAACCCTGGGTCCTCGGAGGGCAAGGGGCGCAGGGCACCGGCGGCTCTCGTGTTAGCCATACGGCCTCCCTGCCTTGCCCGGGATACGCCAGCCTAGCGGCCGCTCAAATCCTGCGCTGAATCGCAGCCTGCAACCTCTCCCGCGCGCCGAGCACCGGGACGCGATCCATCACCTCAGCGAAAAAGCCGGCGACCACCAGGCGCGTCGCATCCGGCCGCGGGAGACCGCGGCTCATCAGGTAGAATACCTGATCCTCGTCTGCCTGGCCCACCGTGGCTCCGTGTGTACAACGTACATCGTCTGCCTCAATCTCCAGGCCGGGAATCGAGTCCGCCCGTGCTGTCTCGGCCAAGAGAAGGTTCCGGTTGGCCTGATAGCCATTGGTTCGCTGCGCAGCCGGCAGCACCCTGATCATTCCCTGCCAGACCGAGCGGCTTCTATCCTTGAGCGCTACTTTGAACAAGAGATCACTGGTGGTATCCGGCGCGTTGTGGTTCTGCTGGGTATCGTGGTCCAGGTGCTGGCTGCCATCGGCAAAGAGCAGTCCATACATACGAGCGCTGGCACCGGCGCCGTCCAGCTCAACCGTCTGGAACGATTTGGAGAGCCGGCTGCCCATCGAGCTGATGACCCACTCCAGGTCCGCATTGCGGCCCAGTCGCGCCCTCTCGTGAGTGAACTGCCAGACGTTGCTGCCCCACTCCTGCACGGCAACGTACTGCAATCGGGTATCGTCCTCCAGGAGAAGCTCGACGGCGCCATTGTGCAGCGCCTGCCCACTCCCCACCCGCGACTCCAGATGAGTGACGAGAGTCGCCTGGGCGCCGTGCTCCAGAACGACCAGTGTATGGCTGAAGGTGCGGCCGGCTGAGGCCCACAGGAGGCTCACCAAAGGAACGCCGGCGTCAACTCCGGCCGGGACGTAGAGAAAGGGTCCGCCCCGCCAAAAGGCAGCATGCAGCGCGGCGAACTTGCCGGCCGTGGGAGGGACAGCCTGCCTCATAAAGTGGGAGCGCACGAGCTCGCCGTGCTCCCGCACGGCCATGTGCATATCGGTAAACAGCACCCCCTGCGCCCCCAGTTCCTCACTCAGGGTGCAGCGCACAGTCGCACCATCTACCTGGACCAGAATGCCGCCGGTCTCCTGAGCCAGCAGAGGGGCAACGACCTCGGCCGGGGGCTCCACAACGGGCGAACCCGGCGAAGGGTGGTTGCCGTTGAGGAAAGGGCCGATGGAGTCCAGCTGCAGCGGCCGAATGTCAGTGCGCCGCCAGGCCTCGTCCCGAAGGCTAGGCATCGGCAGCGACTGATAGACCTCAAACGCTGCCAGCCGAAAGTCGCGCATCCAACCAGGCTCGTCGAGATACGCGCTAAGCTCCTCGACCGCCTCGCAAGTGAATCCCTTCCGCTCCACTTCCAGTTCGCCCTACTATCCAGCAGCCAGCACCCAGGCCCGCCGCCTCATCACACTGTTGTTACCCGATGGAGCCTGCCATCTGCAGTTGGACCAGGCGGTTCATCTCCACCGCGTACTCCATGGGTAGTTCGCGCACCAAAGGCTCAATGAATCCGCCCACAACCATCGACCTGGCTTGCTCCTCATCGAGGCCGCGGCTCATCAGGTAGAAAAGCTGCTCATCCCCAATCTTGCTGACCGACGCCTCGTGCCCGATTGTCACTTCGTCCTCGTCTATCTCAATGTAGGGGTAGGTGTCAGACCGGCTCCTCTCATCCAGGAGAAGCGCATCACAGACAACGCTAGACCGGGAGCCGCGGGCGCCCCGGCTGACCTTGAGCAAGCCGCGGTAGGTGGCCCGGCCGCCGTGCATACTGATAGACTTGGAGGTGATCTTTGACGAGGTATTCGGGGCGCTGTGCACTACCTTGGCCCCGGCGTCCTGGTGCTGGCCCCGGCCGGCAAACACGATGGAGAGAATCTCGCCGTGGGCGCCCGGCTCCATCATATATACGGCCGGGTACTTCATGGTCAGCTTGGAGCCCAGGTTGGCGTCGACCCACTCTACGGTCGCGCCTTCGTAGGCGGCCGCCCGCTTGGTGACCAGGTTGTACACGTTGTTCGACCAATTCTGGATAGTGGTGTAGCGCACCCGCGAGCCCCTCTTGGCAATGACTTCCACTACCGCACAGTGGAGCGAATCCGAAGTGTAAATCGGCGCGGTGCAGCCCTCGACGTAGTGAATGTAGCTGCCCTCGTCGGCGATGATCAGGGTCCGCTCGAACTGGCCCATGTTCTTGGCATTGATCCGAAAGTAGGCCTGCAACGGCATCTCCACCCGGACGCCAGGCGGCACATAGATGAAAGAACCTCCGGACCAGGCTGCGCTGTTTAGCGCGGCGAATTTGTTGTCGGCTGGAGGGATAAGGGTGGCGAAATGCTCGCGGAACAACTCTGGGTGCTCGCGCAAACCCGAGTCGGTGTCCAGGAAAATGACCCCCTGGTCCTCAAGCTCTTTCTTGATGTTGTGATAGACCATCTCGCTTTCGTACTGCGCGCCTACGCCGGCCAGGAACTTTCGCTCCGCCTCGGGTATGCCCAGCTTGTCAAAGGTGTCTTTGATGTAACTGGGTACGTCATCCCAGTCCTGCTCTTGCCGCTCGGAAGCTTTGACATAGTAGTAGATGTTGTCAAAGTCAATCCCGGACAGATCCCCACCCCAAGTGGGCATAGGTTTGCGCTCGAACAGATCCAGCGCACGCAGCCGGAACTCGCGCATCCAGTCCGGCTCACCCTTCATCCAGGATATCTCGTTGACGACCTGCTCGTCCAGTCCCCTGCGCGACTTGAAGACATAGCTCTCCGGATCGTGGAATCCGTACTTTTCAGCATAGTCTTCGCGAAGTGTCTCGAGCGCAGATTCACCCATCAACTGCTCCCCTAGCCACTCCCACGTCCATTCTGCTTCCCCTCCAGCCAGGTGTAGCCGCGCTCCTCCAGTTTCAGAGCTAGCTCCGGCCCTCCGCTCTCAACAATCTCGCCGTCCAGCATGATGTGGACAAAGTGGGGCTTGATATAGTTGAGAATGCGCTGATAGTGGGTGATGACCAACATGCCCAGGTCCGGCCCCGCGAGAGCGTTGACCCCTTCCGAGACAACCCGCAAGGCATCGATGTCTAATCCCGAGTCGGTCTCGTCCAGAACGGCGATGTCTGGCTCCAGGACCGCCAGCTGCAGCGCCTCGGCCCGCTTTTTCTCGCCACCGCTAAATCCATCATTCAGGTAACGACCGGCAAACCTGTGGTCCATCTGCAGCAGATCCATCTTGGCCTTCAAGAAACGACGGAACTCTGGAATGGGTAATCCCTTGTCATCGGGGTCTGCTGCCTTGCGTCGCACGTTGATGGCCGTCCGCAAAAAGTTGGCCAGGCTGACACCAGGGATCGCCACCGGATACTGGAAGGCCAAGAACAGACCTCGCCGCGAACGTTCGTCGGGCGCCATTTCCAGTAGGTTCTGCCCCTTGAAGGTCACCTCCCCGGCCGTGACCTCATAACCGGGATGGCCCATCAGGGCCTTGGCCAAGGTGCTCTTCCCCGACCCGTTAGGCCCCATCAAGGCATGAATCTCCCCCTGCCGCACGACCAGGTTGACGCCCTTAAGAATCGGCTGGCCGTCAACACTTACGTGTAGGTTGCGCACTTGCAGCATTGCGTGAACGTCTCCGTAACGCTTCCGTTGTCTCTCCATGGCCCAACGGGCGGCAGCATTATAGCACAACCACAGACGGCTGTCAAAAACCCTCATAACTGTCATACAAATTGACAAAAGGCAGCTCTCGTGCTAAACTTGGTACCGGAGTCACGACTGAGGAGTCCAGTCCCAGTGCCCCTGCGGGCCAACTCAAGACAAGCATGGCAGAGACCCACGGTATGACCGCCACAGAGTCAGGAAGCGCCAGGCGGGGGACGCGAGAGCGGATACTGCGCGCACTCAAGACCACCGGTGGGAGCACGGTATTGGAGCTGGCAGAGCAGGTCGATATCTCACCCGTCACGGTGCGGCATCATCTCAGAGCTCTGAAGGCAGATGGTCTGGTGTCAGTCCGGGCAGAACGCAGACCAGTCGGCCGGCCGCACCACGTGTTCTCACTTACGGACACCGGCGAAGAGCTGTTCCCCCGCCGCTATCTGAACCTCTCAAGACGCCTCCTGGATCATATCAAGGCCAGCATGGGCGGCGAAGCAGCGACCCGGCTCCTGCGAGAGATGGCCATGGGCGTGGCGGCCGAACACGGAGACAGGCTCAGGGGCAAGTCAGGCGTGGAGCGCACGGCGGCGTTGGTCGAGATTCTAGAAGCAGAAGGCTTCATGGTCAGCTGGGAAGAGAGCAACGGCGGATACCGGATCATAAAGCACAACTGCCCCTACCGAGAACTGGGCAAGCGGCACCCTGACGTCTGCCAGTTCGACCACACTCTGATCACTGCCGTCCTAGAGGCCCCTGTCCAAAGGGCGAGCTGCCTACTCCAGGGCGACACCCGGTGTGAATACGTGGTTGGGTCTACTCCCACCGGCCGGGGCGGAGAGTGAGGTCTGGCCGCTCAACTGTCAGCACAGACCGGCGTGCAGGAGCCCAGCCAAAGCGGAGAACAGCTAGATGAAGAACGGTGACGAAAGGCTGAACCTGAATCCCGAGGAGCTTCAACTCCGGATCAAGCGAGATAGCGTGATGGAAGCTCTGCGAACAGTGTTCGACCCTGAGCTAGGGATGAACGTGGTCGAGATGGGGTTGGTTCGCCGGATTGACCTGAGCGAAAAACGCTGCCACCTGGAGATGATCCTCACCACGCCGTTCTGCCCCTATGCTCCACAGCTGCTGGCCCAGGTGCGGGAAGCGGCCGAGGCCGCTTCTGGGGTGCCCACCACCATCGAGATGGGCACCGAAATGTGGAGCAAAGACATGATGGAAGAGGGAGCTGGCGGCGACTGGGGCCTCTTCTGAGGGCGGGAGCAGGCCTACCCTCCAGCACTGACCGGTGCTGGCGTCAGGGCGTCCTGATGTCCGGCGTACTGATGTCCGGCGGAGTTTGGCGCAGGACCAACTCCAGCTGGCGGCACGCATCCTCGCTGGGGGGAACCGACCTCACGTGCCCCCGCACCAGCCCACAGGCCGGAGCATCCGAGTTCCTCGCAGCCTCCGCCAGCGCCAGCCAGACAGCACGCTGGCGTGACTGAATGTCGCGGGCGGGGGCCGACCGAGGGTTCATGTACTCCCACGCCTGGCGGCCGCTCATCACGCTTCCACCAACCTTGATACCGCCCAGCGCATCCACCAGCTCCACCAGGCCGGCCGCAGGCACTAGGATCACGCTGCCTTGCTCACCGGCCGGCTCCGCCCTGCAGCCGGTCACCAGGTTCCTTGCGGTGTCTGCCGCCCAGGCTTCGCCGCCGGCAGCGAGGGCGCTCGACAGAATCTCGCCCAGTGTCATGCCTTGCGGCTCCACCAGCAACTCATTGGAGGGTATGCACGCCGTGGTGTGGGGAGAGGACCGCCACTCCCAATAGCCAATTACCTGCTCTCCATCAGAGTCCGTCAGGAGGATAATCGCCCGCTCCTGAGGGCTTTGACCCAGAGTGCTGGTGGCGGCCGGCTCACGATGGAGGATATCCCCTTGGGATAGGCGTAGCACCAGCACGACAACGGCGACGCCCGCCCCAGCCCCAAGCAGGACCGGGAGAAGACAAGCCCGTGCCAGAGATGAGGCCAGTCCTGGTTCCCTACTCACCTGCGACGACCTCTAGGCACGACCGGGCTACCTGCCGGGAGCGGTACCGTCCCCACGCTGCAGGCAAACGAGGGCAAGAGTGCTCGACGCCGGGCCCGGAACTGAGGATTCTGGACGGCCGCCAGAGAGGAAAGCGGAACGGTGGTCTGTTGCTTAAGGACCCGCGCCGACTGCACTGCGCCATGCTGGGAGACCATTCTGGTGCATTGTACTCGGGCAGGCCAGATCGTCAACGCGTCACGCGCGCGTGTCCCTGTCAGGCGCGCCCGCAGAGTGCGCCAGATGAGTCTTGGGGGCGCTGCCACAGACGGTCAAGGCAGCGGGTTTCCTGCGGGACAGGCCTAGAAAACGGCCGCCCAGTTGTGCAGGGCGATGGCGAGCAGGCTTCCCAGCAGAAAGCCGGTCAGCAAGGAGAAAACGGGGACATTGCGCCTGGCCCACTCCCGCCGGTAAATCCACAACATCGGCCTGGATACTAGATGCCACTTGAAACTCTGCTGTAGTGCTCTCACAGTACCTACCTCGTGTTCGTTGCCGCCCCGGCTCTACCGCGATGAGGTCAGCTTGATAATCTTTCCATTGGAGTTGGCTACCACCCGGACGACTGTCGGCAGGGCCTTGCCGTCCGGCAACTGGACCTTTTTCTCAAAGCGTAGCAGGAATCTCAGCTCGCCCTTTGCCCGCTGCTGACTGACGCGCGGCCGCACTCCCTTCAGCATGGGGCAACGGCTGTAGACCCGCTTGCAGATCGCCTCCGTCTGGTCCCGGCTCAACCTATCGCTCATGACTGCCCCTGCTTACCATTCAGCAAGCCGAACAGCTCCCTCCGCCGCATAAAGGCCGGCACATCCAGAGACCGGGCACCCTCTCCTGCCCGGCTGTCAGGCGAGGGTGATTCCTGCTCGGAATCCGGCAGTGGGACACCGAACAGCGATTCGACTGCTATCGAGTCGCGGGGCGCATCCTTGATCCCGGTCCCGATGATGATCACCTGTGCCCGTCCCTCCATCTCGGCCGCTTCACTGGCTCCAAATAGCACGTCGGCCCCCGGGCTAGCGGACTGGACGATCTGCGACATGGCCTGGTTCACCTCCACCAGCCCCAGGTCAGAGCCACCGGTCACGTGAACCAGGAGAGCGCTGGCCCTCCGTATCAGTCCTTTCTCGAGCAGAGGGTGTCCCAGAGCTGCCTCGGCAGCCTGGTTGACCTTGTTCGCCCCCTTGCCATGTCCAATAGCCATCAGCGCGCTGCCACCCCTGCGAATCACCTCGCTCACACTGGAAAAGTCGAGGTTGATCAGCCCGGTCTGGGTGACCAACTCGGCAACACCCTGGATCCCCTGGCGCAACACATCGTCTGCCACCCGGAATGCGACCTCCAGCTTGAGATTGGCGGGCGCTACCTTGAGAAGCCGGTCATTCTCGACGCGGATCAACGTATGCGAATGGCGAGCCAGATCCTGAAACCCCGCCTGGGCGGTCCGGGCGCGGCGAGAGCCTTCAAACATAAAGGGGAAGGTAGCGACCGCTACCGTTAGAGCCCCCAGCTCGCGCGCGATTCGAGCAGCAACCGGGGCCGCTCCGGTGCCGGTGCCGCCGCCCATTCCGGCCGCCACAAAGACCATGTCCGCACCCGCCAGGGCGCCTTGCAGCACCGCCTCGCTTTCCAGCGCGGCCGTGCGACCGACCTCTGCCTCCCCCCCGGCGCCCAGCCCACGTGTAGAAACGGGGCCCAGTTGGAGCTTGGTCGGCGCCTCTGAGATAGCCAGGGACTGGAGGTCAGTATTCGCAGCCAGGTACTCAACACCCGGAATGCCCACCGTTATCATGCGGTCGACAGCGTTGCAGCCAGCGCCCCCGAGGCCGATGACTTTGATCTTGGGTACAAACCAGTCGGTCTCTGAGCTGTCTAGCTGGACTGTGTCGCCGTGCATGTGGTGACCTCCTGCGTAGTATTGTTGCTGCTAGCGATGTTGTTGCTTATTCCGTGCCAGTTGCTTCAGTAGGCGCTCGGTCTCCTCGCCGGTGCTGCCGGCAATCCGCTCGACCTGGCACCCAGCGGCCTCCAGTTGGCGGCTTGCCTCTGCGCTCACCCCTTGCTCGTTGCCAATGATGGTGACCCGCCGAGCCAGCCTGGCATCCTCAACCGAGAAACCGCAGGTCGGCAGAAAAGCCTCCACGTACTCTTGCACCACAGAGAGATGCCAGCGGGAGACGCCCCACTCAAAGACCGGGAGCAGCAGGTAATGGTCGATGGGCTTGTGACCATTCGGTTCCCGCTTTGCCGGTGTTGGCCGAGTAGTTCCATGGCCAGCGGATGGCGACCGCTGAACAGGCGCGACGGGCTCAGCCAGCGGTGTTGCCGGACGGAGTTCCCTATG
Organism: Ardenticatenales bacterium; assembly: GCA_030593075.1. GTDB lineage: Bacteria > Chloroflexota > Anaerolineae > Promineifilales > UBA4811 > JAUVHW01. Next base: position 8,493 of record JAUVHW010000030.1, read on the forward strand.
GAGCTGAGCCAGCGCCTCCACGGCCGGCAGCCGTACAGTTCCATCGGCCTGGAACCAGCTTTCCTGGTGACAGGGCTGGCTTCGCTCGGAGGCCAGCAGCCAAAAGGCGTGATTCATGACCACCGGTAGCAGCTCACCCACCATCATCAGGCGAGCCATCTCGACCGCCTGCTGGGCGTGCGCCTCTGGATCCAGGCCGTGGCCTTCTATCCGGCTGGGCTGGGGGCCGTTGGCGCAGGCAATCAACGGCAGCGAATGCCCAACCTCTTCCCGAATGATGACATCGTACCACTCATAAAGGCGGAATCCGCGGTGGTCCTGCCCGTCTCCAGGCTCGGAATAGGGCCTAGCTCCCGGCCACGCCTGCCGGCCGCCCTTGCCCCAATCGAGGTGGCGGTTGTTGGCAAAGTTGCGCATGCCCACGGCTGCCCGATCCAGCACCGAGCCCAAACCCCGTCGCTGCAAGCTTTTCAGCATCGACTGCAGAAAAGCCGTGTCCCAGTACGCGCCAAAGGGTTCCAGCGGAGGCAGCACCGGGATCATCTCCTCGGCCGTCACTATCTCCAGCGCGGGCGCCAGGTAATCCACGAACCGCTCAACCAGCCCCGGCTTGGTCCACTCCTGCGGCGCCCACTTGTGGCGCTCATTGGGTCGATCATAGAGGACAATATAGTGCACCCCGCTATCTGCCATCGAGCGGAGGGTGCCCTGCAATGCCTCCAGGTCCATGGGGCCGATTCCTCCGCCGCTGGCGTAGGCGGGTGAATGCTCCGGCCCGATCATGACCACCGGTTCAATGTCAGCCATCATCATGCGCTGGAGAAAGCTGTCCGGGACCGGCCGGGTGGGAGGCGTCTGAATGACCAGCCAGCTCGCGCCCAGCTCCTCCAGGCGAGGCGCCCAGCGGTCCACATCCTCCCGGCCAGTGTGAGCTGCGTCCGGGAAGTAGTGAAAGCCAACACCTGTGTCGTTCTTGGGCCGAGGGTACTCCTCAATCCTCATTTGGACACCGCCAGCTTGAGCATCTTTCCCTCGCCGTCTACGGTGACCTTGACCAACTGCTCGTGCACCTGGCCGGCAACCTTGGCCGACTTGTGGAGAGTAAAGACCATCCTGCCGGTAGGCGATCCCGGCCTGAACTCTGCGCCGGCTCCGCTATTGGGACTCGTCCCTGCCCTCTGCTCAGCAATGCTCAGGGGAGAAGGTGATGCACCCACCCTGCAGCTAGCGCATTGGTGCCGGCAGAGACCTGCGCGGCAGGCACGCTGCCACGAGACCCCCAGGTTGGCGCGCTCCATACCCGGCAGGTAACTGGCAACTCGCGTCCTGATTTCCTCCACCAGACTGTCCGGCACTGAATCGAGCCCAGTGCGGTGCGCACCCTTGGCGCACACCGTGGGAGGGCACTCGGCCAATTCCTTCCAAGTCCGCTTGGCGCGCTTGCTGCCCGTGAGCGGCCGAGGGCTAGGAAGAGCGGTAAGTGTCGGATCTCCATAGTAGACAAAGCTGAGGAGGGTCTTCTGGTCCTCCCCATCCAGGTACCCCTGGCGTATGTCCAAGTGCTGGGCAAAGGCCACCTTGGCCTGCTGCAGCGCCACCCCGCCGGACCGGCCGACCATGATCTCCTGCCAGAAATAGGAGGCCAGCAGGTCGGCCGCCTCAGGAGCCGAATTCAGCCCGCCATATGCGATGACCGTGGAGCCCACAAACATCTGCGCGCCGGAGGCCAGGAACTTGAGGCAGAGAGCGGTTTCCGGCGTTTTTCCTTCTGCCAGCGCGCCGTAACACGCCTCTGAGAGCACCACTTCCGGCACACTCCCCAATGCAGCCACATCCTGCGGCCGTAGAGCGACGGGAAAAGCAGGATAGTCGGCCGGGAAGGAAGGGTCCCTTTGACCATACCACGCAGGTCCATCGGCGATCCCGTGCAGGTTAAAGTAGCCATAGCGCGACGGCCCCATAGAGAGGCCGCTGAACTCGGCCGCGGTCACTGGAGGGGAGATCCGAAGACGCTGGGCCGGTCCAATCTTGCTAAAGACGGTCAGCGAAACCTTGCGCCAGACACTGGCAGCGTAGCCAAAGCTGGCTTGCGAAGCAGGATGCCAGCCGCGGATCAACCTCAGCAGCATCTCCCACCATTGCCGGAGCCAGCTCTTTCTGGACCGCCGAATCGCATGATGGGCAGACAGCGCAGTGGCAATGCCGCGCAGCAGCAGCGCGGGAGAGCCATCGACCCCGTCCGGGAGCCGCCCCACCGCCCGCTGCGGAACAAAGTAGTTCTCGTCCTTGCAGCCGTACGGGTTGTCCGAAGGAACGTCAGCATCCCCGTCGTCGGTTGGGTTCGGCAGACGGTGAAAGGGGATCACATCGGGACCTCCCACCAGGAGCACCCAGCCAATCTGCTGCTGGTGTTCCGCCAGCCTATCATCCAGCCGGCTTAACACCGTTTTGACGGCCCATGGGTCGGTCGGATCTACCGGTTCGAGCTGGAACGGCTCCATGCTGGCCTGGTCGTCGATGTAGAGCACGCCGGCCGGCAGCCTGAGATGGGCCTCGGCAGCTTTGGCCAAGGTGCGGAGGGCGCCGTCAATCTCCTCCCAACCATCTTTGCCATACTTAGCCTGCAGGCGAGTCCTACTAGTGACGATAGCATAGGCAGACTGGTACCGAACCCGCCGATCCCGCTCCTTCTTCTTGGCGCCAGAGCGCGTCCGGCCGGCCAGCCGGCTTATCTCGGCCTGCACGTTGATGAGCGCCTCTTCGGCAATCGTGACAGGCGTGGAGGGAGTTGCAGAATCCAGATCAATGGTTGGTTCGGAGCCCGCGGAGTGGGAGGGCCCTGGGGCAGGCCGGCTCCTGCGCCCGTTGGTCGGTGCGGCCGGCTGTACCGGCGGCGCCGCCCGCTCGGGGAGCAGATTCAGACCCAAGGCACTTGCCACACCATGTGGGAGCGGCCCAGCCACTGCTGGAACTGGAGATGTGGGCCAGATCCCCTCGTACGGCCGGCTCCCATCCCAGATCCGCAACGCCACCTCGCCCCCGGGGTCCAGAGCCGCGGCCTGGTGAAGGTGGGCGACCGCAGCCGGCTCTTCGCCTTGCGCCATCAGGCAGTCAGCGAGTATCAGGTGAGCCTTGACCAGCCTTGGGTGGGTCTCCAGCAACTGCTCTGCCATCTCCCTTGCCGCAGACACCCGGCCTGTGCGCCAAGAGCGCTCCAGCTCAGCCAGCGCAGGGATGAGGGCCAGGAAATCCGCCTCAGGGACCTGAACCTGTCCCTGAGGGCCAGGGCGGCCGTCGGACTGCTGGCCTTCGCCTCCCTTCCGTTGCTTGACGGCCGGCGCGCGCGTGACCAGCCGGCCGAGCCTACCCCACCCCGACAGACTTGAGGGAGCCAGCTGGTGGAGAGAAGCGGCGGCTGCCCAGGACAGTTCTGTGTCGCCATCCAGCTGATGTAGCCTTGTCTTGAGTTCCAGAGCATTCTGGTTCTCGGGATCTGCGCCCAGAACCTCGCTCAGAATGCGCCGCGCCTCCAGGCGGTTCGCACATCCTCTGCCTGCCGCGCCGGGCGAGCATGTGCACCCACGGCCGGGCGTTGGAGCGCTTTCGCAGAGGGTAAACACCGCCTCCGCCAGGAGAACCGAGACTGTCAGGTGGCCTGGCTGCGCCGCCAGCCAGCGCTCGGCGGTCCTCTGCGCAAAGGCTGCCTGCTGGTTGACGAGCGCTGCGCGAATGACGCTTATGGTCGTCTCGTAGTTCATTGGTGTCTGTGGCCCTCAGTTGCCGGCTCTACTGGCGAATGAAATGGCAACCACGGCCGCGAGTTGCTTGTGAATCTGCTGATCGTCCGGTTCCAGCTCAACGGCTCGCTCAAATGCCTCAATGGCCCGCTTGTATTCCTTGCGCTGCTTGTGAGCCAGTCCCAGCTCAAAGTGAGCCCGAGCGTTCTCCGGCTCCAGGGTGACCGCCTGGTAAAGAGATTCCAACTGCTCGCCGCGCTGGCCGCGTTGCTCGTAGACCTTGGCTGCTTCTACCCAGAGTTCTGCGTTCGGCCGCTTGTCCAGCGCTTTGGATAACCAGTGTAGCGACTGGTCCAGCTGGCCTTCATTCTGCAAAAAGCGTGCCAACTGCACCGAGTAGTGCGGGTCCGACGGGCAGACCTTGGCTGCTTGCTGGTACGCCTGGCGCGCCATGTCGCGGTCGCCGGTCGCCAGATGGATGTCCCCCATGAGGGAAAGGACAGCGCCTGACCCCGGGTCCAGCCTTGCGGCGCGGCTCAATTCATGGAGAGCCTGCTCGGGAGAGCCCAGCTCCCAATAGGCGCGGGCCACGTGGAGAAGATACCCGGCCTGCTGAGCCGAGCGCACCGGCGCCCCCTGGTCGCCGCCGTCCTGAAGGGTATTGAGGGTTCCGCTCTCCACATCCGCCGGCAAAGTGGAGGAAGCCGGCACGTGCGTCCGGCCACGTCCCTTGCCGTTCCCGCTCAGCAGGGCGGCCGTCTGAAAGCTGGCCAGGGCTTCCTCCCATGATCCCTTGGCTGCTTGCCAGTGACCCAGCACCCCGTGGGCGGCCGGAAGGTGGGGCGACATCTCCAGAGCGGAATCGATGTGCTGGCGAGCGGCATCAATGTCGCCCTGCGCCAGCAAGGCCTCGGCCCATCCCAGATACGAGTCCGCGGCATCTGGCTCCAGGTGCACGCCCTTGGCAAAGCAATCAACCGCCGGCTTCGGCTGGCCGGCCGCGACTAGCGCCTGGCCTAGAGCGGTCCACCAGCCGGCATTGTCCGGACTCGCGGCCAGCGCCTCCTGCCAGACAGGGATTGCCTCCTTGAACCTTTCCAGATCGGCCAGGACCCGGGCCAGCTCCGCTCCTGCCTGGGCGTCCTCCGGCTCCAGTCGCAGAGCAGCCTCGGCGTAGGGGAGGGCAGCGAGAGCGGTACCCTCCCCTCGCAGCCAGCCGGACAGCTCGCGCTGCCAGCTGCCGTTCTCAGGCTTCAGTTCCACAGCAGCCTGAAGCGTGCCGATGGCCTTGTCGATATCACCGGCGCTGTGAGCCGCCTGAGCACAGTAATACAGGAGAACGGGGTCCTCGGCCGACTGTTCCACGAGCCGCTCCAGCAGGTTCCGAGCTGGCTCCGCCTGCCCGGCCTTCAGGTAGGTTGCAGCCATTTCTACCCCGGTTCGGGTGTCGTCGGGTGCTATCCCCAGGGCAGCGGTGAGTGCCATCTGGCTTGCATCCAGCAGGCCCGCCCGCCGGTAGGCCACGCCCAGCGCCCGCTGCGCGGCAAGGTCATCGGCCGCCGGCGAGTCAGCGCTGTCCAGATACGCGTTAAGCTCAACGATGGCCTGGTCTACGTCTCCCAGCAGCAGGCGGCCGCGAGCCGAGTCGCGCCGGTCTTGAGGCGAATCCCCGTCTGCCAGCCGGTCAACTGCCTGCCCCAGGTCAGCTACCGCATCCGGTACGCGCACCCCCGCGCGACGGTGATAGTCGGCGAGTTCGGCCCGTTCTGTCAGCACCCTGTACAGACCAAGCTGCAGCGTTTCGTCCTCTGGAGAGTGATCGAGCGCCGACCGCAGGGTGCGCTCAGCCTCTTGGTACCGTCCGGAGCGGGAATACAGGTCACCCAACTGTCCCAGCCTTGAAACCAGAGCCGCATCTGTGTCGCCCTCCTCGACCAGGCCCTCCCAGACCTCCAGAGCGGCCGCATCCCAACCGAGCTTGGCGAGCACGTCGGCCACTTGAAGCTGGTAGGCGCGCTCGTCTGGCTGCAACTCCGCGGCCCGCCGGTAGGATTCCAGCGCCTCTTCTGGCCTGCCTACCAGTTCGGCCAGAGCGCCCGTCAGGCTGTGGGTCTCGGGGTCCCGCGGCGAATTCTCGAGAGCACGCACCAGGCAACTCCTCGCTCTCTCTGGCTCACCAAGCCTCAGCGCCGCCCGGCCTGCCTCCCGCCACAGAGCGCCTGCGGCTGCTCCAGCTGACTCGGCCCGCTCGGCCGCTCGCAACGACAGCTCCAACGCCTCCGCCGGATCCTCCGAGAGAGCGCAGGCGCTTGCCAGCTTGTCGACCACTCTCTGGTCCTCAGGGAGCAACTCGTGCGCCGAATCCCAGGCCCGAGCTGCCTCCAGGAATTGGTCCAGGCGCCAGTGCATCTCTCCGACCGATAGCCGGTGTGCCGGGTTTGATGGCTCCAACTGGGCTGCCGCTCGGTACGCTGCCAGAGCCTGGGCGTGGTCCTCAAGGCGTACCCACGCCTCTCCAAGGCGAACCTGGGCGTCGGCGCCTTCCGGGTCCAGTTCCGCGCCCCGGCGATAGGCGACTGCCGCAGCGTCGTACTCCCCCAGTTCCGTCAGCGCCTCCCCGACCTCCCAGAGGTGCGCCGGCTGCAGGCTGTTGGCAGCCTGGTCACGCAGGGATTGGACTGCTTGGGTGGCCTTTCCGCGGTCCCGCTGCAAGAGCGCCCACTCCACGACAGCTTGGCCGCTGCCAGGTGGAAGCTGCTGCGCCCGGGCGACTGCCTCTTCGGCGGCTGCAATGTCTCCCGCTTGACGAGCGGCTCTAGCCCAGGCCACCAGACGCTCAGAATCGTGCGGAGTCAGCTCGGCTGCCTGCCGCCGAACGTGCGATGCTCCGTCCCACCATTCCGCCCCTTCCAGCGCCTCAGCCAAGTCATCCTTGATCGATGGATCCTTTGGCAGACGTTCCTCCGCCTCTTTCAGTGCGGCAACGGCCGGCTCGTACTGTCCGAGCCGGTTATAGACAGCGCCGATGCGGTGCATGGCGCGAGGATTCCCCGGATCAAGACGGGCGATGGACCAGTAGGCATCCAGCGCGGCCGCCCAGTCCTCGTCCGCCTCGAGGGCCTCTCCTAACCTCTCCAGGACCGAGGCGTCGTCGGGCTGTTGACGAGCCACCTCTTGGAACAGTGTGACCGCCTCCACTGGATCGTTGTCCATGAGGCTCAGCCGGCCGGCATCCAGCAGGAGCTGACTGTCCGTGGGCCGGAGGGAAGCAGCCTGGCGGGCTGCAGCGGCCGCTTCAGCAATCCGGCCGCCCTTTTCCAGAGCCAGCGCGAGACTCTGAAAGGTCACCACGTCCGCATCCGGCTGAGCAGCCGCCTCTTCCAACTTGGCGATCGCCTCCTCGTGGTGCCCCAACTTGGTCAGTACCTGACCCAACCGCGTCAGCAAAGGGCTGGAGCAGTTTCCGGCCTGGTAGGCGCGCCAGAAGGCGGACTGGGCCTCTGTCGGCCGCCCGGTGTCCTCATAGAGCGTAGCCAGGCGGAAGAGCAGCGACCCTGCCTGCTGCTCTCCAACCTCTCGTACAGCATCGAGAAGTGTCCGCTCGGCCTGGGCCGAATCATCTCGCCGGTGATAGTACTCAGCCAGCGCTAGCCAGCTGGCTGAGAGGTCCTCGTGGGGCAGCTGAGTCGCTCTGCGCAGATGGTACAACGCCTCATCATCCTGATTCAAGGCCTCGAAGGACTGCCCCATCAGCCTGTACACCTGGGCCGAGTCTGGCTTTAGTGTAAGAGCGGCCTGGCCGGCCCTGACCGCGGTCTGCCACTGGCCGGCACTGTGGGCTGCGACCACCCATTCATTCAGCGCGTGCGAGTTCTGCGGCTCGAGATGGGAGGCTCGCTCCGCAGCCTCTAGCGCGGCGTCGTGGCGCCCCCGAGCGCGCCTGACGGACGCCAGCCGCAAGAGCGCGGGCACGTTCTCTGGATCGAGCGCAACCTGCTGGAGAACGCAGTTCTCGGCCGCGCTCCAGTCAGCTTGACTGGCGTAGAGATCACCCAGCTCCTGGTACCAGTCTGCAGTGCCGGGCGCGCTGGCCACTGCCTGCTCCAGGGCGGCAATGGCTCTCTCGGTCTGCCCAAGTTCGGCCAGGAGACCGGCTGCCTGATGCAGCCGCTCCGCGGTGTCGGCCAGGTCAGCTGTCTGGACAGCTGCGTCAGCAGCGGTGCTCTCCTCCAGAGCCGCCAATGCCCTGGCCCGCTGCCAGGCCAGCTGGTAGTGCTGCTCTGTGGTGTCGGGTGCCTGCCCCAGCAGGTCCAGCGCATCTTGATAGCGTTCCAGCTGAATCATGGCATCGGCCGCGGCGGCGCGGATTTCTGCGCTGGCGGGCGCGAGTTCCAGACCCAGCCGGTAGGCGGCCAGAGCAGCGCCGGGGTCCGACTGCGCCAGGCGCAGCTGCCCAAGTTGGCGAGCCAGTGCAGCCGCCAGCACCCGCCCCCTGCCCCACGCCTTCTCCAGCTCGCTGACCGCAGCGGCCGGTTGGTTGGCGGCGGCCGCCAGCCCGCGGTAGAGGTAACCCACGGCGGCCTGGGCCAGCTGTTCGGGCTCTCCCGCTTCCTCCGGTTCGGGCAGAGCCTCCAGCAGCTGCTGGGATAGATTCGCGGCCAGGTCCGGCGCCCCCGCGTCAGCCAGGGCGGCGGCAAAGGCAAGAGTCTGCGGCGAGGAGAGAGCCTTTGCGATTTCCTGGCAAGCGAGATGGCAGTCAGCGGGGTCATTGTTGAGCAGCAACGTTTTCGCGGCGGTCGCCGGTCGCTCCTGCGCGACGTCAGCTAGCCAGGCAGCGTCAGACGCTGGCGAGGGAACTCGAGTAGCAAAGTCATACAGGCAGACCAGTTCACCGTCCGATAGGCCGGCGCAATCGGCCGACCCGCTGGAGGAATGATGGTACAGAGCGCGGCAGGCATCTCGCACCAAGGTGCGCTCTGACAAGGCCTCGGCATCCTGCAGCTGGTCAGCAGGGGAATCGGAGTGAGGACTCTCGCCTGCGGCCGCAAAGAGAAAAGGCTTCCCCCCATCGAGAAGCCACGTCTCTGCCTCCTGGCTGCCTGCCAGGCCGCGCCGGGCAGCAATGGCGAGCAGGGCGACGCGCGCCGGCCGCCACCAGAGAGGGTCCCCACTACTGACCTCTGCCAGCAACGCCTCCAACACCTCAGGCTGTTGAGCCAGCTGCCACGCCGGCACATACGACCTCAGGCGGTGATGCACCTGGGCCGCCTGCGAGCGGTCTGGGATTGCACTGGCTACGCGCTCGACCAGGGCAGCGGCCGAGCTACCCGCGGTGTCTCGCATCTTTGGCAGTCAGTCCAGGCTGCGGCCCACAGTCGGAGAAACGGCTGATATCACAGCGGGAGACGAGACACCATCAAGTAGGATGCCACCATCATCCCGATTCCCATCAGGCAAAGAAAGACGCCGACCCCGACAGCGGTGCGAACCAGCCCGCTGACAGCGTCGATCAACCGGGCCGATGCGTCCAGCATGGGTGCGAGGGCGACATCAGCGAGCCCCTTTTGGCCAACCTGCGCGGACTGGACGGACAGCTTGCGCAGCGTCCGCTGGTAGTCCTGGGCCAGCATCGTGCGTAGACCTTGCACACACGCAATGAATCCGGTTAGTCCAAGCATGAGGGAGAGAGAGAGGGCTGCGACATTGGTCGGATCAGTCATGGTCAACTCCATTCACTCCATAGGTAACCGTTGCCCTGGCTCCTCACCTGACCGATCAGGTCTGGTGAGTCCCAGGGTAAGATGGGAAGATGCAGAAAGCGTGCCAGTGGCGCGGCCGCCAGTTCAGCGCCCGACCTTCGGCGGCGTCAAGCCAGCGCGCGGGAGCTCCGGAGTCGGCAGAACCGCCAAACGGGTGAGTGTGGAGAAGGAAGGGCAGCAGAAAGGAGCCGCTGATCTGGCGCTTACTGGAGGGAGTACTGGGCGGCCCAGTCAGTCAGTCAGGCGGCCGGCACAGTCGCGACAGGTTCCCCCAGAACACGTATACCCCCTAACCGCCCCCAAGGATCTCCTGCGGGAGATGCGAGATCTCAATCTGGTCCCCACCGCAAAAGACGGCCGCCCGCTCAATGACGTTGCGCAGTTCGCGGATGCTGCCAGGCCAGGAATGAGACTTGAGTGCATCGAGTGCCTCCGGGCTGACTCCCGAGATGCTCTTGCCCAGCTCGCGGTTAAAGCCATCGACAAAGGCTGCGACGAAGAGAGGGATGTCGGCCACTCGCTGGCGCAGAGGAGGCAGATGGATTCGCACCACGCTCAGGCGGAAATACAAGTCCTGGCGGAACCTGCCCTCCTCCATTGCCTTCTCCAGGTCCTGGTTGGTGGCTGCCAGCAGCCGGATGTCAACGGGGATATTCCGCGCTCCTCCCAGGCGGCGAACAGTCCGTTCCTGAATCACGCGCAGCAGCTTGGCCTGCATCTCGGGCTTCATGTTGCTGATCTCATCCAGGAAGAGGGTTCCCCCGTCGGCCACCTCGAACAGCCCTTTTCTCTGCTTGCCCGCCCCCGTGTAGGCGTTAGTCTCGTGCCCAAAGAGCTCGTTTTCTAGCAGATGCTCGGGAAGAGCGGCGCAGTTTATGGGTCGGAAGGGCTTGTCGCTTCGCAGGCTCTTATGATGGATGATGAGGGCGACTACTTCTTTTCCGGTGCCGCTCTCGCCGGTGATGAGGACTGTGCTGTTGGTAGGCGCCACCGTTTCAACATCCTGAGCAACGCGGCGCATCGCCGGGGTCTGCCCCACAATCCACTCCTGGAGACTCCCGCCAGACTTTTGCCGGAGGTGATCCAGTTCCTGGCGCAGGGTGACCGTCTCGGAGATCCGCTCCAGGCGGGCACGCAGCTCCTCGGTCTCCACCGGCTTGGTGAGGTAATCGTGGGCGCCCATCTTCATGGCAGCCACGGCGTTGTCGATGGCTCCATAGGCAGTCAGCATGATGACCGGCGGCTTGTGGTCACTGTGCTGCAGCTCCTTCAACAGCGCCAGCCCCTCGCCATCGGGAAGCATTCTGTCGAGAATGATGATGTCTATCCAATTGGTTCCTAGCTGCTCCCTGGCGGCGGCCAAAGTGTCAGCCTCCAAGACCTCGTATCCATCGCGTCGCAAGGTCTTGGACATGAAGGTGCGCAAGTTGGTCTCGTCATCCACAAAGAGGATCGTCTTGCTCACGCGTATCCTCCATTGGAAGTGTGACGACAAAGATGGATCCGATGCCCGGCCAGCTCTCCACGCCCAGAGTGCCATAGTGCTGGCCTACGATCCGGCGAGCGACGGCCAGTCCCAACCCGGTGCCGCCTCTCTTGGTCGTGAAGAAGGGATCAAAGATTCGTTCCTGAATCTCGGGTGGGATCCCGGGACCAGAATCGCCTATCTTGATCTCGACGGTAGGATGGCGCTTGAGGGGGTCATCGGCAGGCCCGGTGGAGGCAGCCACCGTTGCGGAGAGATCACCTCCGTCCGGCATGGCGTGGATGGCGTTCACGATGAGGTTGTCGAAAACCTGTTCCATCTGCGCGCGGTCGATCTGGACACTGGGCAGGTCCGGCTGGTAACTCTTGCGCACGGCGATTCCCCGCTCGGAGAGCAGCTTCTGGCGGCCGGCCAGGAGACCATCCAGCAGGTCGGTGATGGATTGGGGGCTGGTCTTTGGCTCTGACCGGCGCGAAATCAGGAGAGCGTCGGTCAAAAGGCGGTTGAGGCGATGGATCTCGCTCTGGATGGCTTTCAGGTCTTCGCGAGCATCTTCATCGTGGCTGAGAGTGGGCTCCAGGTATTCTAGCCCGGCCTTGATGCTCGCCAGAGGATTGCGGATCTCGTGCGCCAAGATGGACATCATGCGCTCCAACTGGACGTTCTTTTGGCGCAGTCCGCTCTCTGCAACCTCAGTCTGCTCGGCTCCTCGGTCCGAGAAAAAGACTACTGCCCCATATGGGGCAGGCCGGCCGGGTACGCGCAGAGGGGCAATTCGCATCCGTACCGGAAGGGTCTCGCCATATCGCTGGTAGAGGGTCAGGTGGTGTTCCTCCAGCGAGCTGCGGCCGGAGAGAACTCGCTGTATGTACTGGTCGAGGTCTCCTCGGGAGACCAGAAAGCCATCAGCCGGCATACCCAGGATCTCGTCTATAGCATAGCCAAGCAATTGGCCGGCAAGGAGATTGCAGCTAATGACCTTGCCGTCACTGTCCAGGATCACGGCGGCCTCGCTGAGGCGGTTGAACCCATCCGTTACCAGGTGGTCCAGCTCATCCCTCTGCTGGCGCAACGACCTAATCCTTGCCAGAGCCTGTCTGTGTCGCACGGAAAGCGCTAGGGACTGCAGAGAAGCCTTGACAAAGCCAGCCGCAAGATACGCCGCCGGCCCCCCGTAAGCGAGGACCAGGCTCGCCGAACAGCGCGGCAGAGTGTAGACTATTACTTCCTGCCATCCGGCCGCCTGAGCAGCGCGGGCCCAGATTCCATCACGGGCGTCGAGCACGTGGCACTGAGTGATGGACTGCACATGGCCCTTGCCGCCGGTCTGCATGGCGTTCCCCAGCTGACTAGGCGCGCTGGAAGTAAGATTGTAGCTGTCGGTCAACTCCATAGGGCGGCCCGGCTGGGGAACGACGTAGAGGCCGGCCGCGTCAGCCCCGAAAAAGTAAGCCAGAGTAGCCATCGACTCTTCACGTCCGGCCCGGTCCGCGGTCACCATCCGCACCAGCGCGTCTATGAGTCGCTCAAACCCGCCCAGGTGGCGACTCTCCCATGCTTGCGGTGCGTAGCGGGATTTGTCCCTGCCATCTAGCCGGGTGCTCGTCGGCTCCGCAAGGGGAGAATGAATAGAATCGGTCATGCAGCTGCTTGGAGTTTCTGTCTGGCCCGCAGATGAACCGGGAGGATGTCCAGCATGTTCCGGTACTTGGCCACAGTGCGACGGGCAATCGGCCGTCCGGTTGCCGCCAGGCGTTCGGCGATGGCGCCGTCGCTCAGAGGGCGGTTCTCCTCAGCAATCATCTGACGGATGATCTCTTTGGTCGACTTGCCGGATTCAAAGAAATGCGATAGTCGGACAATCCGACCATCGGGCAGAGCCGCTGTCTTGCCATTGATGGCGCGGCTCACGGTGGCTTCGTGCAGCCCAAGCATCTGCGCCAGCTGGGTGCGCGTCAGCGGCCGGACATGGGCGTCCCCCTCGCGGATGGCCTTCTCCTGATACCGGACCAGCGCATCCACAGCGCGCCGAAGAGTCTGCTGGCGCTGGCCCAGGCATTTGATAAAGAGCCGGGCACTCTCGGCCATTTCCACCCAGCTATCGCGGCCGGGACCATTGGCCGTTCGGGTCATCTCCCGAAAACTGGGGCTTAGGCGGAGCCAGCTCGGCCTGACGGAAAAGATCTCCACCGCTAGGTCCCCGTCCCCATCGCAGTAGATCGCCATGTCCGGCCGAGAATAGTGCGACGAAGCGACCGGCCCCCGGCGGCGGGCAAGCTCCTCCTCCCAGCCGGCCAACGCCGGATAGGGAGTGAGGTTGGTGCGAATGAAGGAGACCGCGGCCGAGACTTGCTGCGACGGGATCGGAATCTCGCTCCACCTGCCATGTAAGAATGATTCCCAGAACTCGCCAAGGATCTGCTGGGCGACCGAACGGAGGTGCTGTGCGCACTCCTCCGCGGGCGGGAGCGCCTCCAGCTGCCGCAGCAGGCATTCCTGAGGGCTACGCGAACCGACCCCAACAGGGTCCGCCAGCTGAAGCTTGTGCAGCACCTCCTCCACGTCGGCCGGCGTCACCTTCAACTCGTCAGCCACCTGCTCCACAGTGGCGGTCAAGAACCCTCGCTCATCCAGCGATTCGGCCAGATAGGCCGCAATTGCCACAGCGTCGGCGTCTAGCTGCGGAGAGAGCTGGCGCAAGATGTGATCCGCGAGCCGGGTGGGCTGAACCACACTCATCAGCGGGTCATAGTCGTCGTCCAGACGCGTCGCGCCTGCCTGGGGACGATATCCAGCCTCCACATTCAGCGCCGCCTTGGCGAGCAATTCGTCCATGCAGTGTGGACAGGGAGGCTTTTCAATGAGAGCGCCGCAGCGCGGGCAAGGCTGCGAGTCCGCCATCTCCAGGGCCGGGTTGTCGGACAGCTTGGTCTCCACCAACGCCTCCAACTCGACGTTGGTGAGAGTCAGCAAATTAGTCGTCACGATGATGTGCGTCGTGACGGTCGTGCTCGTGACCGGGTAGAGACCTAGGTGCATGGCAGTCGGCAGGAGTATAGCACTGGCTAGAGTAGCTGACAAGTGATGTTGCACAAAGCGTGCCACACGCCGGCCCTCCCAGGTATTCTCGCGCAGCCTCGGTGACACTCCAGTGCCGGTTTGCCGCCGCCAGGGTTGCAGCTACAATCACGGGCAAGATGGAACTGGCAGTTGTTGGCGCCGGTCTAGCGGGTAGCGAGGCCTCCTGGCAGGCGGCCGAGCGGGGCGTCCAGGTGACGCTCTACGAGATGCGCCCTGCCGTCCCCACACCTGCGCACACTACTGACAGGTTTGCCGAGCTGGTGTGCAGCAACTCGCTGGGCTCCACCCTCCCCCACCGCGCACCCGGGGTTCTGAAAGCGGAACTGAGACAGCTGGGCTCACTCCTGCTCACCTGCGCGGAAGCGGCCGCCGTGCCGGCCGGTTCGGCCCTGGCGGTAGACCGGACACTCTTCGCCGACTCGGTTACCCAAGCACTGGAGACACACCCCAACATAACCGTGCGTCGTGAGGAGGTGGGTGCCGTGCCCGACACCACCACCATCATAGCCAGCGGCCCGCTAACCTCTGACTCGCTCGCAGCCAGTCTGCGGGAACTGACCGGCCGGGAGGCGCTCTCATTCTATGATGCGCTGTCGCCCATCGTCACGGCGGATTCGATCGACATGACGGTTGCCTTTCGCGCCTCCCGCTACAGAGATCACGAGGATGGCGGAGATTATGTCAACTGTCCGCTTGACGAGGAGGGATACGAACGGTTCAGGCAGGCACTCACCACGGCGGAGCGAGCTGCGCTGCGCGACTTTGAAGAGAAGGACGCCCGTTTCTTCGAAGGCTGCCTCCCGATCGAGGTGATTGCCTCACGAGGGCGGGAGACTCTTGCCTACGGCCCGCTCAGGCCTGTCGGGCTGGTGGATCCGCGTACTGGAGAGCGACCCTTCGCGGTGGTCCAGCTCAGGCAGGACAACCTGGCGGGGACACTCTACAACATGGTCGGCTTTCAGACCAACCTGCGGTGGAGTGAGCAGGAACGGGTGTTTCGACTCATCCCGGGGCTGGAGGGGGCTGAGTTCGTCCGCTTGGGCCAGATGCACCGCAACACCTTCCTCAGCTCACCGACCGTCCTGCAGCCGACGCTCCAGTCCCGCCGCCGGACCGACCTCTTTTTTGCCGGGCAGTTGACCGGAGTCGAGGGATACGTGGGAAGCATTGCCACTGGTCTGCTAGCGGGAGTGAACGCCGCCCGCCTGCTGAAAGGAGACTACCCGGTTATCCTGCCTCCAGCTACTATGTTGGGGGCATTGGTGCACTATGTTACTCACGCCGAGATCGGCTCCTTCCAACCGATGAAGGCCAATTTCGGCCTTCTGCCGGCGCCCGAGCATCGCTTGAAAAAGCAGGAGCGATACCAGTACTTTGCAGAGCGCTCCAGCAAGGTGCTGGCTGGCTTTATCGGTTCAGCCTGCATCTCCCCTGTGCGGACATCGACATGAGCGCAGCCCCACCTGGCCAGCGAACCACCTCTCCTCGCAGCACAGTGCTTGCGCGGTCCAATCGAGAGCACGTGGGCTGGTGGCTCTGGATGCTGGTGCTGCTTCTGCTGGCTGGCTGCCTCCCAGACCTCGTCACCAGCACTCCCGTCCGGCGCTCGGTCTTTGATGGCGAGCAGGCCTACCGGCTGGTTGTCAAACAGACCGAATTCGGCTTCCGGCCGGCAGGCTCGCAATCCGGGTGGGCCACAGGCGACTGGATCATCGAGAACCTAGAGGAACT
>JAUVHW010000250.1 GCA_030593075.1 Ardenticatenales bacterium
GCGGTGCTCGCCAATACCGGCCGCGGACAGTGGCGGTCTATCTAGCGGCCGCGCGTCGCTTCTTGATCTGGCTGGATGCCCACGACAGGCTCCAGCCGGGTTGCTCAGTGACGAGAGCGCGGAACCGGCTGAGGGCAGTCCAGGGCAGAACGCGCCGGCCGTCAGAGGTGGCCCATCCGGTGGATCCGGGCCTGCCAGGAGTTGTGACCTACTATGACAGCACGCCGCTCCCGGCGCGGGGCAGCCGGAATCGTCTGCAACGGCTGCGCCTGTTGCGCAACCGGGCCATCGTCCACACGCTGTATGCCTCTGCAGGACGCGTTTCGGAGGTTGCCTCCCTCACCCGTTCGCAGGTACTGGATGGCCGGCTGGACGAGGTGCTCATCCGCGGCAAGGGCGGAAGGGATCGGGTAATACTGCTCACGCCCGAGGCCCAGGCTGCCGTTGCAGCCTACTGCGCAGAGCGGACCGACAGCTATCCTGGACTGTTCATCTCCCACGGTCGGAACAAGGGCAAGGCCCTCGGCCGCTGGGCATTGTGGAAGGTGGTCAAGGATGCTGCCCGAACGCTAGGGCTCTTCCAGGGCACCTCGCCCCACGACTTCCGTCATTACCGGGCCCGGCAGCTCCTGCACGAGGGAATGGACCTGGATGTGCTTCAAGTCTACCTGGGCCACGTTGACATCGGAACCACGCGGCGCATCTACGCGCCGTTCACCGCTCTGGGCAAGGTGAAGGACCAGCTGGCTACTTTCGGCCGCTCCGCGGCCGAGGCGAGCGAAGTAGACTAGAGACTACGCGCTGCGGGCGGGCCGGCGGGTGCCACCTCCTGCTGCCGAGGGACCGCTGTCGGCCAAGCACCCCAATCCCCTGCCCTCCCCCGCGAGTGTGCAGTCCTCACAGCCACGCAGGGCAGTTCTGACAGGTTTTCTGGGCATTTGTGGATGTTCCGATACCTTGCGTTCCTTAGCAAGGCTGCGAGATCGCTTGTTATGTCAAGTTGAAGGCTACACCAGCAGGAACTCGTCCACTGGAGTTTGCTCAGACCGCCGAAGCCACTACAATCCGAGCACGCCGTCGCTTGATTGATCGAGTAGCAGCGGGCTCTCGGTCCTGAGCCCAGCCTCAACCGATCTGAGCACGTTTCCCTGACAACGGCATCTACTACTGCGACTAGTCTCCCCAGGCAGGGACGTTGGGCTCAAATCACTCCTGTGGCGTTTCACAAGAGGTGTGCATATGAAGCTTTCTGCTCTGCATCTGCTGTTGACCTATCAATGCAATCTGGAATGCGATCACTGCTTTGTCTGGGGCAGTCCGTGGCAGGACGGCACCATGACGCTGCGGGACATTCGCCAGGTCCTGCGGCAAGCTCGGGACCTGGGCACCATCGAACGAATCTACTTTGAAGGCGGAGAGCCCTTTCTCTACTACCCCGTTCTGCTCCACGGGATTCAGGAGGCGGCCGGCATGGGCTTTCAGGTTGGCGTGGTGACAAACGGCTACTGGTCCACTGAAGTCGAAGATGCCCTAGAGTGGCTGCGGCCGCTGGCAGGCTTGGTCCAGGATCTCTCCGTCAGCAGCGACCTCTACCACTGGAGTGAGAAACTCAGCCGCCAGGCAGAGACCGCACGCCGCGCGGCAGAGAAGCTGAACATCCCGGCCGGCGTGATCAGCGTTGCCCAGCCCGAGGCGGCGGACTCGGTGTCACCATCCGGGCAGCTTCCCGTTGGCGAGTCGGGCGTCATGTATCGCGGGCGAGCGGCGGAGAAGCTCGTGGAACAGGCCTGTCTGCACTCCTGGAAGCAGTTCGCCGAGTGCCCCTACGAGAACCTGCGTGAGCCGGGGCGCCTGCACCTCGACCCCCTTGGCAATCTGCACATCTGCCAGGGGATCTCGCTGGGCAACGTTTTCCGCACACCGTTGAGCCAGATCTGCGAAAAGTACGATGCCGACGCACACCCTATCACTGGTCCGTTGCTGGCAGGCGGACCAGCCGAGCTGGTGCGGCGCTACGGGCTGGAACACAGAGAGGGTTACGCGGGCGCCTGTCACCTGTGCGACCAGGCCCGGCGGAGCCTGCGCGGCCGCTTCCCCGACATCCTCATGCCGGACCAGATGTATGGTGTGGTCAGTCAATCCTGAGATCCTCCCGCCTCGACTCCCTGCGTCGGCCTGGCTGAACGTACTGGGGCACGGAGGGTAATGCCAGCGCAGGACCTCGCCCTTCGCACGCTCTCTTGTTTCTGGAGGCCCACATGGAAGATCGGTTCGAGTTCGTAACGTTCTGTGGCCTGTATTGCCGACTGTGCGGCGAGCAATCCCGCATTCGCGACCTGGCGGCCGAGCTGCAGAAGGCAATGACCGAGGAGGGGTGGCCCTGGTGGGGAACCACCATCGACGGTTTCAACGGATTCTGGGAATTCCTGGGGAACCTGGAAGCCAAAGGTGGCTGTCCCGGCTGCCGCGCTGGCGGTGGCTACCCCCAGTGCAGGATTCGACCCTGTGCTCGGCAGCGCGAGCTGGATTCCTGCAGCCAGTGTCCCGATTTCCCTTGCGAACACATTGAGGAGCTGGCAGCCACCTATCCCACCCTCATCGCTGACAACCGTCGCCTGCAGCTCGTGGGGCTGGAGCAGTGGCTGCAGGAACAGGATGAGCGGGTGCGGCGGGGCGTGGTTTACGCCGATTTGCGCTATCGGGCAGTTGAGCCAGGGGATTCGGCAGAATGATGCAGTACCGGCGGGCATGGGGCTGTGGCGGGCTGCTCGCCGGCGCCCTGGCTGCGGCCGCATGGCTCTATGCCGGCCGGCCGCGGGAGCGGGTTCCGGGTCACGAGGGTCTGGACGACCCGGAAGTGGCAAAGGCTTTCAACCGGGTGGCGACCCTGCCCCACATGCGCCTGCTGCGCCGGTTCGTTGCGCGCCGGGCAGCAAGGATGGTCCAGCACGGGGAGGCGGCCGATCTGGGATGCGGTCCGGGCCACCTGGTGTTCCAACTGGCACGGCAGGCTCCTGGCCTGCACGTGACGGGAGTCGACCTGTCGGATGAGATGCTGGCCCAGGCTGAGCGCTACGCAGAGCGCTCCGGCATGAGGCGCCGCGTCTCTTTTGAGAAAGGCGATGTGCAGCAGACACCGTTCCCCGATGCGTCCCTCGACCTGGTCGTCAGCACACTATCCCTGCACCATTGGAGTAACCCCATTGCCGTGCTGAACGAGATTGCCCGAGTCTTGCGCCCCGGCGGATCCTTCTTGGTCTTTGACCTGCGGCGTGACCTGAGCGCCCCTGCCTGGGTGCTCCTGTGGTTCGTCACCCACTTTGTCGTGCCGGCCGCCCTGCGCCGGGCAAATGAGCCTTTGTCCAGTCGAAATGCGGCCTACACGCCTGAGGAGGCCGCGCAACTGGCCCAGCAGTCGCGGCTGGACGGTTGGCGCATCGCCTGCGGCCCGCAGTGGCTGGCAATACAGGGGACCAAGGCATAGACTCAATGAACCCGCGAGACATCTCGAGCAGAGCGCCGACCTGCGCCTGCGGCCGGCTCGGGCTGACGATCTCTGCCAGTCATCTGCTGATCCCGGAGAGCATCCAGCCCCCGGCACCCCCACCCCTTCTGCCGTCAGGCATCATCCGGACGTGGGGTTCTCGGCCGGGCTCCTATGGTTGCGGCAGGTAGAACTCACACTGACCATCGGCGATCTGGCAAGTGTACACGATGCTGTCTCCCTGCACTATCCGAAAAGCCGAGCTGTCCTCACCCCCGATCCAAAAGTACTGCTGCTTGGAAGGAGCGATCCAGCCCTGCACGGAATCACAGGCCGCCGGCCTGGTCCGAGTCGTCCCAGAGCGGATTACCTGCAGACAGCTGCCGGCCGGCAGAGCGGTGATCGGGCTGATGGCAAACCGGCTCCACGATACCGCGGAAAAGGCGCGCACTGGTGTCCCCCCCTCCGAGACACTCTCAAAGGTCACCGGGTCCAGCGAGATTGGAGCACTGGAGACGTTGACCAGAGTCACCGACGTGCCATCGTAGATCATCCGGACATTGGGGGGGGCGGGCGGCATTGCGGCAGGCAGGAGGGGAGTAGCGGCCGGACGGTCTCGCAGTCCTCTCAATATCGGTGCCCCCAGCAGCGCCGCCATCACCAGCACGGCGCCTATGACGACCACCGCGAGCGCCCAGGAAGGGAGATTAGCGCCCGGAAGAGGTCGAGGAGCGGCCAAGAGGTCACCCGGGCCATTTGCCTGCTCGGGGGCGCGCTCATCCCTCACGGTTCGTATCAACGAACGCACGGAAACTGGCCGTCGCTGAGCGGTAGCGGGACTCGGGCCCGGGGCCTCGCCCACGTCTTCTTCTGCCGCCGCGGCGGCGCGCTCAGCTGTCTCCAACTGGTCCGCGTCTGGCTCCTCAAACGCCTTCTCCAAGGCCGCCATCAGCTCGGCCCCCGTCTGGTGGCGCGCCCCCACCTCTTTTGACAGAGCTCGGAGAACCACCTGTTCTACGGCCAGAGGAAGGCCGCGGGTAGCCAGCTGCAGAGAGGGAGGCGGTTCGCTGATGTGCTTCAGAGCGACAGTCACCGGCGTATCGCCCTCGAACGGCAGCCTTCCTGTCAGCATCTCGTACAGGACCACACCCAGCGAGTAGAGATCGCTCTGAGAAACAGCGTTTGCCGGCGAGACGGCCTGCTCAGGCGAGATGTAGTACGCGGTACCCAGGAACACGGCCTCAACATCATCCGACGTGACAAGGGCCATGCCAAAATCGGTGAGAACCGCGTGGCCCCGCTTGTCCAGCAGAATGTTCGACGGCTTGATGTCGCGATGAATCACCCCGTGGGCGTGAACATAGTCCAGCGCGTCGGCCACTTGGCCAGCGATGCGGACCACATCCTTGACCGGGATGAGTTCGCCATGCCGCCTATAGTTCTCCAGGGCCCGC
>JAUVHW010000178.1 GCA_030593075.1 Ardenticatenales bacterium
GCGCATTTTCGCAGAATGACCTTGTGGCGCATGGCGTTTCTCCTCGTCGGCCGGCGGCGATTGTAGCCCTGACTGGCGGGTAGGTCAACTCGGGTCGAGCTGAGAGCTCATGCATCATTCTGACCACCCCCCGGACGAGGCCAGACGGCGCTGGCGGGATTGTCCTATCCATGATATAGTGGGTTGAGAGAGCCGATTGTGTAGAACTCGAGGCAGTTGATCCGCGGCAGGGCTTTGTCGGTCAAGATCAGACCCAAGGGTGGAAAGGAGGGACCGCTGAGATACTGAGACCTGGATCCAAATGGGGAGTGCGACGCTTTCTGTTCGCACCCGCAACGGCTCATCTGCGAACCCGCTGCGACTGATGTGCGGGCGCAGGTGATCGATCGATTCTTTGAGGAGGACATATCATGAAGTTCATTGAGAAACTGAAACTCAGTCACATGATGACCCTCAAGGCCATCGTCTGCCTGGTTTTCGGAGCACCCTTTGTGCTCCTGCCGCAGGCCTTGCTCGAACTCTACGGCGTGAGGCTGGGCGATGGTGGGGCCTTTGTGGCGCGACTGTACGGCGCATCGCTTTTCGGCAGTCTCGCCATCAGCTGGTCCGCGCGAACCGCCAGGGGCTCCGAGGCGCTACGGGCGATCGTGCTGGGCTTTTTCATCTACGACGCCATCGGCTTTCTCGTGGCTCTGGCGGCTCAGTTCTCCGGGTTGATGAATGGAGTGGGCTGGACAGCGGTCGCGGTTTACCTGCTCCTCACTCTGGGCTTTGGGTATTTCCAGTTCAAGCCGGGTGCGTCGTAGGTAGGGAGCATCGCCGGCCGTACAGCGGCGGCGCCTGACCGGCGGGGAGGTGCCCTGGTTCTGCCAGGGTGCACGGGCGGCGGGCGCCGCCTACATACACACAAATGGAGCGGGTCTGCCGTCCCTTGGCGTGGCCCTGTGGGCAGCAGGGATCGGCCCTGAGCCGAGACTGGGTGGAAATGACCTGTTGCCGCAACTCGAGAGCATTTCGCGTAGGCCTGGTCTGCTCCCCACTCCCGTTGCCACACACACTCTCCTCCAAGTGCCCACAGTCCCCGCACAATCCTCATCACCACCAACCACCACGCCCGCTTCTTCTGCCCTGCACGTAGGCTTGTCCGGCCCATGGACCTTGATCTCGGTGACGCTGTCGTCCTCCAGCAACGCCGCCATGGCCTCAGCAGTCTTTGCTATCCTGTTGCCTCCTCTTCTGCGTGATGGTGACTACACTGTAGCAGGGATCGGCCGCCGCCACAGATGCCGAATTGCCAGGGCGCGGCCTGGTGATTTGGCCGGGGAGGGACTGCGTGGTATCCTGTTTGGGAGATGTGGCACTGGCCTGGTGCAGTAGCCTAGGGGAGTGTCGACATGATCAGTCGTGCGGCTGCCCTGCCAGCTTGCCACGGGCGCGGTGG
Source organism: Ardenticatenales bacterium (assembly GCA_030593075.1). Lineage (GTDB taxonomy): Bacteria > Chloroflexota > Anaerolineae > Promineifilales > UBA4811 > JAUVHW01. Next base: position 1,442 of record JAUVHW010000178.1, read on the forward strand.
GATCAGAGTGAGAAGCGTGTCTTCGCGTAGCAGTCACGATTAGGCCGGGCGCTGCCGGCCGTGAGTTCTTTTCCAACAGGAGGCTGGCCGATGCAGATCCAAGACCCTCATTCCTACGCTAGCCCGGAGCAGGGTACGATCAACCACATCGACTTTTGCTTGTCGGTTGATTTCGCCGCTCGAACCATCCAGGTAGCTGCCCATTACCACCTCGACCGGCAGATCACTGGCTCCTTCTTTCTAGACACCCGGAGTGTCGAAATCGAGCGCATCCACACCGATGGGATTGATGTGGCCTGGGAACAGGATCGCAGCGATCCGATTCTAGGAGAGCGCTTGCATCTGCAGGGGCTGGACCGGGTTGCCGATTTCACTATCGAGCTGACCACCGCGGCCGATGCTACGGCCCTGCAGTGGCTCACGGCCGAGCAGACGGCCGGGGGGCAGCACCCATTCCTCTACAGCCAGTGCCAGGCCCTTCATGCGCGGAGCATCTTCCCCTGCCAGGACACGCCTTCGGTGCGGTTCACGTACACGGCCGAGGTAGAAGTTCCTGTTCCGCTGGTGGCTCTGATGGCGGCCGCGGCCGTCGCACGGTCGTCCGAAGGCCAGGTCAACCGTTACCGCTTCGAGATGGCACAGCCCATACCTTCTTACCTGTTTGCCTTGGCTGCGGGCGACATTGCTTTCCGCGAACTGGGTCCACGGTGTGGCATCTATGCCGAGCCGGAGGTCCTTGAAGCGGCCGCCTGGGAGTTTGGCGAGAACGAAGCCAAGCTCCGCGAGGCGGAGGAGATTCTTGGCCCCTATGTCTGGGACCGGTATGATCTGCTCATCATGCCGCCTTCGTTCCCCTATGGCGGCATGGAAAACCCCCGCCTTACCTTCCTCAGTCCGGTATTCATCGTCGGCGATCGTTCTATGACTGACATCGTTACCCACGAACTGGCGCACGCCTGGACGGGAAACCTGGTGACCAACGCCACCTGGGAGGACTTTTGGCTGAATGAGGGCTGGACGACCTACGCCGAAGGGCGAATCACTGAGGTCCTTGAGGGCCGTGCAACTCATCAGCTCCTTGCTGCTGTCGGCCGAAGCAGGATGCTGGAGGCCATGCGGAACTTTGGCGTGCACTCGGAGAAGACCTGCCTGAAGTACAGCCAGCAGGGCATCGACCCGGACTTGGTCATCTCCTCGATTCCCTACCAGAAGGGTTGCTCGTTTCTGGTGCAGCTGGAGCAATCGGTAGGCCGGGAGGCCTTTGACGACTTTATCCAAGTGTACATCTCCACCCACCGGTTCCAGTCTCTGACGACGGAGGCTTTCGTGGCCTTTCTTGAGAGGGAGCTACCCAAAGCGGCGGAGCGTGCTGACATCAATGAATGGCTCTTCGCTCCGGGCTTTCCGGAGGACGCCCCGGTCATTAGCTCCAGTCTAGTTGATGACGTGGAGGCCAGAGTGACTGCCTACGAGAGTGGTGCGCTTCCCGCCAAGGACCAGGTCTCCAGCTGGACAGCTGACCAGGCTTTCCTGTTCCTGAGGAGGCTTCCTGAACGAATACCCGTTGAGGACTGTGGCTACCTGGAGTCCCTGTTCGAATTCACGGACAGCCGCAATTGGACGCTCCTGAGCGCCTTCTATCCCCTCTGCATTCGAAGCGGTTACCATGATGTACTTCCCGGAGTTGAACGCCTGGTCGGGACTGTCGGCCGGAACTTGATACTTGAACGGATCTTTCGCAGCATGGTCGAGGCTGAATGGGCGCGGGGGTTGGCCCGGCCCATGTTCGAACGGTATCGTGAAAGGCGTCATCCGATCACGGTAGCGCGAATTGAGGACATCCTGGCCAAAGCAAGATTGTGACCGAGGCGCGAGGCGTGATTCGTGGCTCCGGCCGAGGACAGGGCGGACCTGGCTCAATACGGCACCCCGAGTTGTGTGTTGAGCCGCCTGCATCTGCTGGCCTGTAGGTAGCACGAGAGGAGTGACGGGAGGACCCAATGCCGGTAGACAGCTTCAAATACCTGCCCCGCATCATCGCTGCGTACTACCAGATGACGGACCAGCAGCCAGAACTCCCCATCCCCTGGGCGCCGCTCTCGCACCCGCTGGGCGACTGCAAGTTCGGGCTGGTGACCTCGGGCGGACTGTATCATCGAGAGATCGACCCGCCGTTTGACCTGGAGCGGGAAAGGCGGGAGCCTACCTGGGGTGACCCTACCTACCGTGTGCTGCCCTCGGACATCCCCCAGGCGCACGTGGGCGCCAGCCACCTGCATTACAACCCGCGCGACGTGCTGCAGGATTTCAACATCCTGCTGCCGATCCAGCGCTTCCAGGGACTGGCGGCCGAAGGAGTGATAAGTAGACTGGCCGAGCACGCCTACTCATTCATGGGCTACCAGGGGTTTCCCCCGGATACGGCCGGCTGGCAGGAGACCTACGGCCCCCAGGTGGCTGAGCGCTTCACGGCCGAGGAGGTGAACTGCGTCCTGCTCACCCCCGCCTGACCGGACTGCGCGAGAAACGTGCCCGTGTTGGCACGTACGCTGGAGGCGGCCGGCTTCTCCACGATACTGGTCACAAACATGCCCTTCTGGGCAGAGAAGGTTGGCGTGCCGCGCATGCTGGCGGTAGAGTTCCCCTTTGGTCATCTGCTGGGCCAGCCCCACGATGCCGCCCAGCAGACCCGGGTGATCCGGCAAGCGCTGGAGGTGCTGGAGACGGCGGAGGCTCCCGGCGCGGTGGTTCATTCGCCGGAGGGGTGGCCTGTGCCCCATAGGGAGGCGCTTGAGGGGTGGCAGCCGGATGAGCCGTCGCCGGTGGTACAGGTGATGGCCCCCCAGGTGCGCGAGATAATGCGGAAACGCAGGCAAAGAAGGGCATGAGACAGGCAGGCGGCCGACCTTTCGCCGGCGTTTCCTGCAACCTGTCGTCTGGAGGACGGTCAGAAGCCGACCGCAGCGGCCCCCGGGAGGCCAGTCTTCGGCGGTACTTCCTTCGGCAGCGCTCCCGTCGGCGGAGCTCAGGGCTGGCGGAGACGGGGCGTTGCGCAGCGGAGAGGGTCTCTTCCCGCCGGTGCGGTCCACTGCGATGTCTCGGTGTGTAGTGTAGGTGAGGTATCATGAAGCGCTTGTCGTTTGCTCGGATCTGGACCCTGCGTTTCTATGACCGGCTCGCCAGGTACTATGACAGGCTCAAGTGGCTGGTCTCCCCTCTCGGCGAGAAAGGCCAGAGAAGAGTGGTCCGGGACCTGCACTCAGGCCTGATACTGGACGTCGGGTGCGGCACGGGGACATTGCTGGCCCTGGCACATGCGAACGGCCTGAGATGCTGCGGCATCGACACATCGAGCGGGATGCTCGGCCGGGCGCGTGCAAAGGCTCCGGCCGCAGAGTACCAGAGAGCGAGCTACTACAGTATCCCGTATGGCGGCGGCCGCTTTGACTTCGTGGTGGAGACCTATGCACTCGGCGGGGTGGAGATCGACGCAAAGAAGGCGCTCTCGGAGATGCTGAGGGTGTGCAAGATCGGCGGACAAGTGCGAATAGCGGACTATGCCGCGCCGCTGAGAGAGACCTGGAGCCAGCGTCTGCTCAGACAGGCAGGGATTCTGGCAGGAGACATGCCCCACGACTATGGGAGGATGTTCAGAGAGTTGGGCCATGAACCGGAGGTCGAGATCCTCGGCGGCAACGATATGTATCAGTTCTTCTGCGTCGAAAAGGCGCCCTAGTCCTGGAAGCGCCGGCGTTTCCGCGGGGCAGACACAGCGGCCGGGCGCCTCACATCCCGCGTCGGCGATGCCGCCAGCCCGTGCGAGAACCCCTACTCCGTGGGACAATACCGCACAGTGAAACCAGCAGCGCTGTACGTCGATCCGCAGCGCTATGGTCGCGGGATCGGCCGGCGATTGCTGCACCGGGGTGTCAAAGAGATCGGCCGAGAAGCCTGGCTTGAAAGCGCTCTGCGGCAGTCGTTCACCATGACCGCTACCCCTAAATCACTCGGAACCAGCTTCTTGAAGGCCTGGCCGGCCCACCACAGGCGCATTTGGGTCGGTGACGGAGCGCCGACTTCCGACCAGGACCCGGCAGGCTGGGTTTCCGGCCAGGCCCTCAGAAGCCCAGCCGGAAAGCCCCAACAGACGATTGCGTGTCGGGCCGTTACCCACTGGCGCCTGCGGGTTGGCTTCTGCTGTTCGAATGGAGTTGAGAGAGGCAGGCAGCGCTGACCGAGGCATCTGCCTGCGCAGGCTGATCCGGAAAAGGAAGACTAATGTGAATGAGCAGATCGAACAGATTACCAAGCCGGAGCTGATCGCTGCAATTCGCTCTGAGCGCGAGAGCCTAAAGGAGACGTTGAGCCGAGTGAGGGAAGACCAGATGACTCAACCAGGCGTCGAGGCCGAGTGGTCCATCAAGGACATCCTGGCGCACATCGTGGCCTGGGAGCGGCGCATGATCCGCTGGGTTGGCGAGGCTCTGAGCGGCGAGGTCCCTGAGATACCCAAGACCTGGGACCAGGTGGACGAGATGAATGAGCAGAGCTACCGGGAGGACCGGGACCGGCCGCTGGACGGAGTACTCGCCGCGTTTCGCGATTCCTACCAGGAGGCCCTGCGCACGGCCGAAGGCGCGCCGGAGCAGGACCTGGTTGACGCAGACCGCTTTGAATGGCGGGAGGGCGTGCCGCTGTGGAGGGTAGTGGCTGCCAACACCTGCTGGCACTACAAGGAGCACGGCGAGTCCATCCAGGAATGGCTGGAGAGTCAGGAGCAGGTCTAAGGGAGGCTGGTTATGCACCCACTCTGTGACGCAGCTATCGAGGTAACAGAGAAACTGAGGGAGGAACGATTGCGCGTGGCACGCCTCTCGCTGGAGATGTCTGAGGCGGAGTACGGACTTCAGGTGATCAGAGCCAGGGTCGAGAGAGGCCTCATCCGGCAGGTCGGCGGCGAGAAGAGACTGGCGCCCACAGTTGAAGACCGCGCCAGGATATCCACGGTCGCTCTGGATGCGAACCAGGAATACGGGGAGCGGCTCAAGCAGCGCAACGAGATCGAGCGGCAACTGGGTCGTTTCGACCGTCCATTGTAACGCGCAAGGAGCAGAAGTGTGGGTCACCGGCCCCATCCTGCACCTCAGCGAGTTGGAGAGCTGGGCTGACCAGTGCGAGCGGATGCACCGCACGCTCACCGGAAGTGCGAGGCTTGAGTGCATGGAGCCAAATGTGCAGGTCCTGATGAGCGTGGCGGGGCCGACTGGCCAAGTGGCCATGACCGTGAGCGTCACCGCCGATCATGTGGTGCAGAGGCACGAGATCGAATTCCTGGCAGATCAGAGCTGCCTACCTGGTGTCATTGAGGGCTGCCGCATGGCCCTACGGCGGTTTCCTTTGCGCGGGGCCTCCGTGATTGAAGCGCAGATGGGACTCTAACTCGTTGGGAAAGCCAAGATGGGTGACAGCATCAGCAAGCTCGAGTTCCTCCAGACCATGCGCTCGGAACGGGAGCGCTGGGAGGCGCTGCTGGCAGGAGTCGGCGAAGCGCAGATGGTGCAGTCCGGCGCGGCCGGCGACTGGTCCTTGAAGGACATCGTCGCCCACCTGACGGCCTACGAGCGGGGGCTGGTGGAGTGGCTGGAAGCGGCCGCGCGCGGCGAGTCATTGGTCTTCTCCGACCTGGATCATCCAGACGTGGATCATCGCAATGCCATCATCTTTGCGCGGAACC
>JAUVHW010000038.1 GCA_030593075.1 Ardenticatenales bacterium
GGGGCCGCGGCATCGCGTGGCTCAATGACCTCCCCCTCGGCTTTCTCTGGGGCCGCGGCTTCACGTGGCTCAATGACCTCCCCCTCGGCCGACTCAGGGGCCGCGGCTTCTCTTGGCTCAATGACCTCCCCCTCGGCCGACTCTGGGGCCGCGGCTTCACTTGGCTCAATGACCTCCCCCTCGGCTGACTCAGGGGCCGCGGCTTCGCCTGGTGCAGCAGCTTCCTCGTCGACAGTCTGCTCAAACCCCAGACTCCCGTCCCTCAGCTTGGCAAGCGTCGCCTCCCCAAGATAATCCTCGTCAGCGGCCTCCTCGTCAAACTCCTCGATACCTGCGGCCGCCAGCATTTCCGGCGCGATCATCTCTAGCTCTTCCTTCCGCATCGCAGAGCCTTCCAGCACAGCGTCAGCCATCTTGGAGGTGATCAGCTTGATCGCGCGGATTGCGTCATCGTTGGCAGGGATGATGTGATCGATCTTGTCAGGGTCGCAGTTCGTGTCCAACATGGCGATTATTGGAATCCCCAGGATGTTGGCTTCGTGCACGGCCGTCTCTTCGCGGAGGGTGTCCACCACGTACAGGTAGTCTGGCAGCCGCGCCATCTCGCGTATCCCGCCCAGGCGGTAATTCAACTTGTCGATCTTGCGCGTCAGCTGCAGTCCCTCTCTCTTGGTTACCAGGTCAAACTCGCCGCGGTCGCGTCGCGCCTCCAGATCCTTCAGATACTGGATTCGCTCACGTATAGTGCGCCAGTTGGTGAGCGTCCCCCCCAGCCAGCGCCGATTGACGTACGGCGTCCCGCACCGGGTAGCCTCTTGCTCAATGGATTCCAGGGCCTGCCGCTTGGTGCCCACGAACAACACGGTGCCGCCCTGACCAACCACGTCCCGCAGCAACTGATAACACCTCTCTATGGCTGCGATGGTCTGCTGCAGGTCAATGATATGGATGCCGTTGCGTTCGGTAAAGATGTACGGCCGCATCTTTGGATTCCAGCGCCCAGCACGATGGCCAAAATGCACGCCGGTCTCCAGCAGCGCCCGCATAGAAATGACGGCCATGGGGAACCTCCTCTTTGCCTGTTTTGATCCTCCGCCTCCTTCATCCCCGGTCAGAACCAGCGGCCACACTGGCACACCCGCCCGGGTCCAGAAGCGTGCATGTTCTTGGCCGGCACTCAGGCCGACCGGGCGAGAGTATAGCACAGAACCGAACGGCTGTAAACCAGCGCCATGGGCTTGTCGAACAGCATCTGGAACGCCATTCCGCCCGCACTTTTGTGCTTCTGGGCGGAAACGGGTTGGGGATGGGAGCCACATCTCTCTCGTACTCGCGGCGGGCCCAACGTCAAAGCCCTCGCCAGGATCGCTGGACCGGCGCCATCTCGGTTGTTGGTCCCCCTTCCCTGTGCTATACTGCCCTGCTAGTTCTGTCGGTAAGCGGTCATCGAAGCGGATTCCAGTCTGCCAGACCTGGTGCACGACGTACGGCTGATCTGTCAGGCGGCGGGATGCGGACGCCAGCGCCCTACCCAGATGGGCGGCCGTCCGCACAACAATCCATATGGGCGGCCGTCCACACAACGGTGGTCGAGGAAGGTGCAAGCGGAGCCAACGCGCCTGGGCAAGACAGGGTCGGCCCACCGTCGGCCGGGTGACTCGATGCTGCTGAACGGAAAAGGAGCCTACGCCCTGCTGCTTGCGCTGCCAAGATCGCGGACCTTGAGGATCGGCCGGCTGGGAACCTTCTGCTTTCCCGCTGGGTACTATATATACCTGGGCAGCGCACTGGGCCCGGGCGGACTGTCCGCTCGGCTGACCCGTCACCGCCAGAGGGAGAAGAAACAGCACTGGCACATAGACTACCTGCGGCCCACCGCCGGTCTGGAACAGATCTGGGCACTCAACACAGATGAACGCTCGGAGTGCCGCTGGGCGGCCGCTGCCCAGACTCTGCCCACCGCGAGCGTGCCCGCGCCCCGCTTTGGCGCCTCCGATTGCCGGTGCCCGGCCCATCTGTTCCAGTTCTCGACGTGGCCGGACGCACAGTCCTTTGCCGCCGCGGCCGACCTGCATGACGACGATCTACTGGTTGTGGAGTTGAATGAACGAGGACCGGGCGCTGCAACTGCTGCACAGCGGTAGCGAAGACCAGAAGGAAGCGGCTGCTACTCAGCTAATGGCAATCGGCGAGCCGGCCGTGCCCGGCCTGCGGGTCGTCCTCCAGTCGGGAGACGCAGACGCGCGATGGTGGGCTGCGCGCGCTCTGGCAGGGGTGCCGGCACCTTCAGCCACGCAGGCGCTCCTTGCCGCTCTCTCGGACCCCGACGAGGACGTTCGCGTCTGCGCGGTCATGGGGATTGGAGAGCGCCGCCAGGCGGCAGCGGTGGACCAGTTGCTCGGTATGCTGAGTCAGTCCGGCGGGTACCTCGCCCGCCACGTGGCAGACGCACTGAGCAAGATCGGGGAGGCGGCTGTGCCAGGCCTTATCCAGGCGCTGGAAGACCCGCGCCCTGCGGTTCGCGTCCAGGCCGCCCGAGCCTTGGTCCGCATCGAATCCCAGCAGGCCATTCCAGCCCTCATCAAGTCGCTGGACGACCCCGAGCCGGCCGTAGAGCACTATGCCTGGGAAGCGCTGCAGCGAATGGGGGTGGGTGTTACGTTCCTTTTCCAGCCCTGAGATCACCGGCCGCTGGCAACGACTCGGCGGCCCGAACCAGCTGCGACAAACGGTCCGGCATCAGCCGCGCAACGATCCAACAGAGCGTCAAGGTGGGAATCAGCTGCGTCCCCGGCACCAGACCCTCAACCACCGCCACACCGCGCAACCCGTCCAGGCCCAGGTACTCCAGGACCACCCACGCAATGGGGGCTGCCAGCAGGTCCAGCGCCAGGTCCAACAGATCCAGCCCCAGGACCACCACCACAGGCGTGCCTTGAAGCGTGGCCACAAAGCCTGCGTTCGGCGGGACCCGGATCTTCCTCACCTGCCGAACGGCGACCAGTAGCAGCAGTCCGGCCATCATCAGGCTGACCGCCATTACCACCGCCGCCACATTGATGAAGAGCTTGAGATCCTCGGGCATCTCTTATCCCCGAAACACCTGCCACAGAAAGACAGCGATCATCAGGCCCCCAATGACAAACTGGAACAGCATCGAGGCCAGCCAGCCCAGGAGCCAGCCGCTGCCGGCCCTAAACGCCTTCTTCCACTCCTTGAGCCGGACCCACTCTGCCCCGAACACGCCGGCGACGGAGCCGAGAACCGCACCGATGGGCGCCGCCAGACCGCCTAGAAGCAGGAAAGCTAGCGCGCCAACCAGGCCTCCTGCGAGTCCCGCCAGCTGGGCCTTGAGCGAGGCGCCTCCAATCTTGGCCCCAAGCTGGGACATCCAGATCTCCGCGGTGACGCCGACTATGGTCATCACAGATAGGAGAACCAAGGCTAAAGGGCCAAGGGTGGCGAACTCTTCCACAATCGCGAACCCCAGCGCTCCGAGCCAAATCAGAACCAGGCCGGGCACCACCGGCAGTATCACTCCCACCAGCCCAACCAGCATGATCAGCAGGGCGACAGAGAATGCAGCGGTCTCACCTAGGATTTCCAATCACGCGTCCTTTGGGAATGGCCCGGCGGAAGGCCTCGCCCGGCATTGCCCTCTCCAACCACATTCTTCTCGGCGCCTGCTCACTGCCTCCCGGAGATTGCGTGTAGGTCGCTGGACCCCGCTGCAGGCGGCTACTGCGAGGCTCTGCTCCCCAACCCAGCCTTCATAGCAAGCGTCGCTGACCGGATGAGGTCTCGAGAGGAATTCCGAGGTGATGATAGGCATTGGGCGTAGCCACCCGGCCGCGCGAGGTCCGCTCTAGGAAGCCAAGCTGCAGCAGGTAAGGCTCGTACACGTCCATTATGGTATCTGCCTCTTCACTCACGGCCGCCGCGATGGTCTCCAGCCCCACCGGTCCGCCTCCGAACTTCTCGATGATGGCCCGCAGCACCCGCCGGTCAATGTCATCCAGCCCCAGCGAGTCGATGTCCAACAGACCCAACGCCTCGCGAGCAACCCGGCTCGTGATGGTTCCTTCTGCCCGCACCTGGGCATAGTCCCGCACTCGCCGCAGCAGCCTCAGAGCTACTCTGGGTGTTCCGCGCGCGCGCTCCCCGATCTCCCCCACTCCCTCATCCTCGATAGGCACCTGCAGCAGGTCTGCCCCACGCCGCACAATCGCCTCAATGGCTGGCTGCGAGTAAAAGTCGAGCCGGTAGACCGCGCCAAAGCGAGTCCGCAGCGGGGCGGTCAGCAAGGCCAGACGAGTCGTCGCGCCGATGACGGTGAAGCGAGGCAGCTTGAGCCGGATGGAGCGCGCCCCCGGCCCCCTGCCGATGACGATGTCCAGGCAGTAATCCTCCATCGCCGGGTACAGAATCTCTTCAACCGCCCGGCCGAGGCGGTGCACCTCGTCGATAAAGAGCACATCCCCTCGGCGCAGGTTAGTGAGGATCGCCGCCAGGTCGCCCGCCCGCTCAATGACCGGGCCGGCCGTCACCCGAATGTTGACCCCCATCTCATTGGCGATGACGTGGGCCATGGTGGTCTTGCCCAACCCCGGGGGACCGTACAGCAGCACGTGGTCTAGCGACTCGCCGCGTCGCTTTGCCGCCTCAATCAGGATGCTCAGGTTCTCCTTGACCCGATCCTGCCCAATCAGTTCAGGCAGGCGTCGCGGCCGCAGCGCGGAGTCCACACTGACGTCTTCGTCTCTCTGCTTGGGGGATAGAGTTCGCGTCTGCTGTTCCATGGCTGCGGCCACCTGCCGGCCGGCGGACTGCTGTGAGCGATTAGCGCATCTGCCGGGCGATTATACCGGAAGGATTGGGGTTGCACAAAGGAGTTCTGTGTGGTCAGCTTACCAGAGCGGCCAGCACGGCCGCGCAGTCGGCAAGGTCGGGGAAGACGTGATCCGGCCGGTGAGCAGCCAGCTCCTCCACCGAATAAGGCCCAGTAGCCACCGCCAACGACCGAAGGCCGTTAACACGGGCGCACCCAATATCGGCCGGAGTATCTCCGACCACGACAGCCATCCGGGGTCGCTGCCCCAGGACAGCTTCGGCCTCGCGCAGGGCAATCGGCGGAAGCGCATTCCGGTCGGCCGACTGGTCTCCGTATGCCCCAACGGCAAAGAGAGATGGATCGATGCCTGCCGACTCTAGCTTGATAGCTGCAACACCCTGCATGTTACCCGTCACCAGACCCAGAGCAATGCCTTCTGCCTCGCGGAGCGCGTCCAGCAGTACAGGTACTCCTGGGCAGGGTATCGGCGGACTCTGCTTCGCCTCAGCCCGCACATGGCGCGGCAATGCCCGGAACACGGCCGCCATGCCCCACTCGATGTCTGTCTGAGACCCGCCGTTGGCCAGGATCAAGTCATGCACGATCGCCCGGTCAGTGCGGCCGGCGAACCGCACGCTGTTGCGCGAGAACGGCCGGCCAAAGACCTGCTGCAGAGCAGCCAGCATCGCCCTGGACCCCAGGCCGCGCGGATCCAGCAGAGTGCCGTCAACGTCAAACAGAACCAAACGCATCTTAGGTCCCTGCAACCACAGTGGTCCCTGCAACCGCAGTGTGCTCATTCTACGTTGGGTCCGCGCTGGCGTCAATGCGGCCGGGACCAATTGACAGGCGGTGTCGGACGCCTTACAATCTCGTCCGACATCACCCAGGGGCCTGGCCGGAAACCTGGTGTGCGGCGTCCTGGTGGTGAGCCGACGCTCTGTCAGCGACCCAAACCCGCCTGTAGTGGACCGGCCAGGCCTTCAAGAAGCCGGCTCGAAGGCATCTGTGGGTAGCGGTCACGGCGAGTGACTACCGCAGACGGCTTTTCGGCCAGGCTTCCAGGCTGGAAACCGTAGATGAAGCTGACCACCGAAGAACAGGCTATGCTGGCCGGCGAGCAGGGGCCCGCCGTGGAAAAGGCCATTGAGATCGTGGTCGCGCTGGGCGAGATATACGGGGCAGATAGGCTGGTGCCGGTGGAGAGCGTTCAGGTAGCCGGTGTCAGCTACAAGAACCTGGGCCCGGCCGGGCTGGGCTTTCTGCAGGATTGGGCCGGCCAGGGCGCCCAGGTACGGGTGCCCACCTTCCTGAATCCTGCCGGCATGGACCTGCTCCGCTGGAAGGAATTGGGCTTTGCGGAGGAATTCGCCCGTCCGCAGCTCAAAGTGGTGGACATCCTGGGCGCAATGGGCATCGACACTACCTGCACCTGCACGCCCTACCACATCGGGCAGGTCCCCTCGCTGGGAGCGCACCTGGCCTGGGCCGAATCCTCGGCCGTCAGCTTTGCCAACTCGGCGCTGGGAGCGCGCACCAATCGGGAAGGTGGACCAAGTGCGTTGGCGGCCGCTATCTGCGGCCGCACCGCCCGCTATGGCCTCCATTGCGACGAGAACCGGCTGGGCACCACAAGAGTGATTGTCAACTGCCCGGTCAAAGAGCCGTCCGATTGGGGGGCGCTGGGCTTCCTCGTCGGCCAGCAGGTGCGCGACGGAGTGCCGTACTTTCGGGGATTGGAGACTGGCGAGGACTCGATTTCCTCAACTCCCGGCTCGCCAGCCTGGGACAGCCTCAAGGCCCTGGGCGCCGCCATGGCTGCCAGCGGCGCGGTGGCCTTGTACCACATCGAGGGGGTAACGCCTGAAGCAGCGCTGGAGCCCATGCTGCGGCCGGACCACTCCACCGTCAAAGTTGACAGCCTGGAGCCGGGTTACCTGGCTCTCTCTGGCGGCCGGACTGACATTGACCTCGTTTGGCTGGGGTGCCCCCACGCCTCCTTGCCGGAAGTGGCGCGGTTGGCGGCCGTCGCCAAGGGGAAGCGCTTCCTGACCGATGTCTGGATCACCACCAGTCGCCACGTGCGCCAGCAGGCGGAGGAAGCGGGCTACGTCGCAACCATAGAAGCGGCCGGGGGCCAGGTGGTGGCGGACACCTGCGTCGTGGTCGCACCTCTGAACGGCCGTTACCGGACGATCGCCACGTTGAGCGCCAAGGGCGCCTCCTACTTGCCCTCCTATCTGGGAGCCGAGGTGCGCTACGGCACCTGGGATCAGCTTCAGGCAGCCATGCTTACCGGCCGGTGGGGGGAATAGGATGAAGCTGACGGGTCGCGTCATCAAGCAAGGCCAGGCCGCCGGCCGCGCTCTGGTCAGTCCGGAGCCAATCGGCTTTCTGGGCGGTGTGGACCCGGAAACGGGCGTCGTCATCGAGAAAGGGCACCCGCTGGAGGGCGAGTGCGTAGCGGGGACGGTCCTCTGCTTTCCCACGGGCAAGGGGAGCACAGTGGGCAGCTATACCATCTACCGCATGAACAAGGCGGGGACCGCCCCGGCCGCCATTCTCAATGCCCAGAGCGAAGCCATCGTCGCAGTCGGCGCCATCATCAGCGAAATCCCCATGCTGGATCAGGTGGACCTGGCAAAGATCGACAGCGGCGACTGGGTCTCAGTCAAAGGCGGGCGCGTCCTGGTGGAGAAGGTCAGCCCGCGAGTCACGCCGCCCACAGGTAAATGGTGCTAAGAAGCAGCTCGGCGCATTCGCGGCCGCAATGGCTCCTGGAGCCAACCTGCTTTTCGTCACAGCCGATTGATGACCTTTGCCGGGTGCTCCCCGGGACCCCCAGAGTAGAATGGTGGCCGGTCGGTGCGCGGGCTGCTCCCTTGCCCAGTGCGCAGCACACCCGTTGCAGTTAGCACTCGAGGCACATATGGCACGACTACACGAGTATCAAGGCAAGGCGCTGCTAGCGCAGCACAAGATAGCGGTACCGCGCGGACGAGAAGCCGCCACCCCCGAGGAGGCGCGGTCTATTGCCGCTGAAATCGGCGCGCCGGTGATGGTCAAGATGCAGGCCTGGGTCACCGGCCGGGCCTGCCTGGGGGGCATCAAGAAGGCAGCTACGCCGGATCAGGCGGCCGAGGCCGCCGAAGGGATGCTCGGGCGCCGGGTCAAGAACTTCTCCGTGGATTGGGTTCTGGTGGAGGAGCAGATCAAGATAGAGCGGGAGTTCTACGCCGGCGTGATTGTGGACGACGCCAGCCAGTCACCAGTGATGATCTTTAGCAGCGTCGGCGGAACGGGCATCGAGCAAATTGCGGTCGAGCATCCCGACAAGGTTGCCAGGGCGACTGTTGACGTGGTGCGTGGCCTGCAGGACTACCAGGCCCGCGACCTGGCGCGCCGCGCCGGCATCAAGGGCAAGCTGCTCAACAAGCTGGCCGGCACGTTGGTGAGGCTGTGGGCGACGGCGCGCGACACCGAAGCGAGGGCGGCCGAGATCAACCCCCTCGTGCTGACAGCTGATGGAGTTCTGATGGCGGCCGATTGCCGCATCACGGTGGACGACTATGCTGTCTTTCGCCACAAGGAACTGGGCATCGAGATCGCCCGCGAGATGGACCGGCCGCCGACAGAGTTGGAGCGCGTCGCCTACGCGGTAGAGGCCAACGACTACCGGGGAACCTTCTTTTTCCTACAGCTGCAGGAGGATTTCCAGAGAGGCGACAAGGTAGTGGGTTTCCACGGCGCCGGCGGCGGCGGCAGCATGATGAGCATGGACGCAGTGCTGCGGCGAGGGTACAAGCTGGCCAACTTTGTGGATACTAGCGGCAACCCGCCAGCCAGCAAAGTCTACCGGGCAGCGAGAATCATCCTTTCCCAGCCCGGACTCGATGGTTACTTTGGCTCGGGTTCGGGAGTCGCCAGCCAGGAGCAGTTCCACTCTGCCCGCGGACTGGTCAAGGCCTTCTTGGAAGAGCCTCTGACGGTACCGGCCGTCATCCGGCTGGGCGGCAACGCCGAGGACCAGGCGGTAGAGATATTGGAGCGTGTCAACGGCATGATCCCGGCTCCGGTGGAGGGGTACAGGAAGGACGACTCGCCTGATTTCTGCGCCGAAAGGCTCGATGCGCTCATCCAGGCGGAAGGTCAACCGGCACCAGCAAAGCCTGCACCAGAGCCGGCCGGGCGGCGCCGGCCGGGCGCCGAAAGACCGTACAGCTTTGATACCGTGACCGGCGGCAGCGTCACTCTGGACCACGCCCGCTGCGCCGAATGCAACAACCGAGTGTGCGTGGAGCAGTGCGCGCGGGGCATATTGAGCCTGGATGAACAGGGGCTGCCGGTGCTCAACATCAGCCGGGAAGAGGCCAAGAGGGGGCGCTGTGTGGAGTGCCTGGCCTGCGATGTCGAATGTTATTTCCACGGCAATCGCGGCGGTTATGTCGAGTTGCCGATCCCCGGCCTAGAAGAGTATCGGGAGAAGGCAGGGAGATCGAGAATTGGTGGTTGGTAGATCGGGCCGAGTTCCCCCATCAACCAATTCCCCAGTTCCCACTGTACCAGCGTTGTGAGACCATGTCCATTCTGATAGACGAGACCAAGCGAGTGATTGTCCAGGGCATCACCGGCCGGGAGGGGATGGTGCGGGCCGAGCTGATGAAGAACTATGGCACCAACGTTGTCGGTGGAGTGACACCCGGCAAGGGGGGACAAGATGTGATCGGGGTGCCGGTCTTTGATACGGTGCAGGAGGCATGGGAGCAATTGGGGCCCATCGACGTGAGCGTGCTGTTCATCCCTGCCCCACTGGTCAGAAGCGCTGCCATGGAGGCGATTGAGGCCGGGGTGGAGCTGCTGGTCATCGTGCCCGACCGCGTGCCTATCTATGACGTTCTTCGTATCGCGGCGCTGGCCCGGGAACGCGGTGCCCGGTTCGTCGGGCCCAACACGCTGGGGGTGCTCAGTCCCGACAAGGCGGTACTGGGGATGATGGGCGGCCGGGCCGCCACCGCTCGCCAGTGGTTCTTTCAGGGACCGGTGGGCATCACCTCCCGCAGCGGTGGCATCACTTCCTCAATGGCCTACTATTTGGCACAGGAGGGGATTGGCGCCACCACCCTGGTCCACGTCGGCGGAGATGCGGTCGTCGGCCTGCCCCATCCAGACGTGGTCAAGCTGTACGAGCAGGATCCGGACACCAAGGCGGTAGTGATGTTCGGCGAAATCGGCACCAGCCAGGAAGAGCGGGTGGCAGAGCTCATCGCCGGCGGCGAGTTCACCAAGCCACTGATCGCCTTTATCGGCGGCAAGGCGGCCAAGAGCGGGACGCGTTTCAGCCACGCCGGAGCCATCGTAGAGGGCAATCGGGGCACGCACGCTGGCAAGGTGGATGCACTGACGGAGGCGGGAGCCTACATGGTGGAGTCATTCGGCGATCTGCCGCACCGAACCAAGGAGGTCCTTCAAGACCTAGGCATCATGTGACCTGGGCAGGCCGGGACCTGGCGCTTCACGTGCCCTCGAGCCACGTTTACCCAGGAGGAAGAGTATGACTGACTTGCACTGGAAGACGAGCATTACCAACGTCCAACCCAACGAACTGCGGCTGAGGGGCTACCGCATTGACGAGCTGATGGGCAGCGTGAGCTTCGGCCAGGCCGTGTACTTGGCCCTGGCAGGTGAGCTGCCCTCGGCCGAGGTGGGAAGGCTGATGGACGCCATGCTGGTCTCCTCGATTGACCACGGCGCGACGCCTCCCAGCGCTCTGGCTGCGCGGACGGCCGCCAGCACGGGAGCGCCACTGAACGCCGCCATCGCGGCCGGAATCCTGAGCGTGAACGAACACCACGGCGGCGCAATACACGGATGCATGGGCATCATACAGGTCGGCCTGGACATGGCAGCCGCCGGTGGTAAGAGCATCCCCGAGGCGGCGGGCGAACTGATCAGCAAGTTCCGCGCGGCCAAGAGGCGAATCCCCGGCCTGGGCCATCGCATCCACTCCGACGATCCGCGCACCAAGAGGCTGTTCGCGCTGGCCGAGGAGCTGGGCCTCGCCGGCGACGGAGTGGCAATGCTCAGGGCGCTGTCGGAAACCCTCAAGGAAAGGACGGGCAAGGATCTGCCAATCAACGTCGACGGTGCCATCGCTGCTCTGTTGGTGGACCTCAAGGTGTCCCGTGAGCTGGCCAACGGCTTTTTCATCATGGCCCGCGTGCCGGGGCTAATGGCTCATATCCATGAGGAGAAGAACTCGATGCGGCCGATGCGCCGGATTCACCCCACGGACCACGAGTACGACGGCCCGGCGGATAGGCAGGTACCATCCTCATAACATAGCGAGGGTAAGATGGGAATACTCGAACTGCTACCAGAGATCAATGAGATCCGTGACCCGGATCTGAAGTCCAAGGTCAAGCTCATTTGGGAGGAGGCGATGGAGGCCGGCGACTGGACTCCTGAGGAGATCAGCGCCATCCCCTTTACCTTGCTGGCCGATGACGTGAACGTGACCTTCATCGAGCACGTGCGAACCGTGGCCAAGCTGTGCATGGCGACCGAGGCCATTCTTGTGGAAGCGTACGGCGACCGGCTGAGCGGCCGAATCAACCGCGACCACCTGGTGGCTGGCGCGCTGCTGGCAGACGTGGGGAAACTGCTCGAATTCAAGAAAAAGCCGGGGGGAGGTATAGAGTTCAGCGAGATGCACCAGTACCTGCGCCACCCCTGGACGGCCGTTGGATATTGCTGGAAGTACGGCCTCCCTGCGGGAGTGATGCACGTGATCGCCACCCACTCGTGGGAGGGCGACAAGTTCAAGCGGCGGCCGGAGTCCATCATCTTCCACCACATGGACTTTACCGACTTTGAGCTCGTCAAGCACAAGTAGAAGGAGCTTGAGGAAACCGCGATCCGACCAGGGAGCCGACCCATGAGCACGACATTCGCCGAGAAGGTCCTGGCCAGCAAGGCTGGTTTGGAGCAGGTCGTCCCCGGGCAGATCGTAGAGATCAGCCCCGATACGGCCCTCAGCCATGACAACGCCGCGCCGATCTACGGCATCTTTAGGAAGATCGGAGTCCCCCGCTTCGCCAAACCCGAAATCGTTGCCATCGTGCTGGACCACGCCACCCCGGCGCCGACTACCAAGCACGCCGAGAACCACCGCATCATCCGCGAGATGGTCAAGGAACAGGGGATTCAGCACTTTTACGACGCAGGCGAGGGCATCTGCCACCAGGTCCTGGTGGAAAAAGGCCTCTCGCTGCCCGGCGAGGTGGTCCTGGGTTCCGACAGCCACAGCTTGCACGCCGGCGTTATGGGAGCCTTTGGGGCCGGCATCGGCCGCTCCGAGATGGCGACCGTCTGGGCCACCGGGGCGCTCTGGCTGCGCGTGCCGCAAAGCATGAGAATCACAGTGTCCGGCCGGCTTCCAGAAGGGGTCACCTCCAAGGACCTGGCGCTCAGGGTAATTGGCGACATGGGCGCCGATGGGGCGCTCTACATGTCGGTTGAATGGCATGGCGAGGCCATCGAAGCACTGGATCTCAGCAGCCGCGCCACCTTGCCCAACCTGATGGCCGAGATGGGGGCCAAGAACAGCTACCTCCCGCCTGACGACAAGGTGTTCGACTATCTGGATACTGGCGGACGCGCGCAGCGATCCTACACTCCGCTCTACCCGGACCCCGGCGCCCACTATGCGGTCGAGGTAACCTACGACGCCAGCACGATTGAGCCCATGGTCGCCCGCCCGCACACGGTGGACAACGTCGCCCCCCTCTCGGAGGTAGCCGGGACCCACGTCGATCAGGCGTTCATAGGGACCTGCACCAACGGCCGGTTGGAGGACCTGGCTGCCGCCGCGGGAGTACTCCGAGGGCGCAAGGTTGCGATGGGCACCCGGCTCATCGTCATCCCTGCCAGCCGAGAGGTGTATCTCCAGGCAATGGCGGCCGGATACCTGCAAGTCTTTGTGGAGGCCGGCGGCATGGTGTTAAGCCCTGGCTGCGGTCCCTGCATGGGCAACCACATGGGCGCGCCGGCCGTCGGCGAGGTAGCTATCAGCACAGCCAACCGCAACTTTCGCGGCCGGATGGGGACCAAGGAGAGCGAGGTGTACCTGGCAAGCCCCCTCGTGGTCGCTGCCAGCGCGGTGGCAGGTGAAATCGTGCACCCTCACGAATTGGTAGACTCGTGAACCGGGAAACTGGTAGACTGGCTCACTCCTACCTACTTGGGCACCAATCCACCGATCTACCAATCTATCAATCTACCACCCCACCAACCTCCATCACCACAGGAGCCACGACATGACCATACGAGGACGCGTCTGGAAATACGGTGACAGCGTCAACACCGACGTGATCTTCCCCGGCAAATACACCTACACGGTCAGCGATCCGGCCGAGATGGCCCAGTATGCCATGGAGGACCTGGACCCGCGTTTTGCCCAGGAGGTCCGGCCGGGCGACATAGTGGTGGGCGGGACCAACTTTGGCTGCGGCAGCAGCCGGGAACAGGCGGTCACCTGTCTCAAGATAGCGGGCGTGGGCGCCATCATTGGCAAGAGCTTTGCCCGCATCTACTACCGCAATTGCATCAATAACGCACTCCCAGCGATCATCAGCCCGGAGGCGGTGGACGCTATACGCGACGGCGAAGAGGTAGAGATCGACCTGGAGGCAGGGGAGATCCGCTGCCCCGCCGGTGCATTCACCTTCCCGCCGCTGCCGCAGGTAGCCATGGAGATGATAGCGGCCGGCGGGCTCATCCCGCATACCCGCAAGAGGCTGGGCCTTGAGTAGCAGTTCACCACCGTTAGGATTGATGTTGGGGGCAACCGAGTTGACTTCCCACCATTGTCATCCTGTACAAGATGCACTAGAATGGCGGTGAAGGTACGGAATGCGGAAGCCGACCCCAGTCAGTATCTCTCAGGCCCGTCGCGAACTAGCCGAATTGCTCAGGCGCGTCCGAGATAACAATCAGCTGTTCGTCATCCGGCGGCAGGGCACGCCCATGGCTGTCTTGCTGGGAATCGAGGATTTTGAGGACTAAAAGTCCTACCGAGTAGCCAGGGATCGCGGCGCCATGGAGTTCTCCCCGTCGAGCAGCCTGTTTGACCTCGTGGGCATGGGAGTCAGCGCGCACTCTGACGTCAGCGAGAGCGTGGACGAGTTGCTGGCCGAAGCATACCTTGCTAAAGCCGACGGCCCCTAAGCAGCAGTCTGCCCGCTGCACTTCCACCATGGGCTGACAGCTCCCCTGTCTGGGTCCCAGTCCTCGCCCTGCGTGGTGTTAGAATCAAGCGTCCGCCAGCCGGTGGGCGAACAGCAAGAAACCGACAAGCAGAGAACCACAAAAGGAGATAGTAGCAGAATGGCCAAATACAGAATCGCCTGGATGCCGGGTGACGGCGTGGGCAACGACGTGATGGAAGCGACCAAGATCGTCCTGGACCGGCTGGCCTTGAACGCCGAGTACGTGCCGGCCGAGATCGGGTGGGAGTTCTGGTGCCAGGAAGGTGACCCGCTCCCGCAGCGGACGCTGGACCTGCTGAAAGAGACCGACTGCGCCCTCTTTGGCGCCATCACCTCCAAGGGCAAGGACGTCGCCGACAAGGAACTGGCCCCCGAGCTGCGGGGCAAGGGCTACGTCTACCGCAGTCCCATCGTGCGCCTGCGCCAGCTGCTCGACCTATACATCTGCCTGCGGCCGTGCAAAGGTTATCTTGGCAACCCCCTCAACTACAAGGACGACATTGACATCGTGGTCTTTCGCGAGAACACCCAGGGGATGTACATCGGCGTAGAGTTCGCTCAGGTGCCAGAAGAGTTCTACTCGGTCAAGGGAACGGAAAAGCTCCCACGCGACGCCGCCATCTCCTTCCGGGCAATCACGCCTGGATGCTCAGAACGGATTGTGCGGGCGGCGTTTGAGTATGCCAAGAAGCACGGCCGCACCCGCGTGACGGCCGTCCACAAGGCGAACGTCCTGCGCCAGACGGACGGCGTGTTCATGGAGGCCGCCTGCAAGGTCGCAGCCGGCTATCCCGACATCACCTTTGACAACGCCAACATCGACGCCATGGGGATGTGGTTGCTCAAGAACCCGCTGAACTACCAGGTGATCGTGACCACCAACCTCTTTGGCGACATCATCTCTGACCTTTGCGCGCAGATGGTGGGAGGTCTCGGCTTTGGCTGCAGCGGCAACATCGGGAATGACTTTGCCGTCTTTGAGCCCACCCATGGATCGGCGCCCAAGTACGCCGGCCAATACAAGGTCAATCCCATCGCCACCATCCTGGCGACCAAGATGATGCTGGACTGGCTGGGGGAGACCGACATGGCAGCACAGTTGGAGGGAGCAGTGGCGCAGGTGATCGCCGAGGGGGAGGTTCGCACCTACGACATGGGCGGCAGCCACACTACCCTGGAAATGGCAGAAGCAGTTGCAGCGGAACTCTAGTTCACCGCAGAGCACGCAGAGCACGCAGAGCCAGACATTGGTTGGCCTCTGCGGTCTCTGCGTTGAAAGATGAGGAGTCTGAATGATGAGTAGTATAACATGGCAGATGGCCGACTTTGCCACCGGCCTGCAGTACGAGGACATCCCCGCTCCGGCCGTCAAGGAGGCCAAGCGCTTTCTGCTAGACAGTGCCGGCTGTGCCCTGGCGGCCGTCAGGAACGATGACATGGCGGCCATGTACCGCTTTGTCAGCAGGCTTGGGGGCAAGCCGGAGGCGACCCTCATCGGCACCGGAGAGAGGACCAACGCCGCCAACGCGGCGCTGATGAACAGCCTGCTGGTCCGGGCACTGGACTATAACGACATCTACTGGGAGCAGGATCCCAGCCATCCCTCGGACATAATCTTTGGCGGCATCTCGCCGGCCGAGGCACTGGGCAAAGGCGGCAAGGACGCCCTGGTCGCCATCCTCATCGCCTACGAGTTGGAGATGCGCTGGTGCCTGGCCTGCTTTCCGGGCGTCCGTGAAGTGGGCTGGCACCACGCCACTCTCACCCAGTTCGTCAGCCCCTTTGTCGCCGGCCGGATGTACGACCTGACGGCCGACCAGATGGTCGCCGCGGCCGGCATCAGCGGCAGCAGCCACTTCACCCTGGGCGGCGTGGTGGCAGGCCACCTGACCAACATGAAGAACACGGCCGATCCATTGGCGACCCAGGCCGGCGTCCTGGCGGCGCTGATGGCCCGCGAAGGCTATTCCGGGCCGGTAGAGGTCATTGAGGGCAAAGAGGGGTTCCAGCACGTCATCCACAACGTCGAACTCAAGCCCGAGATACTGCTGGATGGCCTCGGAGATAAGTTCCTCATAACAGACTGCAGCTACAAGGCGTTTCCCACCGAGGCCCTCACTCACCAGCCAATCTCGGCCGTCCTGAACGTCATGCAGAAGAACGACCTGGCGGCCGAGGACCTGGAACAGATTCACATCCAGACGACGACACGCGGGGCGGACATTCTCTCAGATCCCTCCAAGTACGACCCCACCACCAAGGAGACGGCCGACCACAGCCTCCCCTACTGCATAGCGGCCGCGGCCGCCGACGGAGGCGTCTGGCCCACCTCCTTCGAGGAAGACCGGCTCTTTGACCCGCGCATCCGCGCCCTGCTGCCCAAGATCGAGGTGGTGGCCAACGCCGAGATCGATTCCCTCTTCCCGAAGGTCAAGCGGGCTGTTGCCACCCTCACCACTGCCGGCGGGCAGGCCTTCTCGGAGACAGTGGACCACGCCAAGGGCAGCCCCCAGAACCCCATGTCCGACGATGAGGTCATTGCCAAGTTCCGGGCCAATGCGGCCGGGGTGATGAGCGCTGCCCGGCAAGACGCCATCATCGAGACAACCTGGGGGCTAGAGTCGGTTGGCGACATGGGTGAGTACATGCAACTGCTAATCTGCGACCTGTAGACCGGCGGATTCGCAACACAAGGACCGCGAGAGCCCACCGGGAGCGCCGCTGCATCCTGCGGCCGGGACAGAGCTGCCGGCGCAGGGCTGGCGGCGATGCGCCCTCTCCGGGGACCTCAGGTCTGGCGCGCCCGCCCCTTCTCGGCGTGCGGGTTGACGCTTCCAGCGGGAACCGCCCTCCAGGCCGCTCGTGAGAGCGCCGCTCGGGGCACACCGACCAGCCGCCGATTGTCACCCGCCCTCTACTGTGCTACAATCATTCTATCGGCGGCAGCGGCCGCCGATTTCAGTATCAGAGCAGGTCAGCGTCATGCGTCCAAGAGTCCAGCTTGCGGCTATCGCCTTTGTTTGCTTTCTGCTTACCATCAGCGTCTTTGGCACCGGCTTTGCCACCGCCACGGTAGTCAACCAACACCTCCACCCGCGCGCCGAAGAGTCGACTGCCTTCGACCTCTACTGGGAGGTGTGGGGGCTGCTGGAGAAGGAATTCTACGGAGAGCTGCCTTCCGACACCGAGACCGCCTATGCCGCCATTCGCGGTTCGCTGACCGCTTTGGATGACCCCTACTCTGTTTTCGTCGAACCGCAGCCCCGGGAGATGGAGCGCGACAGCCTGCGCGGCAGCTTTGGTGGTATCGGCGCCTATGTCTCGCAAGATGAAGAGGGGCAGGTCGTTCTGACGCCCATGGAGGGTCAGCCAGCGGCCGAGGCCG
Source organism: Ardenticatenales bacterium (assembly GCA_030593075.1). Classification (GTDB taxonomy): domain Bacteria; phylum Chloroflexota; class Anaerolineae; order Promineifilales; family UBA4811; genus JAUVHW01. Next base: position 17,483 of record JAUVHW010000038.1, read on the forward strand.
GCATCCTGGAAGGCGATGTCCTGCTGGCCATTGACGGAAATCCTCTCACCGCCGACATGACCGTGGAGGACGTTGTGGCAACTATTCGGGGGCCGGTGGGCGAAGAGGTGCTGCTCACGGTTCTCCACCCAGAGGCAGAAGAGCCGGTAGACATCACCATTGTGCGGGCCATCATAGAACTACCCTCTATCAACTGGGCAGTCCTCGAGCAAGACCCCACGGTCGGCCACGTACAGTTAGCTCGGTTCACCGAGCGCACCGCGGACGAGCTGGAAGACGCTCTCGCAGAGCTGGAGGAGGCGGGGGCGGACAAGCTGATCCTCGACCTGCGCAGCAACGGTGGGGGACTGCTGCAGGCGGCCGTTGACGTGGCCGACCTCTTCCTGGACGGCGGGGTGGTTCTCCACCAGCTCAAGGCAGGCGAGCAGGAAAAGGCCTTCAGAGCGTCCAAGGGAGGCCCGGCTACCGACCTCCCGTTGGTGATCCTGGTCAACGGCGGCACGGCCAGCGCCGCGGAAATCGTCGCCGGCGCCCTGCAAGATCACGGGCGCGCTCCCTTGGTTGGCACCGCCACCTTTGGCAAGGGGTCGGTGCAGAACATCCATGACCTGAGCGATGGCTCGTCCCTGCACGTCACGACTGCCCGCTGGTACACCCCCGATCATCGCCAGTTAGACGGACAGGGTCTGACTCCCGACGTGGTGGTCTCCCTCGTGGAGGGCGGCGATGATGCCCAGCTGGCGCGTGCAATCGAGTACCTGAGCGGCGAGTCGCGGGTAAGGAATGATGAGTGACGGAGCGCGCAGGGCCATCAAGGTTGGCCTGATAGTAGCGGCGGCCGGGGCGCTGATACTGGCTGCCTTTCTCGCCGGCTTTGTCACGCGCAGCCTGCTGCCGACCGGGCCGGCCGCGGAGCAGTCAGCCCCAACCGAAAAGCCACCGCCCTCGACGCTGGCGCCTAGCCCGTCCGTGACCGAGGCCAACGAGACCAGCGGCGCCCCCGCGGACCCGACCTCGGAGCCCGAAGGCGGACCGCCGGCTCCCGCGGCCGACGTGCGCGAGAAATCCTCCTTCGACCTCTACTGGGAGGTCTGGGGGCTGATCGAACAGAACTTCTACGGTGAGCTGCCTACCGACGAGGAGCGCACCTACGGCGCTATCCGTGGATCACTGCAGGCGCTGGACGACGACTATACCTCGTTCATCGAACCCGAGGCGGCAGAGATACTCCGCAGCGACATGAGCGGGTCCTTCGAGGGCATCGGCGCCTACGTACGCCTGAACAGGGCCGGCCAGGTGGAAATAGTGCATCCGCTTGAGGGCCGGCCTGCCGAGGCGGCCGGGCTGCAATCCGGGGACGTTGTGCTAGCAGTCAATGGCCGGTCGCTGGAGGGGCTGGGCCTGTACGAAACCATCTCCATGATTCGAGGTCCAGAAGGAACGGCTGTGGTGCTGACAATCGGGCGGCCGGGTTCGCCGGAACCCTTTGACGTCGAGATCATTCGGCAGCGCATCCCTTTTCCTACCGTCGAGTACGAGATGCTGGAGGGCAACATCGCGTACGTCAGGCTGTACGATTTCAACGAGCAGGCGGATGCCCGCCTCCAGGACGCGCTCAAGGAACTGCTCACCCAGCAGCCGGCCGGTCTCATCCTGGACTTGCGCGACAACCCCGGTGGTCTTCTTGGGCAGGCGGTGGCGGTCGCCGATGAGTTCCTGCCAGCAGGAGTGGCGCTCTATGAGCGCAGGAGCAGCGGTACGGAGAAGGTCTTTGAGACCACCGATGAGGGCCTGGTCCAAGAGCTTCCCCTGGTAGTGCTGATCAACGTTGGCAGCGCCAGCGGTTCTGAGATTGTCGCCGGCGCCATTCAAGATCGCGGCCGGGGCACCCTGGTAGGTGAGACCAGTTTCGGCAAGGGATCGGTGCAGGCGCCCCACACGCTCTCTGACAACTCAGAGCTGCGAATCACGATTGCTCGCTGGTTCACGCCGAACGACAGAGCCATTCACGGCGCCGGCCTGGAGCCCGACATTGAGGTCTCTATCACCGAGGAAGACCAGGCTGCCGACGTGGACCCGCAGCTAGAGCAGGCGATAGAGTATCTGCTGGCGGGCGAGTAAAGCTATGACGGACGGCCGGAAGATAGTTGCCACCAACCGGCGGGCAAGCCACGATTACTTTCTGGAGGACCGGTACGAGGCAGGCCTGGTCCTGACCGGCACCGAGATAAAATCGATTCGCGCCGGCAAGGTGAGCTTGCAGCACGCCTACGTGAGCCCGCGCAGCGGGGAGTTGTGGTTGATTGACGCTCACATCGCCCCCTACGAGCATGGGCACCGGCTGAACCACGAGCCCAAACGGCCGCGCAAGCTACTGCTGCATCGGCGGCAGATCAACCGCCTGACAGGCAAGGTCACGACTCGAGGATACACCATCATCCCGACCTTGCTGTACCTCAGAGAAGGGCGGGCCAAGGTCGAGATTGCCCTGGCCCGCGGCAAACGCCAGTACGACAAGCGCCAGGCGATAGCCAAGCGCGACTCTGACCGGCAGGTGGCTCGCGCGCTGAGTGATCGCTCCCGGCGGGGCGAGCGCGGCGCCAGCAGGCGGTAACGACAACCGCTCCTTGCACAGGCCACCGGTGGTCAGAGATGGCGGGGCCGGCACTCCGCCGCTTACACTAGTCCAGCGTCGTTGACAGTGAAACACCCCCATGCTATACTGTCCCCGTGGGCCGTTAGCTCAGTCTGGCAGAGCAGGGGCCTTTTAAGCCCATGGTCGGGGGTTCGAATCCCTCACGGCTCACAGGCCATGGCCCGGCCGGGAGGAGAGTCTCTTCCCGGCCGGTTTGCTGTGGGCCGGCCAACACGAACGACAGGCGGCTGCACGGTGGCTCGACTCGCCAAGCATCTGGCTGCCACGTGCCACACTCTAGAGAACAGACGGCCGTACTGCCTGCTATCTCAGGGAGCCGGGAGGGCAAATGCCTGAACCAGGGATCGGAGATACCTTTCAGCGGAGCCTCAAGTATCAGCGCGGCAAGCTGCCGAGAGGGAAGCTGGATTGGGCCAATAGGCCACAGACCTACAAGCGCTATTCCGGTGCTCCCACCATTCAGCTGAGCGCGCCGCAGCACCTGGGAGGTGCTCCAGTCTGGCAGGTGATACAGCAGCGGCGCAGCGTACGCCGGTTCAAGGATGTTCCTCTGACCGAGCCGGAGCTGTCCCAGCTGCTGTGGGCGGCGCAGGGGATCACCCAGAGGAGTCAGGCGACTGAACTGCGGGCTGCGCCGTCGGCCGGCGCGTTGTATCCTGTCGAGACCTATCTCGCGCTGCACAACGTCGAGGGAATCGAGCCCGGCATCTACCACTATGCCGTACAGGGCCACCAGCTGGAGCAGCTCCAAGTCGGGGATTTCCGGGCAGCTACCGCTCGGGCAGCCCTCGATCAAGGCATCGCCTCCACTGCCAGCGCGGTGTTTGTCTGGACGGCCGTGTTCCAGCGCTCCAAATGGAAGTACGGGCAGCGGGCCTACCGCTACATCTACCTGGATGCCGGGCACATTGCCCAGAACGTCGCTCTGGGGGCCGTGGCTATGGAATTGGGCAGCTGCCAGATAGCCGCACTGTACGACGACGAGGTGAACGCATTGATCGGCGTGGATGGCGAGGAAGAAAGCGTTGTCTACATGACCGTAGTCGGGAGGCCGGGCTAGCCATCAGTGTGGTGATCTATACAACGCCTACCTGCGGCTATTGCCACCAGCTCAAGGTGTACCTCAATCAGCGGGCGATACCGTTTACCGAGTTCGACGTCAGCCGGGACCGGCCGGCCAGCAGATGGTGCAGATCTCTGGCCAGCAGGGGGTCCCGGTAGTCGTAATCGACGGGCAGGTGGCGGTAGGTTTCAACCGGCCGTTGATCGACCAGCTGCTTCAGCGCGCTGCCAGACCGCCCAGGTTGGGCGTCGCCATCGCCGACGCCGCCAAGAGAGACCGGCGACTGCCGGCTGGGGCCTATGTCGGCAAAGTGGAGCCCGGTTCGGCCGCCGACAGGGCAGGCCTGCAGGCCGGAGACGTCATCGTTGGCCTGGCAGGCCGGCCGGTGGCAACCGACCGGGACGTGGACCGTATCATGACCGCTCTGAAATCAGGTCTGAAATCAGGTCTGACATCAGGGCAGACGCTGCGCCTGCGCGTCTGGCGGGACGGCCGGACCATAGAGTCCTCGGCACAGCTCTGAGCGCTGCAGCCAAGGAAACCGCGAGAGTCTCCATGGAACCAGTGACGGCGGCCGCCCACCCCAACCTGGCCCTGGTCAAGTTCTGGGGCAAGGCGGACGATGAGCTCAACATCCCGGCCAACTCCTCCATCTCGATCAGCCTCAGTGGAGCCACCACCACTACGACTGTGCGTTTTGCCAGCGAGTTGGAGGTGGACCGTATCACCATCAACGGACGCTCGGCGGAGCGCCCGGCCTTCGAACGAGTGACCCGCCACTTGGATCGGGTACGCGCCTTGGCAGGGATCGAACAGCGGGCCGTTATCGAATCGAGCAACGATTTCCCAGCCTCCGCCGGAATAGCTTCCTCGTCTTCCGCCTTTGCTGCGCTGACGCTGTCAGCCACCAGGGCGGCCGGGCTGGACCTGGATCAGAAGCAGCTCTCGATTCTGGC
>JAUVHW010000071.1 GCA_030593075.1 Ardenticatenales bacterium
GCGGTGCCGGAAGTGACCGTGACCTGGAAGCTGTACGGCTGCACCTTGCCGATCCAGAAGGGCTTCCTCGGGGCGGCGGTCACCTTCGCCGTCTCGCTGGCGGCCGGAGCCAGCTCCATCTCGTCGGGCTCGATCTCGAACATCAACGCCTGGGCGTCATCCGCAGCCATGACCATGTAGCTGGCAGGAGTGTTGCCCTGGTTGACGACGGTCACCTGCAGATCGGCCCGTGTCCGGGTCTCGACCTGTTTGGGTGACAGGTCGGCCTGGAACCGGCTGAAAGAGTCCACCGAGAGCACCACATCAGCCTTGCCGACCACGGCGTCGTGCTCGCGCGAATGAACGAGCAGCTGGATTGCGTGCGGCCCGGCCGTGGTGTTGGGCTCCGGCGGCGGGTGAAAGGTCAGGGTCGCGCTCCCCTCCTGGCGCGGGTTCAACTGGACCGGGTGTGCTGGTTCTGTGACCCAGTTGCCAGGAATCCCGAAAACCCGCAACGAAAAGTGATCCACGATGCGGGTCATGTTCTGCAGATGGACCACGAGGGTCGCCGGCGAGGAGCCAGGGGTCACCTGCACCTCATCCTGGTCGGGTCGGACGCTCACGTCTCTCCCTATCGCAGCTGGGGCTGCCTCCGCTCCCCGTGGGGGCGCCTTGGCCTGGGCGCCCGACGGTTCAATCACCTCCAGGCGCATCGTGTACGGGGGAATCCGGATCGCGGAACCCGGCCGCATCGCCTCTGGTTGGCGTGGAATCAGCTTGATACTGCCTAGAAACGTGCCGTTGTTGCTCCCCAGGTCGGTGACTGTGGCCTGCTCGTGCTCCCAGCGGACCTCACAGTGACGGCGCGAGACGCGACGGTCGTCCAGTACGACGTCGCATTTGGAGTCCCGCCCGATCAGAATGCGGCCCCTGTCCTCCAGTGGCACGACCTGCGTCCGCTCCCCGCGGCGGCTGATGTGCAGTTGAGCGCGAGCGGTCGATGGCTCGGGAGCAAGCTCCGGCTCCGGCGCCCGTGGTTCCCGCTTGAGCCTCGGTCGCCGCGCGGCGAGGACCGGGGCCACAAACTCCTCCCAGCTGCCGCCGCGCTTTAGATTGAGTCTGCGGCGCACCGATTGGAGCTGCTTCGCCACGTCCTTTAGTTCCGGGCGATCCCTGGACTGCTTGGACAGCATAGCCATCACCAGCGACTCAACCTCTGATGGCACGTCGATGCGGTGCTGGCTCACCATTCGGGGCTCGGTCTTCATGTGCATCGAGACCGCTTGTTCCACGGTGGGTGTGCGGAACGGCGTCTGGCCGGCCGCCAGCTCGTAAAGCATGATGCCCAGTGCGTACACATCAGTCTTGGCGCTGACCGGGCTCGCCACGCACTGCTCGGGCGAGAGGTACGCCAGCACCTGGGGGTCATCGGTGCGGCCGCCCTGTCCGAAAGATGCCTCCGACAGAGTGCTCATTCCCAGGTCGGTGATCATCGCCTTGTACCCTGTCTGCTCGTGGCCCAGCAGCACGTTCTCTGGCCTCAACCCCAGATGGAGCATCTGCTGCTCGTGCGCATACGTGAGCGAGTTGGCGATCTGCCTCCCTATCTGGACAATGTCGGCCCAGCCCAGCTCTCCCCTGGTCTGCTCTATGACCTGGCGCAGGGAGGGCCCTTCGATGAACTCCATTACCAGGAAGGCCCGCTCTTGCCAGGAGCCGTGCTGAATGACTCGCACTATGCCTGGGTGCTCCAGCGCGGCCGACCTCCCTGCTAGTTCCTGAAACCGCGCCAGCACCGTCCGCTGCTGGCTCAGGTGGTCCGCCAGGACTCTGAACGCCACGTCGGTGTGCTCGGCAGTGTGAAATGCCCGGTAGACCACCCCATGCTGGCCCTCACCGAGCCGTTCCCTGAGTCGATAGCCGACGACGAGCTGACCAGTCCAGTCTTCCATGATGATGCCCTTTTTCTACCCCGTGTCTCCGGCCGCCACCAGTCTGAACCGCAGCTGGGCGGGCGGCTGTTCGTAGTTGTCTGCCCAGTCCACCGAGGCCGCCAGGATCATGTACTCGTCCTCTTGCAGGCCCTGCTCATCGCCCTGGGGGTCATCGGCCCGCCTGCAAGGCGCGAGTTCATCGCGCTCGAGTATGAACGGGCGGTCCGCGTATACATCCCAGGTCTGGCCGCAATCCAGGCTGTAGTTGATTTCGCGCACTCCTTCACCGCCTTGATCGTCCCAGGTGAACTCTACCGTGACGTCGCCGACGAACTTGCCGTCCTGCTGGGGGCCAGATAGCTTGATGGTCGTGGAGGGTGGAATGATGTCCTTCCGCGGTCTGCCCGTCACAGTGTATTTGCCGGGCACATTCAGGTATACCTCTACGTACACGTTGCCCTCTGCCAGGACTACCTCGGAATCCGGCACCACCTCCCAGTTCCCGGCCCCGGTGGCTGCCTCAACCACGTACCGGTAGACCGCTATCGACTTGGTGAGGACTTTTTCTGCGTCCGAGTCCGGCAGCCAGACCCGTACCCGAGTGGGGGTGCTCGGGTCGGCCGTGCTAAAGATAAAGGTGGCGACGCTGACGAAACCCTGGAACGGCGCAGGGTCGAGCTGCCAGCGACGTTCGGGCTGTGCGCATCCTCCGCCCTCCTCGTCCGGATCCAGCGTGTACTTCCAGAGATACTGGCTTGGTCCGCAGGCCAAGTCCGACATCGGATCGGTGCGAATGTCGGTGCTGGGGATGAAGCCATAGGGGTCCACTCTCTCTTCGCGCCCGAACTCTCCGTCGCCATCGCAATCGCGCTGGACTTCGAAATGTAGGTGGTGGCCGGTGCTATTCCCGGTGTTTCCGATTGTGCCAATCCGTTCGCCCTCCTGGATGGGAGTACCTGGCTCCAGATCGAGCATCCGCCGAAAGTGGTCGTCGCGGTGCAAGTGAAGATAGCTGGTCTGATAGAGGCCGTCCTCTCCCCGGTCGTGTTTGATGAGCACATAGTTGTTCCCATAACGGTCGGTCCCGGCAGCCACGAAGGCCCCGTCGGCCGGGGCGAGGAGCGGCGTTGTTGCTTTGCCCCACTCGTAGGGCCCAAAGTCAATGCCTGGATGGCCGCTGTAATAGTCGCCTGTCTGATCTGGGTAGTCCCATTTGTTCAGGCTGCGCGAGCCGTCAAAGATGATCAGCGTGTCCCGAATCCTGGAGCCCTCGTACTCGGCCTCCCTCTTGTACAAGGGGTACTGGTGATCGAAGAAGCTGGTGATCCGGCCGCCCGAGGCCGCCCGTTGGGAGATCTCTCGAAACTGCTCGGCGCTGCCGAATCCCTTGTTCCTGCCATCGTAGGGGAAGGGGAGGTTCAACCAGCCCGCCGTCTGGGGAGTGCAGGGAACGGTTGGCAGCGGCGTTGCACTTGGCAGCCACATCGCCGTCTCCGAGAGACCGGTGGGAACGGGGGTGCTGCTGGGCACCGCGTCCGGAGTGGCTACAGCGGTGGTCTCGGCGACAGGGGCGGTTGGTGTCGGAGCCACAACGATGTCATCGTCTGGCCTCAGCATGCGGTAAGCACCCACGCCGACTCCCCCTACCAGGCAGAGCCCGCCCACGACGAATGCGATGGGTACCCAGGGAAGTTGTTGGAGCCACCCCAGCCACATACGAGCCCCGATGCCCGACCCGACCTCCAGACCAGGGGCTAACCCTGGTTCCAGGGTGGCAGATGTCGGCGCTCCTCGAACTGCGGCCGGCGAGGACGTATCTACTGACTGCACCAGACTAAAAGGCCCCACGTGTAGCAGCTCGCCCTCCGGCCAGACCTGGCGGCCGCCGCCGGGGAGCGCCTGCTTTCCTACTTGAGTTGATCCGCGCCCGCTCAGGTCCTTGACCCAGACCAGACCCCCTTCCTGGCGGATCTCGCACTGGCGGCGCGAAATGCGCGAGTCGTCTAGCACCATGTCGCACTTTTTGTCGCGCCCCACAGTGATGGGCTGTGCTCCTAGAGTGACCACCGAAGGCTTGGCCAGGCCGCAGGCGATTCGCCGAGGGCGCAGGTCGGAGGGTGCTGCAGGAGCGGCCGGGACCCTGCGAGCAGGGGGCTCGGCCGGAGGAGGGCTGGCCGGAGCGTCAGAACTCAGGAGCAGCGCAAAGGGCCCAATGTTCAGAGGAACCCCGGCCGTCCAGGTCCGCGCCTTACCGGGAGGCAGTTGCGTCTCACCCAGACGACTGCCATTGCGACTACCCAGGTCAATCACCGCAACGCGCCCAGCATCCACCCTGATCTCGCAGTGACGGCGGGAGATCTTTCGGTCATCCAGGTGCAGCTCGCAGGACCCGTCCCGGCCGGCCACAATGGCGCCCGAATCGAGAGAGATGGTCTTGACCGTCTGGCCTCCGCTGGTGACCAGGATTGTCACTTGACTGGATGCCGCATCCATTGTATCGTTCTACTGCAGGTGACTACGCTGCCGCATCATTGGTCTTTGCTCTGGAGGTGTCAATGAGGCTCGCACGCATTGGGCATTATACCCCATTCCTCCTCTGCGCGCTGCTAGTCTTCGCCGTATCTCTTGCCGTCCATGCCCAGGAGACGCCCGCTCGCATCCACATTACCTGGGTGGACACCAGCCAGCTGCCTCAGATAGAGGTGTATGTGTCTGCCGTTTCCGCCAACGGCGGCCGCTATCCGGGGCTCTTTGCGGACATGCTCCAGCTCTTCGAGGATGGGGCGGAGAGGTCTCCCTCGACGTACGACGCTCCCCGCGGCACCTACCTCGTCTTCCTGATTGACGCTGATCTGGCGGCGCAGGCCTACTGGTCCGACATCCGGGAGGCCATCGAGAGTTATGCTTCCCCGTCCTGGATGGACGAAGATGTTGACTATGCAGCAGTGATCGTCGGTACCGGGCAGCAGGTCGAGACCCTGGTTGAGACCAGTTATCACGTTGGCGTCTCCAACGCATTCATCCAGGAGAGCGGCGCCTACTATGAGCCCTCGTTTCAGCCTGCCACCCCGCTCAATGACTTGATTGCTGACACGCTGGCTGGGCTGCAGGACCAGACCCCCACGCCCGGCATGTATCGAGCTCTGATGGTGTTCTCTGCCGGTGACGCTGCCAGCAGCGCGCGCAGCGCGGAGAGCGTAGCGACGTTGGCCAGCGAGCAGAACATTCCCCTGTTCACCGTCATGCTAGGCGAGAACCCGATGGGCGAACAGACCATGCAGCAGCTGGCACAGCTCTCCAATGGTCAGTTCTACACCTTGGATTCTCCCGCCAGTTTGGCGCCGCTGTGGGAGATTCTGAGCAGCCATCGTCTCCAATACGCGGTCACCTATCGCTCGCGAATCGTCGCTTCTGGGTCTCACAGTGTCAGGGTGCAGACTCAGGCCGGGGTTGGCGATTCGTATGGCTTTGACATCACGGTGCTGGACCCGCAGGTGGAGATCACCTTGCCGCAGCCCAACGACGTGATCCTGCGCAGCGCTCCCAAGCTGAATGCGAGCCTGGCGGAACATGAACCCAGGACCCAGCCCATCAAATACCACTGGGAATGGCCGGACGGCCACGAGCGCCAGATAACCACTGTTCAGCTGCGCGTGAACGGCATAGTGCAGCAGCAACTGGACCTAACCACATCGGATGACCGCAGTCTGGTCTGGGACATCTCCAACTTGGAGGCCGGGCCCTACTCGCTGCGCGTTGAGGTCGTTGACGAGCTCGGGCTAACCGGCCAGAGTCTCGAGATCCCCGTCGCCATTCAGATAGGCGATGCTGAATCCGCTCCCGTGGCCTCGGAGACGCCGTCGCCGGGTATAGTCAAGTCCGCGTTGGGGCTGGCGAAGGAGCACCTGGGGTGCCTGACACTCTCCGGCCTCTCGTTGGGCGCGCTCGTGATCGCTTTCTTTGCTTACAGACGACGCTTGTCGGCTCTAGGGCGCTCGCCGATTGCTTTTTTGCGCCGCCAGACCTTCTTTCGTCCCTTTGACAAGGTGTTGATCAGTATCCAGCGGCTGACTGGCCCGCTCCGCATCAAGAAACCCAAAATCGGCCAGGCTACCGGCAAGGACAAGGGTACTGCCTGGCTGGACGTTGTCCAGGGCCAGACCTCGACGCGCACTCCCATCGAGATCAAAGCCGAACTCACGTTCGGCCGCTCCGGTGAGAAGGCCCAAGTCGTCTTTGCCGACAGAAGCGTCTCTCGGCTGCACATGAGTCTGATTCCCGAGCACGGGGGTAAATACCGGGTGTTTAACCACAGCGGTCAGAACACCTGGGTGAGCGAGCAGAGAGTGCCCGATCACGGTCTGCTTCTGAAAGACGGTGATGAGATCCGGATAGGGCAGGTGCGGCTGAGGTTCCGGCGCAAGAAGCACTGACCGGTCGCTCCAAGCGCTGGTGCCATGAGCGCAGTCTGCTCCTGCGCTTGACGGCCCTCCCGCTCAGTCGAGCTGTATCGCATACGGCCCAATGCGCAGCGGGGTGTCTGGCTGCCACGGACACCAGCGTCCTGACTCCAGCCGCTCCTCACCCAGGAACGTTCCATTGGTGCTGCCCAGGTCGCTAACCTCTACCTGTCTCCCATCCCACCGGAGTTGGCAGTGTTGTTTGGAGACCGCCGCGTTAGCCACCACCATGTCGCAGGCAGGTAGGCGGCCGACGATCACTGGCTCTTGAGAGAGTCTGAGTGTCCTGGGCCTTCCATTTTCACACTTGATCGTAGGCGAGTCTCCACGCGGCCCGGGCTCCGCCTGCGGTGGCTCGGGTGCCCTGCCAAGTTCGCCGGTCTGCGAAAGCGCCCACGTCAGGGTGAACAGACCAACCCGAACGGCCGCTCGGGCCGGCCACGGGGTGAGCACGTCCGGTGTCAGCTCTGCATCGTTCAGGTAGGTCTTGTTGGTGCTGTGCAGGTCCCGTACCATCATCTCGCCGTTCCGCCGGCAGATCTCGCAGTGGCGCTTGGAGACGAGCCTGTCCCCCGCTTCCAGGCGCAGGTCACACGTGGGGAGCCGCCCCGCTATGATGGACTCGGCATTCATGGGGAAGCGGTCGAGCTGTCTCCCTTCATACACTACTTGGATGTAGACCGGCGCTCGATCGGCAGACCAGGCCACCTGCCCGGTTGGCGTGACTACGGCCGCGTCTGCAGCCGGTGCCACTGCCGGCACTCTCTCCTCTAGAACTGGCGTCGGCGAGCCCAGCAGACCCGCCAGGGTGTCTGCCACTTCTTCCCCCGACGACGGGCGCTGGTCAGGGGGCTTGGCCAGCATCCGGAGCACCAGGTCCTCGAGAGCGGCGGGTAGGGTGGACATGTGCGCGCTGGGTGGGTCTGGTATCTGCGTAGTGTGGTAGCGAACCGCGTCCACTATCGAAGTAACTGGGAACGGCCGCTGGCCGGTCAGGATCTCGTACAGCATCACGCCCAGCGAGTAGATGTCCGACCGCTCGTCCAGCGCCTCGCCCGTGCACTGTTCGGGCGACATGTAGTGGGGCGTGCCCACCAGCATCGTGGCCTCGATCGCGACGCCTGGAGCAACCAGGAGCTTGGCCAGGCCAAAGTCAGTTATGACCGGCCGGTAGGGACAATCGTCATGGGCCTCCCCTCGCCGCACCTCGCTGGCGTCCAGCAGGATGTTGTCCGGTTTCAGGTCCAGGTGCAGGACCACCTTGCCATGGGCGTAGTTGAGCGCCTGCGCCATTTCTATGGTCAGCCGCAGAGCTGCCTCCAGCGGCAGTCCAAACGGCGAATCCTGCAGTAGCGCCCGCAGCGAGGGACCTTCTACATAGTCCATCATCAGGTAGGTCACCCCGTCGTGCTGGCCGAAATTGGTCACGCCGACTATGCCAGGGTGCTGCAGGCGAGCGATAGTCTGCGCCTCGCGCTCGAACCGGCCGTAGAATCCCTCCTGATCCGCCAGGTCCGGCCGCATCACCTTGAGCGCTACGTCTATCTCCAAGATCGGGTGCCGGGCCCGGTAGACGATCCCCATTCCCCCCTGGCCCAGCTTCTCCTCAATCTGGTAGTTGTTGATGGTGAGGCCGATCAGGTCATCCATCTTTCTTGCTGCGCTTCCTCCGCTTGATCGAGAGCTCGTAGGCAGTGTGTGCCGGCTTTTCGTTCTCAATGATCGCCCGCACAAGCTCTTCGTCTATCGGCTCATCGGCCTGCGCTTGTAGCGTCACGCGGAAGGTCTGGGGCTGGTCCAACACGTCGTCCAGTTCCGGCGTGACCCCCGCATAGATCTCCAGGTAACGACTCAGTCCCCGGCGCGTACCCCGCCAGCGGTACAGGTCGCTCGCGGCCCGAATCAGGTCACGACGGCGTTCCTCCGGCCAGTTCTCGTTCAACGTCAGGTCCAGCCAGGAAGCGACCCATGGCAGCAGGTCTGTCGGCATCGTGCGTGGGTCCAGGATCAGGGGTACGTGGTCCACGGCCTGTTCAATGGGCGCCAGGATGGACTCAAAGATCATCAGGAACCGGTCAAAAAGGCCGTCCCTAGAGAAGAATGAGGGCAAGTACTGCAAGTAACTGCTGCGCGGAGGCAGCGGCCAGGCGACTGGAACGCTGGGCAGCTCTGGCGGCGGAGGTGCCTCCGCGAAGGTGAGGACAAACTCGGCCTCCTCTGGCTCTGGCTCCGGCTCGGGCTCCGGCATGTGGTAGACGAGCAGGTAGTCACCTAGCCGGATCATGTCCCCGTCCGTGAGCGGTTGGGGCTTGTTAGGCGGCAGCTCTACGTCGTTCAGGTAGGTCTTGTTGCGGCTGCTCAGGTCCTCGATCTGGCAGCCCTCTGCGGTACATAGGATGCGCGCGTGGCGCCGCGAGATCGCCTGGTCGGGTAGCACCAGCTCATTGCCAATCTCGCGGCCTATCTGGTAGACTGCCTGAGTTAGAGTTCGGCGGGTGGTCTGGCCGGACTTGCGCTGCAGTGATAGCCAGCCATAGTCCCCTTTCTGCTCCTTCTCTTTCTTAGGAGGTCCTGCGGCGGAGGTGCCCTCACTCATGCCACTATCACCTCGTGGCTGTAGGAACAGAGCAGGCTGTTGGCCGGCAGTTCGACCCTATCCGTCGGCCGTCTGCGAGCCTTTCCCTTGCCGCTCTTGACCACTTCGAATACCTTCACCTCTTCGACGTAGGCTACCCCCTCCACCTGCTGGACGCAGGAGTACACGTCCGAGATGAACAAGTCACGGCCGAAAGGCCATCCGCTACCCGCCTCCCCGCCGGTGAACGGGTTCAGGAACTCGTAGAGCCGGTCCGACACCCGGCGGTGGACTCGCTCTGCAGTGAGGTGTGGGGCCGCCTTAACGTGAGCCTCCACCGAGACCACCACGTACTCTGGTTCGCGGATCTCCAGCCGCACTGTCAGCAGACGCCGCTCGTCCAGATAGGCCCGGACCTGCTCCTTCAGCTCCTCAGATAGCTTGAGGTCGTCGGGGTCGATCTCCTGGGCTTGGGTCTGAACCTGCGGAACCATCAGCAGGTACACGGTACCTGGGCTGGGGTCGCCCTCTCGTCCGGCCGGCTGAATACAGCGGACGCGGGCCACCTCCCTTGCCGCCTCTCTCGCCAGAAACTCGTAATCGTCCGCGGTCACGGCCCGGTTCCGAGCCCGGATCACGCTGGGCGCTCGCGTCTTGGCCAACTCGATGCTTTCAGCATCCGTCCCGCCGGCAGCAGGGAAGCGATTCTGCACCCGCGCCACGTAGGGGATGGAGGTCTTTAGTATGCGGAGTTTGCCCTTCTGCACGTTGCCGATCAGGCCTCCCCCATAGCGATGGCGGGAGAAACGCATGTGCTTTCCCCGAGGCGGGACAGCGCCGAAAGCGCGCATGTCGCCGTCTGGCTGGCGTAGGCTGGGACCGAAACGAAGCTCGCCCGTCACACTCTGCAGCGTAAAGTGGAGATCATCGGGACCCGAATCCGCCAAGTCCGCCACCTCCTCCCACTCTACCCACCCGTCCCCATCGTCGGAGACCATGATCGTCTCTCCGGCGCGGCGTTCCAGGATAGGGAAGTGTCGCAGCTGGAAGATCTGGCCCGGAGAGCCATCGCTGCGCCCCACGATCTCGTTCACCACCGTAACCGAGTGGGAGGCAGCCACGGTCCCGCCCATGGAATAGGGAACTATGGAATTCAGCTCCGGTGCCTGGCTGTAGGCCGGCCTGTCGGCCGGATCCTCCAGCCGGCAGCGCACCCAGTAGCCCTCCTTTCCACCCAGCGCTCTCTCTTCCAGGTCGGGCAGGAACAGGCGCAGGGTACCTGTCTCGTTGAAGCCACCGGTCTCGTCAAACTCCAGGGGCGCTGGCTGCCACGTCTCTCCGTCCCAGCCTTCCCACGCCCAGGGGGGGTCCTCCGGGTCCACGCCGGCGCCGCCGGCCACCTCGCACGTGACCTCCAGTGACAGGACGTGCTGGCTCAGATCCTGGGAGAAGCCGAGGTAGAGAGCGTCCCGAGCCTGCGGGGGCGTGCCGAGGAACGGAAGAAAGCCACGGCCGCGCGCTTCCAGGTCCGGCATCTGGTCCGTCAGGTCCCCGTCTTCCTCGGTCGTCCCGGAGAAGCAGTGCTCCACCGTCGGCACCCGCACGGTCAGGTCCTCGCTCGTGGCAAACGCAATTGCTTCGGTTCCTTCTCGGCGTTCAGTAGCCGCCTCCGTCCCCTTGGGAATAGTAACGTCGCTGTCCTGGGGAGCGGAGAGCCAGAAGGTAACTGGTACCTGGGCAGCGGTCGGTTCGTGAAGCTTGAGCCCGATCAGCTCCATTAGCTTGACATAATGCAAGTCGGGCACCTGGTTGATCCGATACAGCAAGGTCTCTACCATCCAGGCAAAAAGCTCAATCAGCGTGATCCCTGGATCGCTCACATTGTGGTCCGTCCACTCTGGGCAGTAGCGAGGGATCAGTTGCTTCGCCTCATCGACGAGGTCCTGAAAAGTGCGGTCATCCAGGTTCGGAACCGGCAGTGCCATGATTATCTTTCCTCGGGAATAATGTAGAATGGGTAGACTAGACTTCGTTCGTCGTGGGTTGCCTTGATCCGATACCGCACGTGGACCAACAACCTCGAGTCGTTGTCCGGGTCAGTGGTGACCTCCACGTCGGGGATCTCGATGCGGGGCTCCCAGCGGGCGAGCCCCAGCTGCACCTCACGGATGATCTGGCCGATGGTTCGGGCGTTGATGGGGGCAAAGACCAGGCCGTGGATGTCGCAGCCATATTCCGGCCGCATCACTCGCTCGCCCGGCGCTGTCTGTAAGATATTCAGGAGCGCCTCGTGGATGTCGTCCTCCTCGTGAGCCAGCGCCACCCCCCCTTGGCTGTCGATGCTCATGGGCGAGCGCCAACCGGTACCCAGGAAAGTCTGCTTTGTCACTCCCATTGTCAACCCTCTTGGACCCTGCAAGCCTGTCTCATAAGCCGCACATCACGATTGCTGCCCGGACCGTCAGGCAGAATCAACCTCGCACAGCACTAGTTCAAATTGACCAGACTCCCCTTTATGTTGACCTGCCCGCTTCCCTGCACCTCCACATTGGCCGAAGCTTGGACGTCAACGTTGGCATTGCTCTTGATCTCCACCCCCAGGTCGCCGCTGATCTGCACCTTCCCCTTGGCTTGGATGACAAAGTCGGCATCGGACTGAAGCGTGATCTTGTTCTGGGTCGAGTCGATCTCGATCTTGTTGTTGCCTGTCTTGTCGATGATGGTGATACCCGGCTGGCCCGGCGAGTCGTCCAGGACGATCAGGTGCCCCTCCCGGGTCTTGATGACCCGCTGATTAACCTTGCCGTCAGGGCTCAGAATCTCAGCTGTGCCTTCTGGCGGTTTGTCCTGTCCGTTCCACAGCGCTCCCAGGACATACGGGAAGTTGACATCATTGTGCTCAAAGGCGACCAGCACCTCATCGTTGACCTCTGGCAGCCAGTAGAACCCGCGGTCCGGACCCGCCATGGGTGTGGCAACCCGGGCCCACGTGCTCTCGGCCTGGTCCTCCAGCCAGGGGAATTTGACCTTGACCCGCCCAATCCGGTCAGGGTCATCGAGGTTGGTGACCAGTCCGACAACCACCCCCGGCAGTCTGGAATCGCGCACGTCGGCCTCGCTGGTCAGCAAGGTCCCCACCGACAGGGCCCGCCGGCCGGTGACACTGAACCTGGTCGTGTACCTCTCTTCAGCGGCGTAGCTGTGGACGGCGCGGGTGACGAGATACTGCCCGCTGAAGCGGTTACCCACCGCGGTGATGTTGACCGTGGTTCCGGCTTGCAGCCGAGGATCGCCGTCTCCCTCTCCCTCGGCACGAATATAGTCCCCGCTGAGATCATCGGCAATGGCTTGCGCAAATGCCGTGGCCTCTTCCACCGAATGGACTGGACGGTCCACGATTGTCATTTTGGCCTGTGGCGCGGGCCGGAAGGCGCTCTCGGAGGTCTGCCCGCCCGATTCACTCTCGCCAATCTGGGGCTGCCCCTGCCCCTGAGTGACCGTTCCGATGATCTCCTGCTTGTTCCTGGGGTCCCAGCCCCGTACCACCACCTCTTTCACCTGGCCGCAGGTCGAGAGGCGCGGCCGAAACGTCCTCAAGCTGTCGGTTCCCCACTCCAGGTCCACTTGGCCCTGGGAGCCCCCCGCCTGTTCGAAATGGAGCGTCTGGTCGTCGACGAAGCAATCGAACCCTATGCGCCGGGCCCGTTCCTGCAGGAACTCCCAATTGGTGAGGTTGTTTTGAAACAGATAGTCATAGGTCGTAGAGGTCGAGCCAACCTGGGGCGTGAGCCCTGCTTCGTCAGCTAACTTCCTAGCAATGCCGCCATCCGTCTCGTTCAAGAAGGCGCGCCGTCTCCGGCCGCGATGCAGCCGATGGGCCCGATCATGGCAGCGCACCTGAAAACTGGGAGTGGCCTGGTTGAACTCCGGTTCGTGGGCTGTGATCTCCCCCTTGAACACCGTGGTGGGGCTGGAATCGTCCTGTGCCTGGGCCGCAATCTCCACCGGAGTTCCCACGGCCAACTCGTTGGAGTCCACCCACTTCATCTCCGGATCGTGGAGCCGGATGATGCTCATGGCAGGCAGATGGAGGTTCGTCTCGACGACGATCTCTGACAGGTCGTCCATCATCTCGGCCGGAGCGTCGGTTTGGTTCAGCTTGATGCTAAAGTGGGAGAGCAGGTCGGGCATATGCCAACTCCTGTTCCGTCACCGCGATGTGCCTAATGACCTCTGGATCACGGCGCCGGGATGATCAGCTTCTGTCCTGGACGCATGCTGCGCGGGCGGATCAGGTTGTTCTCCTGTGCGATGAGCCGCCACATGGTCGAGTCGCCATATTCCTGGTAGGCGATCCAGTCCAGTCGCTCGCCCGCCTGCACCACATGGATCCGCTGGGGTTCACCGCCGCCCGAGGTAGGATTGGTGGCGGCGAACTCTTCCAAGTCTTTGGCCTGTCTGAAGGTGACGTCAATGGTGGACCTGACCGGGATGCCTTCATCGGTGAAGAGGGTGAAGGTCTGGGACAGGCTGTCGATGACTGCGTCGAAGGACCAGTTCTGTCCCCAGGTGAACACGACCTCGGGTGGTCGTCCCTTTTTCGATTTCGTGTTCTTGAGCGTTTTGTCGATGCGCATGAACTTCCAGAGGTTCTGGGTGTGCTCGCGCACGTCAGTTCCTTCCTCGTAGGTGTCGAAGAAGAGCTTCATTTTCAAGGTGGCAGCGTCGCCCCCCTTGAAGACCACTTTTGGGACGTTTTTCCCCTTGGTGAACTTGAGGTCCCACTTGTTGGTGCGAGAGATGGTGTACTCTTTGGGATTGAAAAGGCACTGGGCCTCGAGTTGCTGGCCTTCGACCTTTCCCGAAATGGTAGCCTTCTCTGGTTTCATGATGTTCTCTCCAGGACTCAGAATCCCCGGAACTGTTCGCGTTCCACAATCAGACGCCGTTTGAGCATTTGGTATACTTCTCGAGCCAGTCTGGCCACATCTGGGCTCTCCGGCCGGGTGGCTTCTTCTGATTCTGCCGCTGGCTCACCGGCCGGAGCATCCTCCTGGCGCTGTATAGGCGGCGGAGTCACGGGCAGGCGCAGGGGGAGCGGCGCAGGCTCGGCGACCGGCAGCTCAAACAGTCGTGGTTTGGCCTCTTGTCTTGGTTTCGGGCTCACCAGGCTCGGCGGCCGCTCGACGAACGGCCGAACCTCGGCTGCCGGCGTGAGGCGCTCGGGTACCCGCGCCGGCGCAGCCACTGGCCCCGGCAGAATGGTGCGGAGCGGTAGTGCGGAGGGAGGAGCTGGCAGAGTCGCAGGCAGGGCGGGACTGACCTTTTCGGTCGGCTCAACTGCCTGGGTCGTGTCGGCCTTCAGGCTCACCGGGGAGGCCAGAACGCGTGGCCGTGGCATGGGCGGCGCCACGGGTGGCGCCGGTGGAAACGTGGCCGGCTCGAGTGCCGGTTCGGCCGCGGAGAGTATAGGGGCCGCCGGTGGTTCCTCGGGCGCGGGTTCTGCCGCCGCCGGCTCCTCCCGGACTGGGTGCGGCTCGGCCTCAGGTGGCGTCTCAGCGCGTCTGGGTGCGGCCGGTGGCAGGTCCGGCGGCTCTGGCCTGCGACTCACGGGGGCAGGTGGCTCGAGCTCCGGCCGCGCTGCTGGCGCGGTTTCGGGGGCGGTGAGGCTTGGCTCGACTGGTGGGGGCTCCTCCTGCGCAGGTTCTGCT
>JAUVHW010000417.1 GCA_030593075.1 Ardenticatenales bacterium
GCCGCGTCAGGCCATTCTCGGGCGCGACCGGCCGGGGTCCGGTACACTCCGAGTCAACTCGCCGGCCGGGCGGGAGCGCTCTTTGCCATCAGTCGAGGTAGAATACCACCAGGCGGGCAAATCCGCCACCAGCGGCTGAGATTAGAGAGATGGAATGCAAGGAGGCCGAGTTTCCGGCACCAGGTTTACATAAGACCCTGGCCAGCAGCAAGGACAGCGACCTGGAAGAAGCCATGCAGCTGGCTACCGAGAATGGGGCGGCGTTGGCAGAGATGCTGGAAGGGGTGGTCTCCAAGGAGGAGGTCTACCGGTACCATTGCTTCAAGGTGCCGCTACTGATCAGCAAGGGCCAGCCCCTGGCCCTGTATCCCGGGTGGGACCACTTTGTGGCGCTCCTCGGCAGCAGCAACGCCTATCATCGCTTGGCGGCCGTGAACGACATCACCAGCCTGGCGGCCGCTGGGCGACGGTTGACATAAAGCGCGCTGACGCCGCGGGAGGCAGCGAGGGACTGGCTCTGGCCCTCGTCCGTTCTTTCAGTTATGGCCGGTGAGCAGAGTGTGTGTTGAGCTTGTCGAGAGTCACGACGGCCACAGCTCCAATGCATACCGCCCCTGGGGTGCTGGCCGCAAAGCCCAGAGAATCGGATATCATCCACCGAAAGAGGGAACAAAGCCAAATCGGTTGCCGTCCAGGTAGAGTGTCTCGACTTGACAATCGAGGAGAGTATTGATGATTCGCCGGAACAATAGCTACGCAAGTCGAGCAGAAAGAGAGAGGAGAACGTTGATGATTCGGCGAAACAATAGCTACACTAGTCGAGCAAGAGGAGAGAGGAGAACAATGACAAAGAACACGGTCAACATGCTGATGGCATTGCTGGTGGTCAGCGCAAGTCTATTTGCATGCGCACCAGAGACGGGAAGCACCGTAGAGAAGACGATCTTTGTTGCCTCCTACACGGCGGACTGCGTGGGTGCGGCTCCGCAGCAGTGCTACCTCGTCAGAGAGGACCCGGATGATGAGTGGAGCCTTTTCTACGATCAGATCGAAGGCTTTGATTATGAGGAGGGTTACGAGTACGAATTGCGGATAACAGAAGAGACCATTGAGGATCCCCCGGCCGATGCCTCTTCCATCAAATGGACGCTGGTTGAGGTGGTCAGCAAGACCGAGGCCCCCGGCGCGGAGAGCGCGGCCGGCGTGGAAGGCGTGCTCTGGAAGCTGGACTCCTACGTGAACAGCCGGGGCGAAACTGCGGCCGTGCTGGCGGGCACCGAGATCACGGCAGAGTTCAGCGAGGGCCAGGTAAGCGGCAGCGCCGGCTGTAACAGCTACTTTGCCTCCTACGAGGTGGCCGGCAGCAGTCTGACGATCAGTCCTGTTGGGGCTACCATGATGGCCTGTGAACCTGCGCTGAACGAACAGGAGGCGCAGTACCTGGGGGCCCTGGAGAGCGCCGCTTCGTACGCGATCGTCGAGGGCGAGCTGCAGATCACGAATGCGGACGGCGAGACGGTGTTGACCTTTTCGGTGGTCGAACCCGCGCCGTTGACGGGCACGACCTGGCGACTGACCGGACACAACGAGGGACAAGGTGGTTTTGCATCCGTTCTGGCCGGCACGGAGATCACGGCGGAATTCAAGGACGGCCAGGCAAGCGGCAGCGCCGGCTGCAACAGCTACTTTGCATCCTACGAGGTCGCCGGCGAGAGCATCTCGATTGGTCCGGTCGGGGTCACCCGCATGATGTGTGCGGAACCAGCAGGGGTCATGGAACAGGAAAGTGCCTACCTGGCGGCCCTTGAATCGGCCGCGACCTCTGGGATCAGGGGTGCCTCGCTAGAGGTGCTGAATGCCGACGGCGTGCGCACATTATCGTTTGCCGACTAGATAGACGTCGGCAGTCAGGTCCTGGCGTTCATCTACTGCCAGGAGCGAGGGTCTTGTTGTAACTGGGTGAAACGCATGATGCCCGAATACCA
>JAUVHW010000127.1 GCA_030593075.1 Ardenticatenales bacterium
TAGTATTTCAGCCGGCCGACGCCGTGAGACTCTATCCCCCGGAGATCGGACGCGATCAGCACGTCCGCGCAGATGCGGGCGTCGGCCGGGGGCACGCCCAGCGCCTGGAAAACGTCCAGCATGAATCTGTGGATGACGTCAAGTGGAAGGTATGTGGTTTCCTCCATGCCATCTTCTCCTGATGAAACTAGTGTCACGCGCTCCTTCGCGCCGATGCTGCGCCGTCGGTGTCAGCGCGCGCCATAGACGCGAATCATCCGGTAGGGATAACCCTCTTCGATGGCACTGGCGTCGTCCAGCAGGGTGAGTTCTTCGGATGTGAGCTTCCAGCCGATGGCCCCGAGGTTGTCTGCCAACTGCTCCGGTGTACGCGCCCCGACGATGGGGGCCACAACGGTAGGCCTGGCAAGCAGCCAGGCCAGAGCGACTTGCGAGTAGCTCTTGCCCCGGGCCTTGGCCACCTCGTCTACTGCGTCCAGGATTGCCCAATTCCGCTCGGTGGCGCGGCGCGCCCAGGATTCCTCGTCACGATCAGGCGTTGTAGCGATGCGGCCGGCGGTTGGCCTCTCGCCGCGCTTGTACTTGCCGGAGAGAAACCCGCCGCCCAGTGGTCCCCACGGTACCAGCCCCAACCCTTCAGTCTCAAACAGCGAGGTGAACTCGCGCTCAATGTCACGCACTACCAAGCTGTACTGGTATTGAGCCGCGATGAAGCGGACCCAGGCGTGGGCATCACACACGCCGAGCGCTTTCATCACCTGCCACGCCTTGAAGTTGCTGACGCCTATGTAGCGCACTTTGCCGGCAGTCACGAGGTCCTCAAAGGCGCGCAAGGACTCCTCTATGGGCGTGACAGGGTCCCACATGTGGGCATAGAGCAGGTCGATGTAATCAGTGCCGAGGCGGCGCAGACTGGCCTCGCAGGCGGCCATAATGTGCCGCCGGGACAGGCCAACGTCGTTCGGATCCTGTCCCGTCGGGAACCGCACCTTGGTTGCCAACACCACCTGGCTGCGTCTGCCCTTGAGCGCCCGGCCGGTGATCTCCTCGGAGCGGCCACCTGCATAGACGTCGGCCGTGTCCACAAAGTTACCCCCGGCTTCCAGGTACTGGTGAACCATGCGCACGGCCGTCGGCTCGTCCGTACTGCGCTCGCTGCTCTCGCCGAAAATCATCGTCCCCAAGCAGAGTTCCGAGACGACAAGGCCGCTGTGTCCCAGTGGTCTGTGTTCCATCCTTGCCTCCAGGTCTGATCCAATCCCTCGGCGAGCCTGGTCCCAGGGAACTTGTGCTACAGTGGCTCGCTACCGCTCGACTCTAGTCTCCTGCATGACTATACCGCAGGAGAAGCTCGAGTGCAATGCCGGTCACGGCTCCCGGCCCCGACCCCATCACCCCCGCGACGTATTCCTCGGGTTCCCGGTCCGATCCAAAGATGCGCCTGGCATCGTCCAGCGAGGGCTTGGTGAGGTGAGCGTAGGAGAGCATCTCGTCCAGCACCTCAAGAGCCTCTCGCCGATCGGGCCAGATGACGGGGCTATAGTTCGGGTCCAGAGAGATGATCTTGTCGTGCTTCCTGGCGAGGCGAAAGGCCTCCCTGACAGCCGAGCGGCATGGTTCTCGCGAGAGGGCAAAGGTGGAGGCGTGGATCAGCCTGGCCCGCTCTATGGCCGTTTCGTCCACCTCGCGCGGATCCAGCATTTAGTCGCCGTCGCGAGAGGGCTCAAAGTCCGGCGTACCGCTGGTGCGGGAGACGAAAACAATGCTGGTGTGAACGCGGTGATCCATCACCAGGTATTCGGTCCCTACACCGTTCCGCCGCAGTTCGGCTTTCAGAAACTGCCCAAAGGCGCCGATGCCGGTCTTGGAGATCACGGCCGAACTCCCGCCGAGTTTGGCCACGTTCACCGCGATGTTAGCCGGCGACCCGCCCAGGTGCTTGCGGAAGGTGTTAGCCTCCCGCAGCGTCTCAGCCTCTTCTTCGGAGATGAAATCGATCAGCGTCTCGCCAACCGCGAGGACGTCTAGCTCTCCCTCCGGTAGCTGCATCGATTCCTCCGTCAAAGGAGTCTGGCGACACTCAAGGTAGCGTGCTTCTAGCCAGCCAGGGTTTCCCGGTCAAGAACCGCTGCGAGGGCCGCCGGCCGGCGGTGTTCGGTGCGTGCCAGTGCCTGACCGGTAGTCGGCTCTCCCTGGCTTCACGCTCCGCCCTGCGCGAGCGCCTGGGACCAATCTCCTACTTGACTCAGAGGTGATAACGGACTAGAATCATACCGACCGGTCGGTATGTAGCGAGGATGAGAATGACTGTTGAGGGACAACGACGAGGGCAGGGGGCCCGCAGCCGCATCCTGCAGGCGGGGGCCGGCTGCTTCGCGCAGCGCGGCTATAACGCGGCCGGCGTGGCGGAGATCTGCCGCTCCGCGGGCGTCAGCAAGGGTGCCTTTTACCACCATTTCGAGAGCAAGCAGGCCCTCTTTCTGGAGTTGTTGAACGGGTGGCTGTCGGGGCTGGACGAGGGGTTGGACGCGGCCCGGCTTCAGGCCGGGACGGCCCGCGAGGGGCTTCTCGACATGGCAGCGATGGCCCGCCCCGTCTTTGAGATGGATCACGGCCAACTGGGGATCTTTCTGGAGTTCCTGACCGAGTCCCGGCGGGATCCGGCCGTCTTGGAGGCAACCATAGAGCCGTATCGGCGCTATCGCGCCTTTTTCGCTCAGACGATAGAGGCCGGCATCGCCGAGGGCAGCCTGCGGGCCGTTGAGCCCGACACGGCCGCCCAGGTGCTGGTCTCCATGTCGGTGGGTCTGCTCCTGCAGGCGCTGCTTGACCCCGAGGGAGCCGACTGGGGACAGGTCGCCCTGGAAGGAGTGGGGATGCTCCTGAAGGGGCTGGAGGCCGGGGGTGTGGAACGTGAGGCGTGATCGACAGGGTGATCGTGGTCGCCGGCTCGCGCTGGCAGAGAGCATGGAGCGGCACCCGGGCGCGCCCGCAGTCGCTGCCCGGCCGGGCAGCCGCCCAAGGCCGGCACAATACTGTGTCTAACAAGGAAGGAGCGAGATGAGAGTTCTACTCACTGGAGCATTTGGGAACGTCGGGACCAGCGCCCTGGAGGAGCTGCTGGAGCGAGGTCACGAGGTACGCTGCTTCGACCTCGACACAAGGGCAAATCGGAGGGCTGCCAGGAGACTCTCCGGCCGGGCCGAGGTGGTGTGGGGGGACCTGCGCTGTCCGGAGGAGGTGGCTGCTGCAGTTCAGGGACAGGAGGTGGTGGTTCACCTGGCCTTTGTGATCCCCAAGCTCTCGGCTACCGGCGTGGGGAGCGAGGACCGCCCCGACTGGGCGCAGGCGATCAACGTGGGCGGCACTCATAATCTACTTGAAGCGATGCGGGTCCTGGCTTCGCCGCCCAGGATTCTCTTTGCCTCCTCGTACCACGTCTACGGCCGCACTCAGGATCAGCCCCCGCCGCGGACGGTCAACGACCCGGTCCGGCCGGTCGAGCATTATTCCCGGCACAAGGTGCTGTGCGAGACCATGGTGAGGGAGTCCGGGCTGGAGTGGACCATCTTTCGCCTATCTGCGACCCTGCCTGTCCGCATCCAGCTGGATCCAGCAATGTTCGACGTTCCCCTGGATAACCGGATGGAGTTCTCCCACACGCGCGATGTGGGACTGGCCATTGCCAATGCCCTGGAGCGCGACGAGGTGTGGGGAAGGACGTGGCTGATAGGCGGCGGTCCCAATTGCCAGTACACTTATCGCCAGATTGTGTCCCGGACCCTGGAGGCGACGGGAGTCGGTATGCT
Source organism: Ardenticatenales bacterium (assembly GCA_030593075.1). GTDB lineage: Bacteria > Chloroflexota > Anaerolineae > Promineifilales > UBA4811 > JAUVHW01. Next base: position 3,810 of record JAUVHW010000127.1, read on the forward strand.
GCCCGAGGAAGCCTTTGGTTCGGTACCTTTCTGCACTGACTGGGTAGATACCGCCGTGAGTCAACTGCTGCTCGACTACCAGCGCCGTGATTTGAGTGATTACCTTCAGGAGATGAAAGAGGAGCTGGGTGCAAGGCGGTACCTGATTCGGGTGTTCCGGCCCCTGGTTCGCTACTGGCTGCTTCAGAAATCCCCCTACTACCGCCAGTCCCGGGCGCGGAGGGCGCGTACAGCCCAGGCAGTCCCCTAGAGGCCTGGCCGGAAAGCCCCAATTCCCACAAGCTGCTCCAAGCGTTGTCCACAAGCGCGTACGCTGTGGCTTCTGCCACGCCTGGCCCGGTGCCCTGGGTATCGGGCCAGGCGCCCTGGCCCGCATGTTGTGGAAGCCGCAATGCGCCGCGCGGCGGGCCGAGACAGGCGAAGGCCGAGGTAGGCGCCTGGCCGGAGACGCTGACAGCGGCCCGCCGCGCAGCTGATTCCGCCCCTGGCGCTCGCCAGGTGGTATAATGCTAGCATGGCGCGGACACTATCGCTCTTCCCATCCCTCGGCCGCCGCATAGCCGTCGTCGGCACCTCCGGCTCTGGAAAGACGACTATGGCGCACCGGCTGGCCCAGCGGCTGGGGTGCCCCCACGTGGAGCTGGACGCCATCCATTGGGGACCAGACTGGACGCCTGCGCCGCTGGAGACGTTCCGCTCACGCACCGTCCAGGCTCTCAGCGGCGCAACCTGGACCGTGGACGGCAACTACAGCAAGGTGCGTGACATCGTCCTCTGCCGGGCTGACACCCTGGTCTGGCTGGACTACCCGCTGCCGCTCATCCTGTGGCGCCTGATTCGGCGGACGCTAGGGCGGCTGGTGACGCGCGAGGAACTCTGGAGTGGCAACCGCGAGGAGTGGCGGAGCCAGGTCGGCCGGGATTCGCTCCTGCTGTGGGCGCTCCGCACCTACCGCCGCCGGCGCCGCGAGTACACCGCGATACAGGGGGATTCCCGGTATTCCCACTTGACCTTCGTCCGGCTGCGCTCCCCCCGCGCGGCCGAGGCCTGGTTGGCGGCTGCCAGGAACCAGTCCCCGAGCCAGAGCCAGCAGGCACGGGCCTGAACTTCGAGCCACTATTGCCGACTCGGCTCGTCTCTCGCCAGCATTGAGTCCACCTGGCCCCGGTCGGGCATCGCCTCCAGGGTGCCAAAGCGGGTCACTGCCAGAGCGCCGGCCGCGCTGGCGAATCGGGCCGCCTCCTGCAGCGGTCTCCCCTCGGCGATGGCCAGCGTCAACCCGGCCGTAAAGGCGTCGCCAGCGCCGGTGGTGTCCACTACTTCCACCGGGAAGCTGGGGATTACCAGTTCCTCCTCACGAGTGACCAGCAGCGCTCCCTGGGCGCCTCGCTTGACGACCACCGCCTCCGGCCCGGCCGCCAGCAGCTCCCGTGCGGCACGCCAGGCGGAATCATCATCCTGAACCGGGTAGCCGACCAGAGCGGCCGCCTCGGGAAGGTTGGGCGACAGAACGGTCGCTTGACACCAGGTGTCCCGAGAGTACTGGCGGATCGGCCCGGCGTCCACTACCACCGGGAGGCCGTGTGCACGGCCGGACCTCACCGCGGCCGCAACTGCTCCCTCTGAGGCCTCAAAGTTGACCAGCACGGCATCCAAGGTCTCCCAGTGTGGAACCAGAGCGGATTCTACTGCCGCGCCGGTCAGCCACTCGTTGGCCTCGTTGGCTACCAGAATGGTGTTCTCTCCCCCAGGGTCTACCATGACAAATGCGACGGCCGTTTGGGCGCCCTGGACCGCGCTGACCCCGGCCGTGTCTACCCCCTCCCTCTGAAGCGCCGCTAGCTCGAAGCGGCCCAGGTCATCGTCCCCCACGCAGCCCACCAAGAGCGCCGCCCCATCCATGCGAACAATGGCGGCCGCAGCGTTGGCTCCCTTGCCGCCAGCTCCCATCTTGAAGCTGTGGGCGTGCAGATTGTCTCCCCTGCGCGGCACTCTAGGGGTTCGCATTGCCATGTCAACCACCAGGCTGCCGATGACTGCGATCTTGGTCATGGTCGGTTGCGGCTGCAGGTCGCTGGTGCTGTGCGGGGCTTGATGGTAGGCCTGGCTCTACGAGGAGACCGGAGGCGTAACGCTACCCGGCCGGCGATGTGAGGGTTCCGGCCGTCGGCGAGGCGCGGTCAAGGTTCGCTGTTGGGCTCCCAGCCCTCGGGGTAGCGACGCGCCAGGTCCACGTAGGTCTCCTTGAAACGGGTCCACTGGGCTTTGTACGCGTCGCTGATCTTCTTTTCGAGCAAACGGGCTGGCACGCCGACCGCGACGTGCTCGTCGCCAATGGTCTGGCGCTGGCGGACGACGGCGCCTTCGCCAACTACCGCCCAGCACCCTACCTGGGCCCAGTCAGAGACAACTGATCCCATGCCGATCACGGCATAGTCACGCACCTGCGCGTTGTGGATGATGGCGCCATGGCCCACCGTCACCCAATCGCCGATCACGGTGCGCTCGCCAAGGCGGGCGTGGATGACGCACTTGTCCTCCAGGCTGCAGAAGCTGCCGATGACGATGGTGCCATAGTCGCCGCGAACCCGCGCCCCCGGCCCCACCCAGCAGCCTTCTCCTACGGTTACGTCGCCGAACACATCGGCCGAAGGGTGGATGTAGCTGCCGGGGCCGATGCGCGGTGACCTATCCTCGAATCGTGCGACTGTCACGTCAAGTGCCCATCCTTGGTGCCGGCCGCAATAGAAAAAGCCCCTGCCATAGGCCAGGGGCTTCCAGGGATCAGTGGATGTACTGGCGCAGGTGGCCTGCAGAAGTGGGCTGGCGTAGCTTGCGCAGGGCCTCTTTCTCAACCTGGCGGATTCGCTCGCGGGAAAGGCCGAACATCTCGCCTACCTGCTTGAGCGTACGCGATTCTCCATCTTGCAGGCCGTAGCGCAGCCGCAGAATCCGTGCCTCGCGAGGCGTGAGCCGGTTGAGCATCTCGGTCAGGTCCTCCGCCAGCAGACTCTGGGCGGCCGACTCTTGGGGCGCAGGCACAGCCTCGTCCTCGATGAAATCGCCCAGTTCCGCGTCCGAGTCGTCTCCTACCGGCCGCTCCAGGTGCACCGGCTGCCGGCTGGTGCGCAACATCCAGCGCACACGCTCGGGCGGCATGGCCATGCGCTCGGCAATCTCCTCCGGGGTCGGCTGCCGGCCCAGCCCCTGCTCCATCTCTTGTGCCACCTGGTACAGCTTGCTGATCCGGCCGCCCAGATGGGCAGGAATGCGAATGGTCCGGCCGTGGTTCGCCAATGCTCTGGTGACCGCCTGTCGAATCCACCAGGTGGCGTAGGTGCTGAAGCGGTTGCCCCGCGTATAGTCGTACTTTTCCACCGCCTTGATCAGACCCACATTCCCTTCTTGGATCAGGTCCAGGAAGGGCAGGCCGCGGCCGCGGTACTTTTTGGCGACCGATATCACCAGCCGAGTGTTCGCCCGGATTAGGTGTGCGCGCGCCGCGCTCCCCAACTCGATCTGCTTGAGGAGCTTCTCTACCTTGCGCAGCGATCCGTTCTCCTTGCCTAGCTCGGGTACCGCAGCCCTGCCCCGCTCAATCCGCTTGGCCAACGTCACTTCCTGAGGTGCGGAAAGGAGCGACTGCTGGCCCATCTCCCGGAAATAGAGTCCCACCGAGTCCTCGATGGGCACGTTGCTCAGGTCAAAGTTGGGGGCTGCGTGAAAAGCGATGCCGTCCTCAGGTTTCCGGACCGGGCCGGAGGGGTCCCGCCGCGGCTGTACGTAGGTTATGCGGACCTTGCCGTTGTGCCGCTCTTTGCGGCGAACGGCCTCTGCTTCTTCTTCGCTCTCGTAAACTGCCACCGGAACGTCGAGCGACTGCAGTTCCTCCAGGAGGGTCTCCAAGAGAGCCAGGTCATCTTCGACTACCGGAAAGATCTCGATCAATTGGTCGTACGTCAGATACCCTCGCTCCTTAGCTTCGGAGACCAGGGTATTGATCATGTCAGCTTCGTCATACGAGGACATACGTGTAGGGCACCTCTCTGCATAGAAGTGGACTGTACATGCGGATGTACATTCTAACATAAATGAAGCGGGAAATCAAGGGGTTGAGCGGGCTTTTCCTAGATTCTCATCTGCCAGATCAGTCACCGTCGCCTGTCGAGCCGGTCGAGCCCGGCCTCGCGCGCGTGTCCTACCGCCCGTTGATACTCCTCGGCTGTGATCCGCCGCGTCAGTTCGGGATGCTTGTCCGCGTTGTGACAGGGCCGGTATTGGTCCATCAAGTTGAGGTAGGTGTCGGGCGAGACCTGCTGGGCCAGGAACTCGACGATGGCGGCCGTGCCTGCCAGGCCGTCCGGGAGCACCAAATGCCGGACCAGCAGCCCTCGCTGGGCAACCCCGTGCTCATCCATCACCAGATCACCTACCTGGCGGTGCATTTCCGCTACCGCCTGCTGGTTAACGAGCGGATAGTCGCTCACGCCCGAGAGACGTCGCCCAACTGCTGCATCGGCGTATTTCATGTCGGGCATGTATATGTCCACCACGCCGTCCAACAAGGCCAGCGTTTCCAGAGCGTCATAGCCACCTGTGTTGTAGACCAGAGGGAGCCGCAGGCCGGCCGTGGCAGCGATCAACAGCGCCGTCAGGATCTGGGGCACTACGTGGCTAGGACTGACCAGGTTGATGTTGTGACACCCCTCCTCCTGGAGCTGAAGCATCATGGAGGCCAGCTCCTCTGGGGTCACCGGCCGTCCGCAGCCAAGCTGGCTGATGTCAGCGTTCTGGCAGAAAACACACCTCAAGTTGCACCAGGAGAAAAAGATGGTGCCTGACCCGCGGTATCCACGCAGCGGGTCTTCTTCTCCAAAGTGCGGGCCGTGGCTGGCAACTATGGCCAACTCTCCCGTTTGGCAGGCGGCGCCCTCGGCGCTCTCCAGCCGGTCGGCGCCGCACCGGCGCGGGCAGAGATCGCACTCCTTCAACCGCTCCCTGGCCTGTTTGACGCGCCTTGCCAGCTCGCCCGACGATAGGAGGCTGGCGTAGGCGGGATCTAATGTGGGGGCCATTGCCTTGGTGAGGTCCGCTGACATTATAGCATACTTTTGCACGCCATTGCTGGTTCGAATGGCCCAAACGGACCCCTCTGGCGCCCTTGACGAAATAGGCAAAACGTGCTATCAAAGGGAGGCTAGAGGCACTGCTGTGATCACTCAGGGCAAGGGGAAGCGGGGTAGGGCCGAACTGCGCTGGGGCGCAGGTCTCGTCGGCAGCCTGATGGCTGCGGGCTATCTCTCCTGGCGCTACGGTGTTCTCTGGCCTACAATGCTGCTGGCGGCCGTTGTCACGGGCGTTGCGATCTACCTGCTCGCTACCTTGAAGAAGGCAGGCTGGTATGGAGGGGTATCTCCGCGAGAGATGGAAGGGCGGATTCGGGATCGCGAGCAGACTGTGCGTCTGAGCGCCGTCTACGAAGTGGCGAACGCCCTGAGCGAGGCGGTGGACCTGCCCGAGTTGCTTGAGCAAGGGTTGGAGCGGGCGGTCCGGGCACTGGGTTTGGATGGAGGGCGCATTCATCTGATAGGTGATGACGGGGGTGAGGTGATGCACCTCGGCGCGGTGTTCGGCGACGACCCTCGGCTGTGGTCGGACGAGCAGACTATTCGCGTGGGCGAGTGCATATGTGGGGAGGCCGCGGCTGGCCTGCTTCCGGTCGTGGTCGATGATACCGCCAACGACCCGAGGATCAGCGGCCGGACGTGCGGCGCTGGGGGGGTGGCGAGTGTTCCGCTCAAGGCCAGTGGTGGGAGCCTGGGCGTACTGAGCATTTGGAGCTGCGACCCGCATCATTTCGCCCTCCAGGATATCGAGCTTCTGACCGCGATTGCCAACTTTTTGGCGGCCGCCATAGAGAACGCCCGCATCCGT
>JAUVHW010000205.1 GCA_030593075.1 Ardenticatenales bacterium
TAGCTGTCTCCTTGTTCGTGGGTCTTGCTGGGCGCAGTTCGTCTCGGGTCTGGCTCCAGCTGGTGAGTCGGGGATCAGGTTGCCCGGCCGGCGCTGCGGTACCCTGCCAACCGCTGACCGAGGGATTCGGAGGGTGGAACCGCTCGCGGGGATATGGGCTCTGGTCGTCGGGGGTGTGGTGGTCATTGTGCCTTCTGGGCAGGGTGGGCAGCTCGGGAACCAGGGGTCTTGGCGCAATCATAGCACGCCCGGCGGGGCTCCGCAATGCTTTGTTGTGCGGTACCCCTCGATATCTCTGCTCATGAGGCGCTCGAAACTGCCGTGCAGTGCGGTTTTCTACGCCCTCCTCGGCGCGCTTGACGCACCGGCTCTTGCGTGGTATGATTAGAACAGATGTTCTATCAACGAGCTATAGGCCTGGCCGGAAGCCCAGCCTACTGACCTCCGCGCCAAAGTCGGGCTGCGCCGCGGTGCGCTATCCACAATATGCAGGCCATGCGTTGCAGAAGCAGGCCCGAGCTGGTCTGTGGGTAGCGGCCCGAGAGGTAATCGTGACATGCGGCTTTTCGGCCGGGCTTCTAGACATCAGTGGAGCACAGTGCTATGAAGGTTGCCTGCATCCTGGCCCGTCACTTGGCCATTCAGGTAGAGTGGCAAGATGATGCATCATTGGTTGAGCGCCCGCTGATCGTGGGCGGCCGGCCGTGGGACTCGGGGGCAGTGCTCGATTGCTGCCCCAAGGCGTCGGCGGCCGGGGTTGAGGCCGGTATGCGCCTGGCCCAGGCGGAGGCGCTCTGCCCTGCCGCCCAGTTTTTTCCCGGCCGGGAGCAGGCCTACCAATCCGCTCACGATGCGCTGGTCACGGTCGCCAGCCGCTTTGCGCCCATCGTAGAGACCGGTAGTCTGGGGCTGATCTATGCTGAGGTCTCGGGTCTGGAGCGAGTCTTTGGCCCCGACGCCAAACTGGCCCAGCGACTGACGGGGGAGGCAGAAGGCGCCACCGGGCTGACCGTAGGAGTGGGGTTGGCGGCAAACAAGTTCACTGCCAGGCAAGCGGCCGCCTATGTCGCTCAGCCCCGCAAAGGCTACGTTGTGCCCCCTGGTGAGGAGCGGGCCTTTCTCTCCCGCTTTCCGCTCTCGGTTCTCCCTGCCGATCTGGAAATGCGCCGCCGCCTGGATAAGCTGGGCGTCACTACCTTGGGGGAGTTTGTGGAGCTATCCCGGCCCGCGGTGGTGTCCCAGTTTGGCCCTCACGCCGGTTGCCTGCACGATCTGGCTCGAGGGGCTGATTCTCAGCCGGTGCATCAGGACGCCCCGCCCTTGTCAATTGAGCGGCGGCGGATCTTTGACGACCCGTTGGTCGATTGGCCGCCGTTGATGGTGCACGTGCGGCAGATGGCGGCCGAACTGGGGGAGGAACTCACCCGGCGGGGGTACCAGGCTGAAGGGCTCCGGCTGGAGCTAGAGAGCGAGGGGGAGGAGATAGGCGCGCCCGGTGCTCCCGTCAAACCGCCTTCGGCCAACCCTGACAAGCTGGCCCGCCTCGCCGGCCGGTTGCTGGAAAAGGTCGCGCTGGCTGAACCGGCCGTGACTCCACTTGGCACTGGCGACCCCCCGTCTCCCTCAGACTGGCGGAACAGCCGGCCGTGGGACCGTGGGGTAGTCGCCGTTGCCCTCACCACCTATCCCGTACGTCCCAGCCACCTGGGCGCGACCCAGCTCACGCTCTTTGGCTCGGAGCAAGATGGTCGCCGCGAAAAACTGCGCGAGACGTTGCGAGGGTTGAGGACCCGCTTTGGCGAGTTGGCAGTGGTAGCGGCGTCGCTGGTCAGCCCGCCCCCCCCCTGCCCGGTCCAGGTCACCACTGACCTCGAGGGAGTTCCCCAGGCGTTGGTCTGGCGTGACCGGCTTCGAGACGTGGCGGCCGTCTATGAGAGCTGGCAAGACCGGCGCAGCTGGTGGGGCCGGCCCGTCGAGCGGGACTATTACCGGCTCGAGACGGGTGAGGGGCAGGTGCGGGTGATCTTCCGCGACCGCGAGGCGGACCGGTGGCTGCTAGAACGGCGCCGAATCTGAGACGCCCCCGAGCAGCTACATCGAACATCCCCCCGGGCCAATAGCAGCCCGCACTGATCCACCCCCGGCCCGGCAATAGGCCATTTAGCGGGGTATTGCGCGCGCCAAACGACGCTAACCAACGCTCGCCCAAAGTGATAGGATGGTACAGTCCATTGACAGCTGAGATTGAAAAAGGTGGAGAACGATGTGGTGTGAAAGTGGTATATGGGGCGGAGGCTGGCTCGGCATGATTCCCCTCTGGGTGCTGATCACTGCTTTGGGTGTGCTGGCTATCTGGGGCGCAACAATTATCGTCCGCCGATCAGGCCAAGCCAGCCGGCCCGAGCGGCCGCTGGAGATTCTCAAACGGCGACTGGCCGCCGGCGAGATCGACGGCGACGAGTTTGAGGCGCTGAAGCGTAGCCTAGAGTCGGTCTAGGGGGCCCGGCCTGCAAGGCGCCCCCGCTGTCCCTGATGGCTTCCCAGGCACCCGGTTCCGCACTGGTGCACCGGCAGCACGCCGGCCGCGGCCAGGGACGCAGAGCTGCATCTGCCGACGCGGGTTGCTGGTGGACTACTACCTAAGGAAGAGAACCACTCTGTAGCTTGCTGTTGGCAGAGGCAGACCGGTGCTGCCGGGCTACGTGTGTATTACTGCTACCTATAGAAACGAACGAGTCGTCTGGCGATTCTGTCATAGTTATCGAAGGAATGTGCACGATGGAAAGAGACTCAGTTTGCGGCATGATGGTGGACCCTGCAAAGGCGGCCGCCAGCTACGAATACGAAGGCGTGACGTATTACTTTTGCGCCCCCGGCTGCAAGGCCTCTTTCGAGAAGAGCCCCGACAAGTACCTGAGCGGTGAGGCCGGGGAACACAGCCACCACGACCACCACTAAAGGCAAACTGGACGAGGAGATTCCAGGCTCGGTTCTCTCCGGCAGTTTCCGACAGGTCAGGGCATGATGACCTCTGAATGGCCAGGCCATCCCGCCATGGGTCCAGCCCTCTGGCTGACACCAAAGCTTGCCGGCCGCATGCTTCTGCCACTTGCGCTGCTGGCGTTGGTACTGACCAGCGGGTGTGCCAACATCTTCGGTGAACAGCCGAGCGTCCAACTGGAGGGGCCGGCGCTGGTGATGTTCTTCACAGACAACTGACCTCCATGAGCGCGCATGACCCCCATCGTGGATGGGCTGGAGGCAGAGTTCAAAGGCCAAGTAGCCGTCATTCGGCTGAACGCTGAGGATCCAGCCGTTCTGCAGTTGATGATGTCCCATGCCCTCAGCGGGCATCCCGCCTTTGTTGTTGTGGGTGGCGAGGGCAATGTAACCCAGAGACTGCCAGGCATCCAGACTCGGGCCACCCTGCAGGATGCGATGGCGGCAGTCGCTGATAGTTCTATGGAGACACCATGATGGAGAGACAAGAGTCGAGAAAGGAGCTGCGGCGGCAAGTGGTGGTTGCCCGCCAGCGCCGCCGCACGCTGCGCACCTGGGGAGCTGTTCTTGCCGGTGCGCTGTTCCTGGGTGCCCCGCTGGCGTGGCGGTATTCGCGGCCGATGCCGGGGGAGGCGGTTGCTGACCTGGGGAACAGTCACCTGGCCCCCGGCGAGACTTACGATGGGTACAACAGCCGGCCGCCTACTTCCGGTCCCCACTACGACCAGAAGGCGCAAGATGGGGTCCACAACCAACCTATCCCCAACGAACTCCAGGTGCACAACCTAGAGGACGGCGGGGTGATGGTCCAATACGACTGCCCCGATGGCTGTGAAGAGCTAGTGGAGCAACTAACTGGTGTCGTCTCGCGGTCCAAGTCCGAGGTAATCCTGGCACCGTACCCGGAGATGGAGAGCCGCATCGTGCTCACAGCCTGGGGGCGTATTGATCGGCTAGAGGTGTTTGACGAGGAACGCATCATCGATTTCATCGAGGCCTACCGGGGTATTGACCACCACCGGTAGGCTCCGTGACTGCGTCGATACTGGTGACATGACCGTGTGGGAGAGTCTCCAGAGCAACCACTCGGCCCGGGCCATTCTGATGGTCTCGGTGTTGATGTTGGGAGGTGCCTGGACCTGGCTTGGGAGGGTTCCCAACCACAATGGGACGGGGACGGCTGACATCGCCCCTCTCCCCGGGCTCTTGGCTCCCGACTTGACCTTGCCGACCCTGGCAGGAGAGACGGTCTCCTTGTCCGACCTTCGCGGCAAGGCCGTGGTGATCAACTTCTGGGCCACGTGGTGCCTCCCGTGCCGGACCGAGATGCCTGCACTGGAACGGACTTGGACTGCCTTCCGGAACGAGGAATTGGTCATCCTGGCGGTTAACCTGCAAGAAAGCCCGGAGCGTGTTGCGGCGTTCACTCAGGAACTTGGATTGACACTGCCAGTCCTGTTGGATCGCGATGGCTTGGCGTTCAGCAAATACCAGGTCCAGCTCTATCCGACCACCTTTTTTGTCGGCCGGGATGGGGTTATCCAAGATGTGGTCTTTGGCGGCCCCATGGCCGAGACGCTCATCGCCAGCAAGGCGGCCCAGCTGCTGGAAGGTTGAATGCTGCCGACTCTTCGAATTGGACCCCTGGCTCTGCAAACCTCCGGCCTGATCGTTCTGCTGGGGTTTTGGGGCGCGCTAGAGCTGTCAGCCAGACAAGCGGGGCGTCTGGGAATTGGTGCGTCCACCATCTCGAACGCCGGGTGGTATGGGGTGCTGGCTGGCCTGGCTGGGGCGCGGCTGGGCTATGTCGTTCAGCACTGGTCGATCTACCGCACCGGTCTCCTGGGGGCTCTGGCGCTCAACCCGCAGACGTTGCACCCGGTTGCAGGGTTCCTCGGTGGTGCTCTGGCTGCTGGCCTCTACCTCTGGCGGAAGCGAGTCCCGGTCCGACCGCTGCTGGCTGCGGCCGCACCAGGGCTGGCGGCCGGTTTCTCCGCGCTCGCGCTGGCTAACCTTGCCAGCGGAGCAGGCTACGGGCGCGAGACCAGTCTCCCCTGGGCCATCGATCTGTGGAGCGCTCAGCGCCACCCGGCCCAGCTCTACGAACTGGCAGCCGGGGCGATTTCCCTGTTGATCCTGTGGCGGGCCGGGCGCACCGCACTTGCCCCCGGCCAGCTCTTTCTGCTATCCGTCGCCCTGCTGGGCGGAGCACGGCTGCTGCTGGAACCGTTTCGGGCCAATAGCGCCCTAATTATGGGTGGATTCCGGGCGGCGCAGGCGGCAGGGCTGGTCGCAGTTCTGGGTGCGCTCTGGCTAGTGCCGATTTGGTCGGGCGATCCTCCTCCTGCCTTGGCCAGAGCGAGGGCCACTGACTAGGAGTTACGCAAGATGAGAAAAGGAAAAAGAGAACTGATTCTGGGGCTTGGGCTGTTGATCCTGGCCCTGACCTTGATTGGCTGTGGTCCTGCAGCAGACGAGCCGGCCGGATCTGGTGGGGCTGAAGCGGCCGGCGAAGGCGAGTTGCTGCCCACCGCTGGCGCTGGCGAGAGCGAAGCTGAGAGCGGCAATGCCGGAGATCCCTTGGCTGGAACGGCCGCCAGCTACCAGGAAGGATTCACCGATGAAGGCTACCCATTCAGGGGTGACCCGGCCGCACCGGTGACCATGGAAGAGTTCTCCAGCTACCAGTGCCCGTTCTGCGGGCGGTTCTTTCGAGAGAGTTACCCACAAATTGTGGACAACTATGTGAAAACCGGAAAGGTGCGTTACCTGTTTCGCGACTTCCCGCTGCCGAGCCAGCTCCAGTCTCCGCTGGCGGCCGAAGCAGCCCGCTGCGCCGGCTTGACCGGAGACAGCGGCGCATACTGGGCCATGCACGACCGAATCTTTGAGGGCCAGCGAGAGTGGTCTGGCAGAGGAGACGCAGACACCGTTTTCAAACGGTATGCTGTAGAGCTGGATCTGGACGAGACGGCCTTTGCTGAGTGCCTTGATTCCGGCTCTACTAGCGATCAGGTCCAGGCAGATCTTGGAGAAGGGAGTGCTCGCGGCGTGAGCGGCACGCCCACGTTCTTTGTTGACGGCCGGGTGCTTTCGGGAGCCCAACCTTACGCCGCTTTTTCCCGGGTCATTGACGCCGCTCTGTCAGGC
>JAUVHW010000031.1 GCA_030593075.1 Ardenticatenales bacterium
ATCAACTGGGCACCGGTTCAGTGCAGGATGCAGAACCAGGTCCACTCCCGTGCAAGGGCCTCAGAGAGTGATTCTCTCCGGATCCAGGCCGCACGCTCTTCCATTGCGCACCGATGAAGCGCACCGGATTGCCTTTGATAATCTACTCGTCCAGCGCCTCGGGAAACATCATCAGTCGACTCCCCTGGACAGCCTCTATGTGTGGCCCATGCACACCTCGTGAAGCTGGTGTTGCTGATCCTAGCGGTATTATCTCACAGAACGAGTGTTCTCGCACGGTCTGACGAGTTGCTGGGCGCACCGACTCGCGCCTCAGGGAAAAGGTCTCTCATCTCCCGCCTGAGTATCTCAATGGTGGTCTCTACATCCCCTTCGAAGATCAGCGTGACGTTCTTGGGGTCAATAGCATCGCTGGGCGCTGCAAACCGCTGAAGCCGTGGACCGATCACTTCTCTGATCTTCTTCAGCCTGACCCCTCTGGTTGGAACCACTCCAGCGAGAATCAGCCGAGTCTTTGGGCAAATCGTAAAGTACTCTTGTCCGCGTGCGATCTTCACCGCGAATCCACTGCACATAGGGATGGCAAAAACGTCCCCTAGCAGTTTCTTGGGCGTGACCTCCCTCTCCTCAATCTCAACGAGTACGATGACTTCTCGTTCAGGGCTGGCCACCATCACATCGATCGCGGCGAGTCGGTTCGCGTTAGTCACCCGGCTGCCAAAGAAGCCTTTTGTCTGCGCTACATTCGACTCGGCCCGAGTATCCCCATGATCGTAGAAGATAATGTGCTCTCGGTACTTGGGTACACTCTCAAGATACCGCGTGAGCCACAGGCCGAATTCGCCGGTGTGCCGTCCGTGCCCTGGCTGCATTCTCAACTACATCGTGTCGCTACGCCCAACCATTGGCATTCGAGCGATCCATCCCCGGCCGGACCGACCCGATCACCGCCCCAACAGACCCATCAGCCGGTCGGGATAGTCGGTGATGATGCCGTCGACGCCCAGGTCCAACATGCGCCGCATTTCCTCAACCTCGTTCACGGTCCATACGTGCACCTCCACGTTTCGTCCATGCGCGGCATTGACGAAAACCCGAGTGACCACGTGGATGTCCCCCCGGTACTCGGGCACCTGCTGGGCCTCGGCCGGCGGCGAGTAGACTCCCGCCAGGCGGGCCAGGCTCAATACGTACAGGACCCGTATCTCGTCCTCTCCAGCTCCGGTGGCGACCTCCGGGCAGGCCTGGCGAAACTCCTTTGCGGTCTCGGCGTCGAACGACACAATCAGGGCTTGCTCGGTCATCCCGAACTCGCGAATCAGCTGGCACAAAGGAACGACGATGGAGGGCTTTGACTGCTTGATCTCGATATTCATCCGCACTGCTGGAAATTCGACAAAAACGTCAGCCAGTGTTGGAATTCTGATCCCCCGGCCGCGAAATGGAAAGCTCTGACCATCGTCGGCCGTCCATTCATAGCCCGCGTCCATTTCCTGCAGTTTTTCCAGGGTGAATTCCTGGACCGCACCGGTGCCATTGGTCGTGCGGTCCACCGTGCTGTCGTGGATGACGACCAGTGCGCCGTCTTGAGTGCTGTGGAGATCCATCTCCAGAACGTCAACGCCCAGCTCGACAGCCTGTGCAAAGGCGTACAGCGTGTTCTCGGGCCAGAGGCGACGGCCGCCCCGATGGGCCATCACCAGAACCCCCTCCCGGTCGTCGAAGAAGGGGTGGTCGGGAACCGGTTTCGCCAAAACGGCTAGAACGCCATAGACGGCGACCAGCAAGACGACCAGCCCTACCAGCAACCTGCCCAGCTTCTTTTTCATTCTGTCCCTACCTTCCTTGGACAGGCTGTCGCCAGTCACAAGTACGAGTCTTCCTGGACCCGGCCAAGCGCACTGCCCCGGGCCGATATCCTACTCGGCGTTTTTCGGAGCCGCAGGCAACGAATGCCCCTGGCAGGCGTGTTGGATTAGCAGGTCGAGATGCGCCGGTAGGGCGGCCCAGTGCTCCGGCCGGCGGTCCGCATTGTAGCACTGGTCAAAGGGGAGGGCAACCCGTCGTGCAGGACACGGCATGACTCCCCCGGCGGGTCCTCCCGGCTCCCTGATGATTATTCTGCACGGTTCGGCGACCGAAGCGCGTCTGCTCCAATCGTCTCCGGGCCAGGCGGCCGGTTGACTGAGCTGCGCACTTATCCGGCCGGCCCTCCCGCGCCCTCTTCACTGCCTGGCGTAGGGGGGATTTGGGCGGCCGAGTCGGATGCGTATCCAAACACCTTGCAGCCCAACCGGGCCATCAGAGAGCGACCGCTGCCAGCACATACGCCAGCGTACCCGCCAGCAGCCCGGCGGCGCTGACGCCAGCCGTGGGCTGGCGCCTCGGTGGCAATCGGGCTGGCGTAGCGGATCGGTGCGCTCAGTCTGCGCGGGGACCGGTGTCGTGTCCCTATGACTGCTGCCTCCAGGTCACCGCGCGTGTGCCTGGAGTGGCGACTCTTGGGTGAGGACGTTCAATGCCGACTGCCGGCCGGCTCCGAGGGCAGCAAAGTGGGCGGAGCAGAGGGGCCGCGCCGACGAGCTGCTCACCGTACCGACGGTCAGCGGCCGCGGCTGGATGGCGAGAGGCTGTCAGCCCGGCACGCTTTCGCCAGCCGCCGGCCGCTCCTTCAGGATCCGTACACCCCTCTCAAGGGGACGTACAGCACCTGGCAGATCACGTCTCTCTTGACTCCCTGGATGCCCTTCTCAAGCAGCACAAGAGTCTGGGCGCCACCCTCCGCCACTGGTGCTACTAGTCTTCCCCCGGTGTTCAACTGCTCAATCAGAGGCGCTGGTATCTCGATGCACGCTGCCGGGACAGCTATGCTGTCGTAGGGGCTCATCTCGGGATACCCCAGGCCGCCGTCGCCTTGTACCAGGACAACATCGCCGTAGCCTGCACGCTGGAGGTTTGCTCTTGCGAACTCAAAGGTCAATGGATCTATTTCAACAGAGACAACCAGCCCATCTGGCCCGACCACTTCCCTCGCAACGGCCGTTCCATAGCCAGAGCCCAGACCAACCTCCAGGAACCTATGACCCTCGTCCAATCCCAAAGGCTCGTAGAACAGAGGATAGCTGTGCGGGCACGAGATAGTGGCCCGCTTCCCCGGAAGCGGGAGGGGGACCTCGAGATAGGCATAGTCGCGGTAGTTGCGCGGGACAAAGTTTTCCCTGCGTACCTTCAGCAGGGCCTCCTTAACGCGACCGGACTTGATGTATCCTTGCCCGACCAGCCATTCCACCTTTGCAGTTCTTTCCTTCTCGAACTGCGCTCGGCTCTTGGTCGGCTCCTTGGGCGGGGGTATCGTCCAGCCTCGCATGTTCATCCGTGGTTGTCCGCCTACGTCAGGGAGCGGGAGGAGACCGGCGATGCCTGATTCACGCGTCATTCACGCGTGAACCACGCGTGAACCACGGTCTGCCTTCTGCGGACCGGTTCCACCTGAGTCCAGCCCGGCTCGCGAACCTCTCCTCCCTCCGAGGATCCGCATCACAGGCCGGCAAACCCATCCAGGATGCGGCCGATGTGTCGGGCGCCCTGGAGGAAATCAGCGATACGCAGGTGCTCGTCCGGGGCGTGAATGCGGTTGCCGCCGTATCCCACTCCGGCGTGCACCACCGGTATCCCGCCCAACGGCCGGGCAAAGGCATAGATCGGTGAGCTGCCGCCCCCTAGTGGGCTGATCAGGCTCGGCCGGCCGTACACCTCTTCGGCCGTCCGTGCGGTCAGGGCCACCAGCGGATCGTCGGCGTCGCTCTTGGCCGGCCACATATAGCCGATGGGCGTCACTTCGACGTCCGCAAAGCCCTCGGCCTCTAGATGTGTGCGCAGCTTGGCCAGGATGTCCTCGGGGTCCTGATCAGGCACCAGGCGGAAATCGACCTTGGCCAGCGCCTCTGCCGGGATCACCGTCTTTGAGCCTTTCCCCTGGTAGCCGGTTTTGATGCCGGCGATGTTGCAGGTGGGCTCAAAGACGGCCCGGTCCAGGTCTCTGCCCCTCCGGCCGAGCACGAACTCTTTGACTCCGAACTCCTCCCGCCACCACTCTTCGTAATCCGGAAGCGCGTCCAACAGCTCCAGGTCGAGCTTCGACGGCGGCTTGGCCGCATCGTAGAAGCCGGGGATGCGCACCCTTTCGTCCAAACCCTTCAAGCTGCCCAGGGCCCGGTGCAGCCGCCAGGCTGCATTCGGCAGCAGATGTGCGTTGCCCGAGTGGCCGTCCCTCTCCATCGTCTCGACGAACAACTCGACGTAGAGTATCCCGCGGACTCCCAGCACATTCTTGGGCCGGCCGTCCGGGTTTGTTCCGCCCCCCTCCCAGATGGCGCCGTGGCACTGAAGGAGTTCCCGGTGCTCATCGACAAACTGGGCGATGTGGGGGCTGCCGGTCTCTTCTTCTCCCTCGACCACAAAGGTCACGCCGCAGGGAAGTGAACCACCGTGGGCGGCCCGCACTGCATCCACGGCCGCCAGGCGAGCGACGAATTCGCCCTTGTCGTCCTTGACCCCCCGGGCGTAGAGCGCTCCATCGCGGATCGCCGGCTCAAAGGGCGGCGTGGTCCACAGCTCCAGCGGCTCGGGAGGCTGAACGTCGTAATGATTGTAGAGCAACAGTGTCCGCTCCGACTCTCCCTCGTGATGGCCTACCACCACCGGGCTGCCCGGCGTTGGGAGTGTGTGTACCTGGAATCCGCGCTCGTGGAGCAGGCCGGCCACCAGCTCGGCGCACTCCTTGATGCCCTCGCCGGTGGCTGAGATACTGGGTTGGGCGCAGAGAGTCGTTGTTTCCTCGATATAGTGATCAAGCGCCTCTTCCAGGAAGCGGTCAATCTTCGCACTTGTGTTCATCAGGGTATCCTCCGTCCTCATAACGTTGAACGGGATTGTGTTAGGTTGGCACCGGCACTCGTGTCGCGGCCGCCGTCGAAAGCCGCAAGCTCACTCAGCCGGTACTTTCAGGCAGCCACCTCGGTCAGCGCGCCGGTGATGCCCTCCCGAAAGAGGCTCAACGGCAGTGCGCCCCCCTTTTCTCCCAGGATTTCATAAACCTGATTCTGCTCCTCGGTGCACGAGAACACGGGCACCCGGTCCGGCTGCTGTCGGTTCAAGGCAGCGATGGTTCGTTGGTGGCAGTTCAAAGTTGTTCCTCCTATCAGACCGCAATTGGCAGCACCGCTCTTGCCGCAGCCTTCTGGCGGAACCCATAGGGTGGGATCACGGATTGGCCAGCGCCTGGATGCGGGCCTCCAGAAGCGCCACACCCTCTGGATTCTCGGGCAGCGGCGCGTCTGACCTGGCGGCCGGGATGATAGCTTCGGTCAGCAGCTCCTGAGGGAAGTAGAAATCCCTCTCGCCCAGCTCGCTGACAACGACGACGACCATCTCCTTCTCGGGTGCCACAAAGATGAACTGTCCCCCATAGCCCAGCGCCATGTAGATGCCAGAATCATCGGCCCACCACTGGTAGCCGTAGCCGTCCTCGAGGGTGGCAGAGGTGTGCTTGCGGGTTGATGCCTCTACCCACTCAGATGGCACTACTCGCTCGCCCTCCCACAGTCCACCCTTCAAGTAGAGGTATCCGATCTTTGCCATGTCGCGCGGCCGCATCTTGAGCCCGCTGTAGCCCAGCGATGTCCCCTGGGGGTTGGACTCCCACTCCACGTCCGAGATGCCCAAGGGGCCAAAGAGGTGTTCCTCGGCAAATGAAAGGGCACTCATGCCGGTCGTCTCCTGAATGATCGCCGAGAGGAGAAACGAACCGCCGTTGCAGTATTCAAACCGGGTCCCGGCCGCTTCTGCCATCGGCAAATCGAGCATGAACTGCACTCAGTCGTCGCTCTGTCTCATCTGGTCCAGGCCGAGCCAGCGATAGAGGTACGAGTCGCGGCATTCCAAGCCCGAGGTCATGGTCAGGAGATGCTCTAGCGTCATGGCCTCCTTGCGGGCGTCGAGATTCGCGACGGTCCGCCCTGGAAAGAAACCCAGCACGGGCTGCTTCACGCTCTCGATGTACCCTTTGTCAATGGCGATACCGATCAGCGCGGAGACGATGCTCTTGCTGCAGGAGCGAATGACGTGCCTGGCATCAGGCCGGTAGGGGTAAACGGCCGCCTCCAGCACCAGGTAACCGTTCCGCACCACTGAGACGCTGTCGATGCCGCGATCCTGCTCTTGAATCGTGCCCAGCACGGCTGCCAGCATCTCCGAGTCCATCCCCTGCTGCTCGGGAGTCGAGGTTCTCCAGCTCTCGGTCGGCCAATATGCCGGAGTCGGGGACGGGGTTGCGGCGGCACAGGACGCGACCAGCAGGGCAATGGCCGCCACGACAAGCGCCCGCACATGGCGCACCAGGAAACGCCTGGGTGCCCGGCGGGGCGCGATAGGTAACAGACCTCGGAGCCTTTGCCAGCCCACTATCATCCTCTCTGGGCAACGGTCACGCACATAAGGCCTGGTGGTGGCACCATCTGGGATAGAATCTCGAATCCCGCATCCTCTACCAGTTGCTTCTGGTCCTCGGGCGAAAGCAAGACGCTGCCCCAGAAGGCCTCGACAAACTGGGTGAGCACCGCGACCGGTGCCTCTCGGAGCGCGCTTGGTTCGTGGGGGTAGGGATCGTCGACAATGACCAGCAAGCCACCCGGCCGGAGTGCTGCGCGAGCGCGCGCAAGAATGGTGTCCCGCACCTCCGGATCGGTTTCGTGCAGAACCTGTATCATAGTCACCAGATCGTACGCACCCGCCCCGTCTACCTTCTCGGCCGCGCCAAGCAGCACCTCGGCCCTGCCCTCAAGGCCAGCGGCGCGGATGCGGGCGTTCGCTCTTTCCACCGAGTGAGGCTCGACGTCGATGCCCGTGACCCGGCCGCGAGGAAAGGCTCTAGCCAGGGCGATCACCGCGCTGCCCTCCCCACAGCCGAGATCAAGGATTGCCACGTCGTCGCGGCCCCGCATTCCCGGCAGTCTAGGGACTATTGCCCGGGTGAGAAACTGGGCGATGCCGCCTGAGGCGTTGGCGACCGCGTCAATCAGCTCCTCTTCGTGCTGGGGGAAGGTGTATCTTCCGCCAGTCCTGAGGAGTTCCGGCATACGGGAAAAGTCTTGGCCGGCAAGGATGTAAAGGTGTGCCATGCTGCCCATGTACTTGTAGCTCTCTGGCTGTGCGAGCAGCACCTTCGTGTGCGGCGCAAAGCGGTACTGTGCGGTGTCGGCGTCACGATCGAGGAGTTCGAGGGCAAAGGCGCTCAGCAGAAAGTGCTTGACGTAGTGGGCCTCGAAGCCCAGTTGCTCGGCCAGTGCCTCTGCTCCGATTCCCTCCGCATGGGCAGCCAGACCTGCGAACAGCCCGCTGTCCACTCCGAGCCGGATCAGATGCGTTGCCATATGGCCGACGTAATAGCCAATCAGTCGTTCCATCTGGGAAGTGCGGTTTGTCATGATGGCCTCCCTCCAAACCTGGTGGACTCTGCACCTGCCACTCGCCGGCCGGGCCTCGTTCCACCTTGCTCGCGCCAGCGGTCGCCTTTGAGTGCGAGGCCGGCCCCTCCCGGCGCGACGGTGTGGTGGGGTTGGGGCGGACAGGCTCCCTGCATTGTAGCACCTGGCAGGAAGAGCGACAACTGGAGGGGCGTCGCTCCTGCTCAAGAGAGAAGGCGTGCAGCCGACGCGCTGTGGTCCGGGTGACTGCGGGCGCTTGTCCTGCTGCTACTGCTGATTCTGTGGGAAGGCAATGTCGACCACCAGCGGAAGGTGGTCGTACCGACCGGTCTGAGGATCGAGCATGACGTCGCCGGCCTCCAGCCCGGCCGCCGCCAGCTCTTCCTCCGTCATGATGGTGGTGTTGAGCACAAAGGCGTGGTTGAGAGAGATGACGCCGTCGGTGAAGAGGATGCGATCCAGCAGCCCTGGGTTGAAGGCCTGAGTATCGTCTCGCCAGGTGTAATACTCCTCCCCGGCCGCGTTGTGCCTCGGCATGGCGTCCGCCAGGTCGGTGTCGTCCCAGTCGGGCGCGAGGTCGGGCCCGTACTCCTCTTCGTTGACGACGTCTCCCGTGATCAAGGTCGTCAGGTGATAGGCCGGGTCGGTGTCGTACACGTTCAGGTCGCCGAGGACGATTATGGGCGTGCCGGCCGGCAGGTCGATTTCGCCGCCCGCTGTCTTGATGTCGCCAATCCACTCGATGATCACGTCCGCTTGGCGCTGCCGGGCCTCGATGTTGGCCTGGCCGCCTTTGGACTTGAAATGGGCGCAGACCAGGTAGAGGTCCACCGGATAATCAGCGTCGGGAAGGTCTACCAGGGCCATGGCGTGGCCCCGGCCGCTCGAGAGCGCGCGACCAGCCGCTCCCTCGGCAGGCATGAGCAGATCGAATCGCGCCGCAATGACATTGTCCCGGCCGCTGTGCGCATGCCAGGTCTTGCCATCACCCAGCGGTAAGCTGGCATTCAGGATCTCCCCCACCTGCTGCGGGTCGCGCCGGGGGCTGATCTCCTGGAGACACACCACGTCAGGAGCGACTGCCTTGACGATTCGACCAAACTCGGCCGGCTTGCTGTCGCTACGCCACTCGTCGTTCAGCGGGTCGCCATCGGGAAAGATCGAGTCCCAGCCTACGTTGAAGCTCATCACGCGGATGTGATCCGGCGAGGGTCTTTGCAGGAATCCGGGGGAGTCAGGCTCGGCAGTAGGCTGGGGAGCGCAACCGGATATCAGCGAGGCCGAGAGTACCGCCAGCAGAGCGACAGGCACGCGGCGGAGGTATCTGAGAACCGGGCAGATGTTGGGCACTCTGGGCTTTTCGGACCGTGTCTTGGATGACGGCCGCCGTCAGGGCAGGCCGGCGCGCTGCATTGTAGCATGGGGCAGAAGGGCGGGCAACTCGGGTGTCAGCGACGCACAACCAGACAGAGGCACTGACCGGCTGGCACAAGCCAGCCGGTCAGCGCCCTGCCTCGGACGACGTGTTCTTGTCGCCGTCTGCGGGTGTGTCCACTGGGGCGGACTGTCGCTCCGGCGGGCCTTCCCAGGCCCCGTGGTGCGCGGAGCTGCATGCTCAGGCGACTGGTCTAGTCTCCCTTTTCGCCCAGACGAACGCGGGACTCGGTCGCTTTTGAGTCGGCCGGCTCTTTGCCAGTCGAACCCGCTCCGGTTAGCTTGACGCGGCTCTTCTTGCGGCGCTTTCGGGCACCCTGCCACCGCTTGCTGGCGACCCGCACGACATCGGGCACCAGCAGCAGCGCGACCAGACCAGCCATTAGCCCGCCAAAGATCGGCCAGGACAGCGCCTGGGTTGTCTCGGGTATGACGCCGCCAGGATTATAGTCGGCCTGTACGTCGCCGGTCTCGGCCACCCGTACTTCCAGCCCTCGGCGCACGCCGTCGTGCAGCGTGCTGGGCGATGTGTAGTTCAGGCGATACTCGTTCTGCAGGCGGCTGGAGAGCTGCTGGTAGAGCTCACTCAGGCCCTCTGGTTCGGGCGCGTAACGATACGTGCCACGCGACCGCTCGGCGACCGACTTTAGAGCTTCTTCGTTTACAGCCGCCGTTGACCAGCTCTCCTGAGCCGGGTCCCCCAGGCCGATGGTGTATATGCTGAGTTCGGCCTGTTCGACGCCGCCGAGAATGTCGTCGGCGGTCAGTTGGCTGCGGTTGTCGAGTCCATCACTGAGCAGGATGATTGCCCGCCGCCCGGACACACCGCCCAGCAGCCCAATCGATGCCTCCAGAGCGTCGTACATGGCGGTATCGTCAAAGGCTCTCAGGGCCGCTATCGCGTCGCGGAGCAGCTCCTTGTCGCTGGTGATTTCCTGGACCACCTCCACCTGGGTGTTGAAGACGATCACGCCGGCCGAGTCCTCGGGGCGCATCAGGTCGACAAAGGCGGTGGCGGCCGCTTTCGCCGCATCTAGCTTGTCATAGTCATTCATGCTCCCGCTGCGATCGATAGCAAGCACTGTGGTGACCGGCCCTTGTTCGCCCGCCTGATGGACCTCCTGGATCTCGGCCGGCTGGCCGTTCTCGATGAGTGTGAACGCCGAATCCGGCAGCGTGGTCACCGGGTTGCCTTTCGCATCGGTGACTGACACCCATACATCGATCTCGGGAAAGCCCGAGGTGTCCAGCTGAACCACCTGGATGGTGTAGCCGGTCTCATCCTCTTGCTTGTCCTGTGCAGAGAGAGGCGAGGTCAAGGACAGCAGCAGGACACTGAAGGCCAGAGCGAACGCGCTGAGCCGTGTACCTTTCTTGATCATTGTTCACCCTCTTTCGTGATAGACCAACTCGGTGCTGCCGACGCGAATCGCCTGGCGATCACTGAGCCGGTGCTTCTCAACCTTGCGTCCGTTCACGAACGTGCCCGACCCCACACTCATGTCCTGCAAAGTCAAGTGCGTACCCGCGCCCTTGAGCCGGGCGTGTTGCGGCTCCACCTTGGGGTCCATGAGGACGATGTCGCACTTGAGTACGTTGCTGCCGATGATGGCGGCTGGGCTGGTCTCCCTCAGGAACTTGTCGAGGATGAACTCGGTGCCCTGCAGCTTGCCGCTGCGCACCTCCAGCCAGGCGCGTGAGAGGGCGACCACGATCAGCGCGGTCAGAGCGCCGACGGCCGCACCGAGGAGCATCAGCCCGCCTACCTTACCCAGCAGGGGCTGGCTGATTCGGTGTAGTGAGAACTCAAGGAGCATGCCGCCCACTGCGCCCCCGATCAAGCCACCCAGAGCACTTTTCCACATCTGGCTGCCCCCGGTGATGCTGTCAGACAAGCCGATCAGCGCACCAAAGATAGCCCAGCCCAACGCCCGCCCAGAAGCCTGCCCCCCGGCGGTCAGAAACAGGAACTCGCCCAGCGGCAGCGCGATTGCTCCGGCCAGCAGGCCAATTCCACCGCCTATGAGGGCGGCCTTCAACCCGCGCAACGCCGAACGGGACAAGATCCCCTGGGCTAGACCGATCATAAAACCAACACTGAATCCCACCGCACCGCCCAGCACGAGGTCGCTGAGATAGACGCCAGGGCGGTCGAGGAATCCAATGACCTCAGTCAGCTTGGAGCCGGCCAGGCCGCCCATCGCGCCGAGGATTGCATAATAGTACATTCGGGTATTTCGACTCATCGTTTCACCCTTGACTGCTAATGCTGCTGATCCTGTTCACGTGACCCTCTGTCCCAGCTTGATGCGCACCCGCGGGAGGCTTTCGCCTTTCGCACCGTCTTCCGTATCCGCCAGCGTGAACACCTGGTGCGGCCGCAGAGGGTCGAGCACTTGACCCTGGGACCAGACAAAGAAACCGGCTGTGTCCTGGTGTGGATCGATCACTAGCGCCACGTGCCAGGGTTGCCGAAAGAAGTGGCGATGCACGAACAGGTCCCACTCGGACAGAAAGATGTCCAGGCCAGGATGGGTGTGATACCAACCCACGATTTGCCTTCCCGAGTAGCGCTCCTCCCGCTGGCGATCGATGTCCAGCCAGGTCTCGCAGGTGAAAGTCACGTGACCGGGTGCTTCGGCGGCAAACCGGCCGCTGATGGCGTGCGAGATCACGGGGTACAGAACGTCATCCTCGGGATCCCGGTAGATGTGGCCGAGCAGCACTCCGCCGACCTCCCGATCCCTGCTGCCACGCGCGTGGCGCGTAGTGTGACTGTTCGCGCGCTGGTGCATGAACACCGGAAACGGAGACTCGGGCGGGTCCCAGCACCACAAGTTGGAGTCGTGGAATGGGTAGTCACGGTCTGTGACCACCGGTTCTTCATCGGTGGGCGGTGCGGCGACGAACGCTGGGCTCTCCAGCCAGAAGGAGTCGGGCCAGGGAGAGAAGGGAGAATCGGTCTCAAGGTCGGGCCTGCCCTGGGGCAGCACGCTGACGGCAAAACCTTCGCCGACGGGAAACACGTCGCCCACCTCCAGCGGCCGCAGCAGCCACAGTGTCCGGCTGCTGTCGCTGCAGAACGGACAGCGATTGGATCCCTGAGGGGGGGGCAGCTCACCGTGGCGAGGGCAGTACAGGGTATCCCCGCGACGGCGCTCCAGCCAGGTGCTTTCTCCACGCCGCTGTGCGACCGACTGGTCCACCAGCACATGCCACCGTGAACCCAAGCGATGCACCGACAAGTGGTACGGCTCGACGTCGGGTCCATCGAGCACGATGTGATTTCCGTAGGCCGAGCCGATTTCTGTCGGGCTTCCGATCAGATCATAGACCACGGGCGCGACCTGGCCGGATCCCAGGGCGTGGATTGCCAGCGCATAACCCTGCTGGGTGACACTTTCCGCCATCGTCGTTTTCCGCGCGGGGGGCTGTGTCAGCCCCCCGCGCTCCTGAGATGAGAATAGTGCTAACCGGCCGTGATGTCGGCCGTTAGCATCAAGCGATCCTCGTCCGGGACTCCCGCGTCTTGCAGCGTCTCATCTTCCTGCAATTCGCGGCCCAGAGCCTTGCTGTCGATCCGATAGCCCATGGGGCGGCCATCGGGGCCAGTGGTCGGCAGCTCGAGGGCCGAGACAAGCTCCGGCAATAGCTCGCGCACCGGAACGTCGTCAGGCACCTCGGCGGTCTGGGTACCACCAGCGGGGAGGATCATGGTTACTGATTTGTCTGCCATTGCGTTTTCTCCTTTCTCTGCTTCTGATCTAGTCTGGGTGCGGCTCTGCAGCGCCGCTACTCCTTAGACCCGGACTTGCGGCGCGGCGATTTGCGCGCTCCGTCTGTGGGCTTGGCTCCCCTGCGAGCGGCCGTCCTGCTCCTCGTGCGGCGGGCGGTGCTCTTGCCAGCGCCCGCTCTGCTGCCCCCGGCCGGCGCGGTCTGCTTGCGGGTTTCTCCCGCGCTCCTCTTGGTCGCGCCCGTCCTGCTGGTCTTGGCCGGCGTCGCCCGCCTGCGAGTAGATACTGCGCCGCTCTTGGCTCGAGCAGTGCCCTTGCGGGTGCCGGCCGTCGCTACGCTCTTCTTGGTTCGTGTGGTTGCCTTGCCGGCGCCTCCTGTGCTGCTCTTGGTCCGCGCAGTCCGCTTGCGAGTGGCGGAAGTGGCGCGCTTGGCTGGTGCGGATCTCTTACCGGCCGCCGCTGCCCGGCTCTCGGTCAGGCGGATGCGCTTGGAGGCGCCTGCCCTGCTAGCGCGGGCGAGCTTGACGCGCTCTGGACGCAGCAGTTCGCGCTTGTCGGTAGGGAAGAAATCTGGGTTCTTGCTGCGAAATCCGCGGCACCAGGCAGCTGCTTCGGCGTCCCAGGGGAAGGGCGGCTTGGTCGGGTCGTCGTGGAAGTTCTTGTACTGAAGCATCTCGCCCATCATGATCACCAGCCGGTCCAGCGAGCGCGCTGCGCCCCACCAGGCAGCATCTATACAGACGCTGCCGTTGACGTGGTTGATGTTGGGATGCCAGATCAGGGTGAGCCACTTCAGGCCGGGCCACCGATGCGGGTACTCGCTGTGCAGATAGATCTCGACCTGGTGCTTCCTCCCCATCTTGGGGCGGCCGCGGCTGTCTACGGCGATCACGCTGGGCACCTTGTAGGTGACGACGTAGCGTTCCGGAGGTGACGATCCCATCGCCTCTACCTGGATCAAGTCGCTCCGCGCGGCTATTTCCATCATGCGTTGGTGGTCTGCCCTCAGGCGGCGCATGCGCGGGCTCTCCGCAATTGAGGAACCGGCCGTAATGTCGGCCGTAATCATCAGTCGATCCTCGGCCGGTACGCCGGCCGAGGCCAGTGTCTCTTCCTCGACGAGTTCGCGGCCCAGGGCCTTGCTGTCCAGGCGGTAGCCCATGGGCCGGCCGTCGGGCCCGACGGTCGGCAGTTCGAGAACTGATACCAGCTCCGGCATCAACTCGCGAACCTGAAGGTCGTCCGGCACCTCAGCGGGCCGCGCTCCGCCGGCCGGGAGAACCAGGGTAACTGATAGATCGGACATGTGGAATCCTCTTCACACCTGCAGGTGAGGCACCTCACACTTGCCGGTGATGGCCCAGCAATCGGCGTGATGCGGAGTATGGCATATCTCGCAGACCACCCGGCCGCGCGGGTCTCTGGGTTTGACCTCCTCCAGACAGTAGGGGCATACACTGGTCGCCTCGGCACCCAACTGCACGTTGTTGCGAGAGCGGACTCTTGTGCGTCTCCGCGATGGACGCCGGCGTTTCTTTCTAGGTCGAGTGACCTGCACCTGGTCACCGGCAGAAGACCGGGTCCTGCTCTTCGGACGCGGGGACGAACTGGGCAGCAAGAGGCGGACTGATCTCATGGATTGCCGGATGCGTTCGGGGAGTCCGGCTAACCACCCACGGGACCGGACCTGCTGGGCATCCGTGGATGGCGCGGCTCTCGCCGGCTCTTGAGCGGCCGCAGGAGTAGAGGGCTCTGGCGGGGAAAAACGATCGGCACGTATTCCCAGCAAGGCCCCCAGAGCACCGAGCACTATCCCGGCCGCCTCCAATGCATCGGGGGCTAGAACCAGGGAGTCCCGTACGGAAAAGCCGCGCAGAATGCCCTCTACCGTCTCGGCGCTGGCCACGCCAATCAAGACCGCCAACAGGGCTACCAGGAAGCGCAGCGAGCCCTTGGCGCCGGCCAGCTGCAGGCCAGCCAGGATGCCGCTCAGGAGTCCGATCAGTGTCATGCCTCCCAGCCCAATGAAGACAGGATCTGCATTGAAAGACAGCCAGGAAGCCAACTGCTCGGGCCTGGCCTTGGCAAAGCCAACTGCCCCGCCGAGCAGCAGCGCCAGCCAACCCGCAGTGGCGAAACCGCGAGCCGTACGGCCAGCAACCCCGCGCCGTGACGGGCGGGCAGCGGTCTCTTCTTCAGGAGATGAAACGGCCGGTGTGGTCATCGTCGAGTGCCTTGATAGGCAATACGGCCCTCGCCTTGCTCTAGTCGTGCAGGCGGACGCGAGGGCCGCCGACGCGCAGCGGCTCCTCGACAGCCTCGCCGAGTTTGATGCGCGGCTTGATTGGTGGCTTTACCGATAGGGCCGGGCCGCGGTCTCTGGCCCCCACATCCGCAAAGTGGTTGAAGTGCAGTGTCTCTGCCAGGTCGCCGGTCAGCTCGTAGAAGCGGTAGGCAGTCGCGTTTCGCGCCCGTATGATGTGCAGTGGGGGTACACCGATCTCGCGCAGTGTACGGCCGAGAAACGGCTCCTCCCCGCTGATGACGTGGGTCATATCCACCTGACGAAGCTCGCCGCAGGCTGGGCAGAGCCCCTCATCAAAGCTCACCCGCGACAGCGGCCGAAAGACGTCGGTATGGGTCTGGCAAGCGGGGCACTCCAGTCCTAGCACGATCTCCTGGTCAAGCTCCAGTACCGCCGCGTCGCCCAGATCGGCGCGGACCAGCGCCAGCATCTCACCCAGCGTGGTGCCCGCCGTATGCTCCGGCAATTCTGTGATCTCGCCGTAGGTCCAGTGTGACTGGCACTCGTCGCGCGCCACGTAGGCAGTGGTGTGCATCGAGTTGGTGAGCCCGTTAAAGTGGGTCACGTGGCCATAGTCGATCGGCATCTCGTGCAGGAGCTTGAGTACCTCCTGGGACTGCATCGCGCCGATGAGAGACGATATCATAGGAGTCGTAGGTACTTTGCCCAACAAGATATTCTCCCGGGCCAGCAGCGGGCATGAGTAGCGCAGCGACATCTCACGGCGGGCCTGCTCCGTGAGGGTGCACTCGTAGCATGCACCCTCGCCCGGCGCGAAAACCCGCACCAGACCGAGCAGTTCCTGAATCGCTCCATCTACCCAGGGCTTGCCCAGCCAATAGGCAAACCGGTTGACGGCCAAGCGTGCCTCCCGGTTGTCCAGGCAGCCTACTATGGCATCCATGCGCCGGAAAACACCCAGCCCGAGGTCGGTGGTCACGTCACCGTGAAAGTACTGGACCTTCACGTCCGGGTTCACCGCCTTGATGCCACGTGCGGCGATCTTGGCCTTGGGCAGACCGTTGTCCTCCTCGCGGAAGAGCACAGACCGGCTTAGATTGGCGGCTTCGACGTTGTCAAAGTCGATGATAAACAGGGATCCGGCGCCCATCAGCGCCAGGTTCTTGAGGACTTCGTTGCCCAGCGCTCCCGCGCCAACCACCAGGACCTTGGCGTTCTGGACGGTCTCGCGCTCCCACCACGAGATGAAATCAAAGGTCCCCAAGCGGTCTTTCTTGAGATTGGGCACCCGTACCGGACGCGCTTCCGGTGCGGGCGGTGGCGCTTTGGCTGGTGGGGTCCCGCCGACCAGGCGTATTGTGGACATGTCCGCACCCTCCTTCTCTAGCAGGTCCCGATGCCTGGACTCGTAGGCGACGGAATCCGTTCCGATCTCCTTGACAAAAGTCCCGCGGGCAGCCTGCGTCTCGACCAGGTCCATGGCTGCCAACATACCCAGCGCCTCGCGCACTGTCGAGCGGCTGACTCCCAGTTGGTTGGCCAGGTTGCGCTCAGAGGGCACTCGCCGGCCGGGCTGGAGAGTGCCATTGGCGATCAGCTCCGTGAGACGAGCGGCCACCGAGTGAGCCAGGGTGTTCCGTTCAATAGGCGTGAGATCCATGCTCGATTCCTGACGTTGCCCAACTGGTATGCCACGTATACCAGTGCAAGTATAAACCGGCTCACTGGCTCCTGTCAACAGTACCCTGGTACTAGGGGATCACCAGTTGGAGGCTTTCCGGTGGAGGTACTGGTACGTCCGCCAGACCAGATTCACTGGCCGGCCGTACGTCTTGACTGAGCCGGCCGGGGCTGCTCAGCAGCCTTCGGGCGGCGTGGAGAGGAGTGCAACCTCGCAGAGTGGAGCCTGGCTCGTTGCGGAGCCGCACCGATCTGCTAAAGGAGCTATGCGGAGCGCCTGCACTGAGGCGCAGGTTTCTGAAGAGTGTACGGTGTAGCCCGGAGGTCTCGTCCGAGGAAGCGGCCGCCGTGGCGGCGCCGCGACGGCCGATCTGCGGTCTATAGCTTGTGCCGCTGGCTTGATCCGCCTACTGAAACGCCGCTGGCAACTTTCCCTGCCTGTCCCCCTCTATGGTCCCCATCGCGGCTGCCAATCGGGGCGCTCGTTGTCGGTGAGCTGGATGACGTCCGTGCCATCAACGCGCATGACAAAGATCTCTGAATCGCCATCGCGGGTTGACATGAACGCGATCCAGTCTCCGTCAGGCGAGAAAGAGGGAGACACGTTGTTTCCGCCCTTTGTCAGGCGCTGAACCTCCGTTCCGTCGGTTGCCACCAGATAGATGTCGCGGTCCTCGCCCGGCCCGGCGCAAAAGGCCAACCAACGGCCGTCGGGAGACCAGTCGCTCCGCCCGCCGATGTACCTCAGCCCCGTGGCAAGCGCGCGGACATCGGAGCCATCGGAGTTCATGATATAGTGTGCATTCCGTCCCGACCGGTCAGAATAGAACGCAATTCGGGTTCCGTCGGGAGACCAGACGGGGTCGATATCACTGTGGCCCGGGTTTGTCAGGCGCCGCGGTATGCCTCCATCCGAGTCCGCCACCCAGATGTTTTGTTCGCCGTCGTGGGCCGATGTGAAAGCAATGTGGCGGCCGTCTGGCGACAGTGACGAGGCAAAGACATCACCCAGGTCCGCGCCCAGCGGTCGCTGGTTGCTTCCGTCGGCCTCCATAAAAAAAAACTCAAAGCTGCCGCGCCGCTGCGAAGAGAAGATGATCTGACTGCCGTCTGCTGAATATGAAGCGTACCAGTCGGTGGCCGCGTTTTCGGTCAGCCGCTGTTCACCGTTTCCATCGGCGCCGATGGAGCAGATCTCGTCGTTGCCGTCGATGAAACAGGTAAAGACAATGTGACCCGACGGTGATCGAGCCTGCCCACCGGCTGCTCGGGCTGACGAATCAGCTGCCCGACCGATCATCGTCACCGGAGTGCTGTCTGCCGATGGGGTCGGTTGATCCCCGGTGGCGGCTGCCCGTGGGGTGGTGGTGGCCGCTGCTCTGGCCGTGAGGGGCGGTTGCGCGGCCGGGGCCTCAATTCCATGAATCACGCCCGAGGCCACCGCTATCACTGCCACTACGGCGACTCCAATCAGCGCTACCGCCCGGGCCCACATCGGCAGCTGGCGGGCTGTCCTTAGCCGTGACACTACCCTGAAGCGGAGCAGGCGCCACAGGGCAGTCCGCGCCCCCGGTACGCGGAGCATGCCAGAAGCGGCTGCATCTGCCATCTGGCGGGCGACCGCCTTTGCCAGCGCGGCCGCCATCTCGCCGGCCGTCGGGTAGCGGCGTTCCCGCTCCTTGGACAGCGACCGCTTGATGACCTTCTCTACGCCTTTAGGCAGGTTCGGGTTGTGACTTCGCGGTGGCGGCAGCGGGTTGGTGAGATGTTTGATAAAAACAGCGGACGGCGCACCTGCCTGGTAGGGAACCCGGCCGGTTGCCATCCGATATAGCACAACGCCTAGCGAATAGAGGTCGCTCCGGCCGTCCAGTTCCTCCGCCCGGATCTGCTCAGGTGACATGTAAGCAGGCGTGCCAACGAGGGCGGCCGTCTGCGTGGCGGGCGCGCTCCCTCCCATAATCTTGGCCACCCCAAAGTCGCTCAACAGGCAATTGCCGCCATGGTCAACCAGGATATTGCTTGGTTTGATGTCGCGATGGATCACACCCAATGAGTGTGCATAGTCGAGTGCATCCCCTACCTGGCTGATGACGCGACAGATCTGACCAAGTGGCAGCGGTTCTCCGTCCATGAGGTCGACCAGGGCCCCGGTCTCGACGAGGGGCATGACAATGTATGGGTAGGCGTCGGCCGTGCCAAAATCAAAGATCGGGAGAATGTGGGGATGCTGGAGTTTGGCCCACACCTTGGCCTCGCGCCTGAACCGCCGCAAAAAGTCGGGGTCTCGGGCCATGTAGGGCGGCAGTATCTTGAGCGCGACATGGCGGTCCATGCTGGCCTGGTACGCCTTGTAGATAGCCGACATCCCGCCCTCGCTGATCGGGGCAACGATGTCGTAAGGGCCGAACTGCTTGCCAGTGAGGTCTTCCACACCAATGTTGCGCTCTGCGCGATCTGTTTAGCGCCGAAAGAGGTCCGCCAGCCGGGAGCCCTGTCGCCAGATGGGCAATGCTCGAGGCGGCGCCGCGCGCCGCCCAAGTATAGCGGCTTTTGCGGCCGTGTTCAAGCGTTGTTTCACCCGGAGGATTCAGGTACCGTTCTCACCCTGACCAGCGTCAGGGTGGCTGTGGAAAGGAAGAAGAGCGCCCCGTGCACCCTCAAGATGACCAGGTACCGCAGACCTGGCCGCAGAGCGTTGAGCGAATCAGCCATCGGTCCGCCGATCTCGGCTCCAACGATGCCCGCGGCCTCGCCCGCCAGGTTGGATATGCTCAGCTACGGGCTGGCCTCCTGCGGTGCGTGTCCCCCTCTACGGTCCCCATCGCGGCTGCCAATCAGCGCGCCCGTTCTCGGTGAGTTGGGTAACGTCCGTGCCATCGACGCGCATGACAAAGATCTCTGAATCACCATCGCGGGTTGACATGAACGCGATCCACTCTCCGTCAGGCGAGAAGGAGGGAGCCACGTTGTTGCCTCCCTCTGTCAGGCGACGAACCTCCGATCCGTCGGTTGCCACCAGATAGATGTCGCGGTACTCGCCTGGCCCGGTGTAGAAGGCCAACCAACGGCCGTCGGGAGACCAGTCGCTGCGCCCGCCAATGTGTCTCAGACCTGTCACGAGCGCGCGGACATCGGAGCCATCGGAGTTCATGATATAGTGTGCATTCCGTCCCGACCGGTCAGAGCAGAAAGCAATCTGTGTTCCGTCGGGAGACCAGACGGGATCAATATCACTGCGGTTCGGGTTTGTCAGGCGCCGCGGTCCGCTCCCGTCCGAGTTCGCCACCCAGATATCCTGGTTGCCGTCGCGAGCCGATGTAAAGGCGATGTGGCGGCCGTCTGGCGACAACGACGAGGCAAAGACATCGCCCAGTTCCGCGCCCAGCGGTCGCTGGTTGCTTCCGTCGGCCTCCATCAAGTAGAACTCAAAGCTGCCGCGCCGCCGCGAAGAGAAGACAATCTGACTGCCGTCTGCTGAATATGAAGCGTACCAGTCGGTGGCCGCGTTATCGGTCAGCCGCTGTTCACCGTTTCCATCGGCGTCCATGGAGCAGATCTCGTCGTTGCCGTCGATGAAACAGGTAAAGACAATGTGACCCGATGGTGAATGAGCGGGCCCACCGCCGGCCGCCTGGGTCGGCGTAGTCGTTGGCCGAGGGGTCGGCGGCACGGGAGTGTAGGTCGGTGAGGGGGTCGGTGGAACTTGGGTGTTGGCTGGCACTGGGGTCGTGGTGACCGCGGGCCGGGTCGTGGGGGGTGGTTGCGTTGCGGGCACCTGACCACCAGGGATTACGCCCGAGGCCACCGCTATCACCCCCACCCCGGCGATTCCAATCAGCGCTAATGCCCAGGCTGGCATTGGCAGCCGGCGTCTTCTCCTCAGCAGTGACGCTATCCTGAGGTGGAGCAGGCGCCACAGGGCGGGTCGCACGGCAGGTGCGCGGAGCACATCAGAACCGGCTGCACCAGCCATCTGGTTGGCGACCGCCTCCGCGAGCGCGGCCGCCATCTCGCCGGCCGTCGGGCATCGGCCCTCCCGCTCCTTGGACAGCGATCGCGTAATGACCTTCTCTACGCCTGCAGGTAGGTTCGGGTTGTGAATTCGCGGCGGGGGCAGCGGCTCGGTGAGATGCTTGATGAAGACAGATGACGGCGCATCCGCCTGGTAGGGAACCCGGCCGGTAGCCATCTGATAGAGCACGACGCCCAGCGAATAGAGGTCGCTCCGGCCGTCCAGCTCCTCTGACCGGATCTGCTCGGGTGACATGTAAGCGGGCGTGCCAACGATGGCGCCGGTCTGGGTGGCGGCCGCGCTCCCTCCCGCAATCTTGGCAACTCCAAAGTCGGTCAGCAGGCAATTCCCACCGTGGTCAACCAGAACATTGCTCGGCTTGATGTCGCGATGGATCACACCCAGCGAGTGAGCATGGTCGAGTGCATCCCCTACCTGGCTGATGACGCGACAGATCTGGGAGAGCGGCAGCGGTTCTCCGTCCAGGAGGTCGGCCAGAGTGCCGGTTTCGACGAGGGGCATGACAATGTATGCATAGGCGTCGGCCGTGCCAAAGTCAAAGACCGGGAGGATGTGGGGATGCTGGAGTTTGGCCCACACCTTGGCCTCGCGCCTGAACCGCCGCAGAAAGTCGGGGTCTCGCGCCATGTGAGGCAGGAGTATCTTGAGTGCGACGTGGCGGTCCATGCTGGCCTGGTACGCCTTGTAGACGGCCGCCATCCCGCCCTCGCTGATCGGGGCAACGATGTCGTAAGGACCGAACTGCTTGCCGGTGAGGTCTTCCATGCCAAAGTCGCGCTCCACGCAATCTGTTTAGCGCCGAAAGAGGTCCGCCAGCCGGGAGCCCTGTCGCCAGATGGGCAACGCTCGAGGCGGCGCCGCGCGGTGCCCAAGTATAGCGGCTTCTGCGGCCGCGTTCAAGCGTTATCTCACCAGGCGGATTGAGCCGCCGGCCGCACCCTGACCAGCGTCAGCGTGGCCGTTGAGAGAAAGAAGAGCGCCCCGTACACCGCAAAGATGACCACGTACCCCAAACCCGGCCGCAGAGCGTTGAGAGAATCTGCCATCGGCCCGCCGATTCCGGCCCCGACGATTCCGGCGCCCGCGCCTGCCAGGTTGGAGATTCCCAGGTAACGGCCGGCTTCCTGCGGCGGAGCCAGGTCGGTGCCCAGGGCCCAGTTTGTGGCCATGAAGGTGCCTGTGCCAATGCCGACGATGCAGCCGCTGATCAGGACCAGCGGGACGCTGCCGGCGAAGAGCAGGAGCAGCGTGCCGCCGCCGGCAATAAGACCCGAGTAGGCAACCAGGCGCTTGCGGCCGACTCGGTCGGCCAGGTAGCCGCCGAGCAGCGCTGACGGGAGCAGGAAAAGACCCACTACCGCTAGAAGCTTGGTGGTCATCGCGGCCGGGTCCGGAATGTGGTGTACGTCGCTCAAGTAATAGAGCGCAAACCCCTGGATGGACCCCACCGCAGCTAGAAAGAGAAGCCGGTTGATCACCCACCAGATAAAGGATGTTTGCTGGTGAGCCTCCCGTCCAATCCCAATCCACGCGCTCAAGTAGACCCCCACAAAGATGGAACCCGCCATGCCCAGGAGCCCAGCCAGGCCCACGACGGCCGCCTGCAGGCCCACGGCCGTATCCAGCCGGCCTGACACTGTTCCGCTGGCTTGAACCATCCAGACTGCAGCTCGGGTAACCGCCACAAAGATGATGGTAAGCGCGGCCAGGCGCAGAACCCGCTCGCCAATGCCGCCCGTGGGTTTCTCCCTCAGAGGCTCTTCGTGGGCG
This sequence comes from Ardenticatenales bacterium, assembly GCA_030593075.1. Classification (GTDB taxonomy): domain Bacteria; phylum Chloroflexota; class Anaerolineae; order Promineifilales; family UBA4811; genus JAUVHW01. The sequence continues at coordinate 22,405 of JAUVHW010000031.1, forward strand.
AACGCCACCGTGATCGACATGGTGACTAGCAGGGCCGCCGAGGCGATGCCTACCGTCAGCCAGACTCTGCCCGCATCCACTAGTGGGCCGATGAAAAGGACCACAAAGACAGGCAGAAGCTCCATCACCGCCTTGAACCCCGAGGAACGGCCGCGCTGGTCCTCCGGCACCAGATCGGGGATCAGCCCTTGCAGCGCCCCCTGCGCGACGTTGGAGGAGACCTGCAGCAGCACGACGCCCGCGATGAGCACAGCGTAGGCCGTGTTTATGCTGAACGTGTCCTGGAAGAAACCATCGAACTCTGAACCCACAAAGAGCGTGGAGGAGGCGACGAGCAGCAAGAAGAGCAGGTCCAGCATGGTTCCGCCCAAGATGTAGGGGCGCCTCCGGCCCCAGCGTAGCGTGGAACGGTCGCTCACCATGCCGGCCATGGGCTGGACCATCATGGCCGCCGCCAAGCCCACTACCCGCACGTTGGCCAGGTAGGTGTTCTTGAACTCCGGCGGTACGAAAAGAACTACCAGGTAGGGCAGCAAGACCGGCGTGATGACCCCCGAGGCGACGTTCAGGCCGAGCCAGCAGAGGTTGATGGTAATGTGGTCGTACCAGCTCATCTCTTGCTTCATAGGGTCTTCTCGGTGACTAGGCGCTCATGAGAGTATATCTGGGCGGAGAGAGCGGATCACCTCCAGCGAGGCCAGGGCTTCCTCCACGGTCAGCTCGAAGATCAGCGGCCCGCTGAAGCCCGCCTCCGTCAGCCGGTCCAGCAGATGAGCCACGTCCAGGTCGCCTTGCCCCAGAGCCTGGTGGTCTTTCCCATAGCCGGCCTCGCCTTCTGGGCCTTGCTGCGGAGCATCGTGCAGGTGGATCTCGACCAGGCGCGGCAGGCACCGTTCGAGCGCATCAAAGAGATCCACCGGCCCCGAAAAACCCACCAGTACGTGACCGATGTCGAGGCACACAGATAGGTCCAACTCCTCGGCCAGTTCCAGCGTGAGGTCGAGCGGGAACTCGATGGTCTCAATGGCCAGCCTGCGGCTGGGAATGCCGGTCTGGGCCAGAACGGCCTCCAGGCTCTCGCGGGCGCAGTTCTGAAACAGCCGCAGCAGAAAGGCCTTGGCCGGGCGGGGCAGGGGCCGGCGGTAGAACTCGGCCGCCAGCGCGCCGGTGGCGTGCAGCACGTACACCTCGGGTTCCAGGATTCTGGTGGCCTCGATGTTGTCCACCAGGGCCTGGACCGCCCCTTGTCGCACCGGGGCCAGAGGCGTTGAGGTCTCCACCGACCACAGGGGCAGGTGAACTGTATAGGTTACTCCGGTCTCCTCCCTGAACGCCGCTAGTTTCTCGATGGTGGGAGCTGCAAAGGTGTGCGGCATGAACAGCACCAGGTCGCCGCCCAGCTCGATGGGGTCAAACTCTCTTGCCGCCAGGTCGCGTACCAACTCGGCGTGGTCGAAGCTTGCGACGTGTCCAAGGATTCCTTCGGAGGGAATCCCCGGAGGGACCAGGGCGTTCATCTGCACGGTCATGATGCCAAAGCGCATAGCTGTCTCCTTGTTCGTGGGTCTTGCTGGGCGCAGTTCGTCTCGGGTCTGGCTCCAGCTGGTGAGTCGGGGATCAGGTTGCCCGGCCGGCGCTGCGGTACCCTGCCAACCGCTGACCGAGGGATTCGGAGGGTGGAACC
>JAUVHW010000051.1 GCA_030593075.1 Ardenticatenales bacterium
GCAGCATTGCCCTGAACATTCGATTCGCGCGGCGCCGGGTCAACCTCCTGGGTCTCGAACGCCGCAGCTGCAGCCAGGTCTTTGGTGCTCTACTTATTCGAAGTACTGCACCAGCCGCTAACTGGGGCGAACTCGCAGGCACCTTCGCCAGAACCGGGGGCGGCAATGTGGCACGCCTCGTCTTTCGAGCTTGTCCAGATCCATCCCCTGAGACAAGGGTAGGGGTCTTTTCTTCCTCCAGCCCGAATCCAAGCCCCCGCGTGCTGGGGTCATTGGCCTGCATGCCGCCTCGCAGTACGCCGGCGCGGCCGGCCCGCTGCTCCTTTCTCTCTGCCAGCATGCGCTGTACTGCTCGATTGCCGGCAATCGATTGCAGGGCCAGGATGTCGGCTCCTCGAAGGGCAGTGCCGGGCGCGGTTCTGGCCCGCCGAAAGGCCTGAGCCGCCTGGGCCTGGATGGGGCCGCCAGCAATGGCCGGGCCGGCCGGCAGCGCAGTCTCGCCGGTCAGTTCTTCCTCCAGCTCCTCAACGGCGGCCGGCTTGGCGCTGGGCCGCCTCTTCTTCTCAGGTTTAGCCCTGACAGCTCTGTCTCGTTTCGCCACGTTGGCGCATTCCTATGTCATTCCGTCCAGCGACCGCGCATCGCCCGCGGTCCGGTGCCACCCGCCATCCCCACGTGCAGCCCACAGGCGGCGTCCCGGTTCTCGGTCACGAGAACTGCCCTCCCTCGTGGCATCGGCACTTCAGCCTGAGTACAGTTGCGGTGGACCCGCATGGATTTCCACATGCTCAGCACTGCTGCTTGCATTCTCGCCGGTGCGGCAATCTAGGTTTTACGGCTCTGTTCCTCGCGCCGGCCACGCTGCGAACCTGGGTCCAACCCCAGTTGTCTGGGACTGGTGAGGCGGTCCGCCCTATGTTCGCTCGTGCTGGGTCGTCTGGGCACAGAATCGTTGGGCCGCCTGGCCGGTCTCACTCGTGCGGGCCGTCCGGTTCGCCAGGCTATCCCAGCGAAAGGTCTCGCCGGCCCCGATGAATGTCGCTGCCGGCATCTGGTTCACAGGCCTGCGGTATGCGTTCATCTTGATGGCCCGCCAGCGATAGCGGTAGCCTCATATGTCACCTGCCCGAGGCGACTGGAGGGAGACGGTTATCGGCTCTTCCCCGTCATGCACCTCGAAGGTTACGTAGGCTACGACTTCGCATTCTTGCGTAATATCAAAGCCGTGGTCGAAGGGAAGGTCGAGTGACCAGCCGGGACCGGCCACCAGCTCTTCTCCTTCAGCAACGTCAAGGCCGTAATCGACTGGAAGGTCGGGGGACCAGGCCAGGTCGGCCATCAAATCGCCGCCGGCACTGCCCAATCCCTCCGATGGGCGCCAGTCACCCTCCACGCTGAAACCGTGCCATAGTACGGCCCTTGTGGTGAGAAAGCGAAGGTCAATATGAAACGGTTCTTCACCCCGGTGGACCAGGCGCGCCCCCTGACCTCCCAGAATCACCTCCAGAGCGATTGCTGCCTGCGGATAGTCAGCTAGGTCCCTGAGCAGTTGTCGTAGCCGCTGCGTGAGCGCGCCCCACGGCCCGGCCGGCTCCTCATGTATACCCAGTCTAGCACGAACGTCCCCGACCTCAATCGTCTCAATCGCTGCGTCGGGAGGAGGCGTGACATTGAGATCTCCAGCTTGAGCAGCCGCCGCCACCTCTCGCCTAAGCTGAGCCACCAGGGCTGGGTCGAGCGCGCCGGCAAAGCGACCAATTGGTGACGGCGGATGTGACGCCGACCCTATTGACCGCCACATGGCAAACGTACCATCAGGACTGATTTCCAGCCGTTCGCGATCCCGTGGCGGCGTGCGCCCGCCACTGCGGGAGTAGCGAACTATGGTATGAGTTCCGCTTTCCATTTTCCTCCCTTTGCTGCCGCTACATAGCCCACAAATTCCCTGACGTGGCGAGGCGCAACTGGATGGGCGTGATCCGTGCCCATACCCATTAGAGAAGGGCTTGAGTAGGTGAAGGGGTCAACAATTCCCCACTCGTATTTGTCTGGAATGCGAGCCACGATGTCGTCCACGATTTTGACGCCGTACTTTTTCTTGTAGGCCGCTGCAACCGCTTGAGCATAGTCACCTTGGGCAAGACCGTACTTCTTGATGATCTTCCGAGCATAGACCACACGATCACGCCAGTCCTTCATGCCCAATACTATGTGCATGAGCCACGACACAAAGCCTGGGCTGGCCTCCTTCTTCGCCTTGCGTTTACCTGGCTCTTCTCCGGTCAGCCTCTTATAGTCCCGATGACTCCGCTGATACTCGTCCTCCAGCCCAACCATATGGCCGAACTCATGGGCAGCCGTCTTGGGTAGATCAGGGTCTTGGAGGTACCAGTTGCTGGCGTCCGAGCGGCCCGCGGCGTCTATGAGCTTCACCACGTTATCGCCCCCGCTGCCGACCGACTGGGGGTCGAAGACGATGCGCAGGGTCTCGCCCGTGTCAGTATTGACCGCGTTGAAACGGTTCCAGTAGTGACGGATGGCAGCGAACATGAGCGGAATCCCTGTCGCTCTCTTCGACCCGCCGTGCCCGGTGAACTGGAGCCTGACGGTGATGCGGATCTCCTTCTTCTTGATACGCCACGTGTAGCGGGAGGTCATCCCGTAGGTCTGCCCCCCTACCCGTTCTTCCCACTTCTTCTCGACCCGCCCTACCGTGCTGGCGAGTCCCAACTTGTCCATCTTGGCCCATGTGCTGGGCCCGGCGATGCCGGTGTCCTTCAGTGCGTGCCGCCGCTGGAATGCGGCCGCGGCTGCGTGCGTCCGACGGCCGAAAACGCCGTCCACTGCCAAGCGGGGCTTGGCGCCGGCCGCGTTTAGCTTCTGTTGCAGCTCCTTGACGGCCGGTCCCTTCGATCCCCGCTTTACCGTCGGATGGCGTGACGTTCCGGGCAATGCCGGTGCAAATGGGTCCCCTTTGGGGGCGGCAGCCGCTCCGCCAGCGCGCTGAGCGACCCAGGGGCCTGCGCCCACCGAGGACAGGACGGCGTTCAACTGCCGAGTGACAGCCTGGCTCTGATCGTCCTTGGCGGCTGTCACCACTCTCTGCAAGTATCGATTGCCCTGCGTCCGCCCAATCTGGGCCGCAAGGGCTTGCCGCTGGGCGGAGGGCAGCCTCGCGTCGCCCAATCGCGCCGCCTGGGCCTCTATGGTGCCTCCAGAAGCAACGGCCGGCCCGGCCGGCAGTGCAGTCACGCTGGTCAGTTCTTCCTCCAGCTCTTCAACGGCGGCCGGCTCCGGCTGGGGCTGCCTTTTCTTCTCAGGTTTGTGCTTAACAGCTCTGTCTCGTTTCGCCATCGTTGGATCCGGCTACGTTATCTCGTCCACCTGATGTCGATCACGCGCCGCTCGATGTGCCGGGCGGCACTTGCCGGTTGACGATACCTCGCCACGGACCGGTCTGCGCCCAGTGCGACCTCGCAGCTATCCACCAGAGGGCACTGGCTCGACTGGTGGAGCAGGTGGTGGATCGATGGGCTCGGGCAGTTCTTCGTGCATTTTGAACCCCAGACCGACCTTGATTCTCTCTTCGGCGGACTCGGTCTTGGTGAAAAACCTCTGAAACCCCGTCAGGCTGTCCCGCCATCGCTTGATGTAAAGTGACTTGATCTTCCATTGGTTGCTTTCGGCCAGCTCCTTGAATGGTTTCGGATTGGCCGCAATCCCCTGTCGCATAGCTGTCAGCAGTTCCGCCGCCGTGAACTTGGCCCAGGCAAAGAGAGGGTGGGATTGGATCTTGGCTACTTGAACCCGCAGGGCAGCCGAGGCCTGATTGAGGCCGTAGGCATGCCAGTGCGGTAGCCCGTCGAACATCGGTACGCCCAGGCCGGTCATAAAGCCAGTATAGAAACCATCGCAGGCTGCCTCGGCTTCCCTTACGACGCGTCTCTCCTCCGCACCTTCTTCCAGTGTCGCCAACGTCGCCTTGATCGTGATATAGGCACCCAAGAAGGCAATCATGGCTGGCCCACTGGACATGATGTTGCGGGCTGCTTGGAAGGCAGTCAAGCCGAACCGCAGCAGAATCCGTGGGGCGAGTTTCTTCATGGCATAGAGCAGGATTTCCCCTTTGTTGGGCACGGCAACGACCTTCAAGCCGAAGATACCGCTGCCGGTGAGCTTGTACTTGTCAACTGGTACATCCTTCGCGGCAGGTATCTCAAGCTTGCCCTCCCCCTCGAGAGATGGCCCCTGCACATCAAAGGGGAGAGGGATCCCACCGGTATCCTTGGGCTCTGTGAGTTTGACTATGGTCAATTTGCCACTGGCTTCCGCGCACCCGCCGAATTTGACCACCACCGCGATACCGAAACCCGACTCGCTCTCGGACCCACCCTTGGCGCCCAGCGACGGCACAATGTCTATCGACTCAAGGCTATCGTTGGCAAGACCATCTTTCTTTTTGTCCCAGGCTCGGAGAGCATACTTGTATGCAACTTCCCTAGCTGCACCCTGGCCTATCTTCGCTTCCTTGGTGGGTGGGGGATTCTCTCCCGGCTGTGGCTCGGGACCGTCGGGAAGCTCGACCTCGAATTTGCCGCCGAACTTGCAGAAGACTTTGGCGGTGATATACTTCAGCTTGATGGGCGGCCCTACGGGGAAGTCACCCTCCAGACTGACCGTGACCTTGTTGCCCTGGGTCTCGAAGCCCAGAGCCACTTCGCGCTCATTGTCCCGCTGTACTACGTCATGCCGCGTTTGGGTGGCTGCCGACGCCAGTTGAGCGTTGCTGTCTCTATTCATCAGGGCCCCGCCAACCGAGCCAGTCGACGCCCTGGATGCACTCAATCGGTAGGGCGCTGCCTTCCCCCTGCCTTGAATAGAGGCTACCACCCTCTGCAGATGCCGGTTGCCCTGCACCCGCCCAATGTGAGCCGCCAAGGCCTGCCGCTGCGCGGTCTGGAATCGCCTGTCGCCCAGGAGTGCAGCCTGGGCGTCAATGGTGTCGGGCCCGCCGGCCGCGACCGGGCCGCCGGCCACCAGCGCTAGCCCCGCCAGTTCGTCGGGCCGCTGTTCAACGACGACGGCCGGCTCGACCTTGGGCTTGCTCCTGACTCCGGATTTGGCTTCCGTGGTTTGAGTCTGTGTCGCCATGGTCAGATTCCAGGCATCAGTGGTCCGATTCTAGCGGCACTGTCTCATCACCTGTGCCCAGAAGGCGCAGCTGCTCCTCCCGCACCAGCCGGCCCATCTTTTGCAGTTCTCGCCTCGTCGCGTGCAGCAGGTGCTGCATTGTCACCTGGCATCCATCGCTCGCCGCCAGATAGGCGGCGCTGACGATGATGTTACGGATGCTACCGCCCGCCAGCTTGAAGCGCTGCGCCAGCAGGCCAAAATCGAGTTGCAGGTCCCGCGGCACGCCCGGCGGAAAGAGCGTGTGCCAGATGCGCAGCCGGTCCTCCTCCTCGGGGAAGGGGAAATCTACCGCGAACTGGATCCTGCGGGTGAACGCTTCGTCCAGGTTGGCCCGCAGGTTGGTCGCCAGGATGGTCACCCCGTCATAGATCTCCATACGCTGCAAGAGGTAGCTGATTTCGATGTTGGCGTAGCGGTCGTGGGCGTCTTTCACTTCCGAGCGCTTGCCAAAGATAGCATCCGCCTCGTCGAAGAACAGAATGGCGTTGCTGCTCTGGGCCTCGTTAAAGATCTTCTCCAGGTTCTTCTCCGTCTCCCCGATGTACTTGCTGACCACGGTGGAGAGATCGATCTTGAATAGGTCCAGGCCCAGCTCGGCCGCTACGATCTCGGCCGCCATGGTCTTGCCGGTGCCCGGCTCGCCGGCAAAGAGCAGCGTCACTGCCTTGCTAGAGGCCAGCTTTTTCCCCACGCCCCACTCTTCCAGCACCAGCGAGCGGCTGCGCACAGTGGCGACGATCTCGCCCAGCAGAGCCAACTGGTCGGCGGGCAGCACAATGTCCCCCCAGTCGTAGCGCGGGACTATCTTGCGCGCCAGGCCCGCCAACCGGGGATTGGAATGGATGCGGGCGGCCGCAAAGAGGTCCTGCGTGGCGAGCGGGCCGCCGCGCTGTCCCGCCATGTCCCTGGCCGATGCTACCGCGTCGCGAATCATGCCTGTGGTTAGCAGAAACTGCCCTGCCAGTGCAGTCACGTCCAGCTCTTCTTCCGTTTTGGTCTCGGTCTCCAAGAAGTGGGTCCACAGAGCGCGCCGCTGAGGATAGGCGGGGATTGGGAACTCTAGCCAGACCAGGGTACGGTCCCGGTCCATCCCCCTTGGCTGCCAGGACTCCTGCCCGGCGACGATGGCCAGGTCGGGGTAGGCGCACAGCTCGGTCATCAGGCCTGGGGGTGGCGAGCCGCTCCCCCCGGCCGTGAGGCAGGTGTCCCAACCCGTCAGGTAGGGCAGCGCGCCGGTCAGGCGGGCGTCGCGCAGCGCCAGGCCAAGCGCTCGCGATGGCGACACGCTTTCGTCCGTCACGGCCGCCAGATTGACTGTCAGCAGGGAGCGACCCGCTCGCGCCGCCAGCACCTTGGCGGCTGCCAGCTGCCCAGCTTGGTCTGGCCCGCAAAAGACTATGACCGGTCGTCCGGCGGCCGCGCGCTCCAGGCTGGGAAGCACGTCGGCCGCCAGCAGCGCGCCGGCCTCGCTCTCTTGCGGCCGCAGGAGGGCGGCATGGGGGCCGAGGTCGGCGTGGGGCTGGTACTTGCCCAGTAACCAGCCCACGATGGCCTGATCTGGCACCAGCATCTGGCCCAGCAGCGGCCGGCGGTCGGGTCCCGACCTGGGCGCGCGCTGCAGGAGTTGAAAGCGGAAGAGCGGGGCATCATCGGCAAAACGCGAGAGCTTCGACAGGCGCTCGGACCCAGGCTCGCACAGCATGTTGAGCACCAGGTTCACCATCGGCCGCCTGCGGGTGACGTCGTCTTGCAGATACCCGTAGAGCTGTTCGTAGCGCAGATCCAGGGTTGGCGCCAGGCAGATCAGGAGAGTGTCCAGTTCAAAGCCGTCCAGGCCAAAGGCGTTGGCCAGATGCACCAGCCGTGGTGTCTGGCCCCGGCTCTGGGCCGCCTCCGCCAATTCCTGGGCCCGGCGTGCGGCCCGCTCGTACGAGGAGGAAAAGGCCTTCTCATCTTCTGGTCCCGGGCTTGCCGTGTCTCCCCAGCTGGCGCCAAAAGGCCGCGCCAGCAGCGCCTCAGCCTCGCCGTCGGATACGTACAGCCCTCGGAAGGTGTCGGCCGAGTCCTGGCCCGCCACCTGCCAGCGGCTGACCTCCCGGCGGATCAGCAGGTCGATCCGTGCTAACTCGGCCAGCAGATGTTCCAGGCTGAGGTTGGTCTCAGTGGGCGCGTCGGTTGTGGTCTGCATCACCTTGCACTGTATACCATGGAACGCGCAGGTATCCGGGGGCCAGTCTGTACCGTCGGCGAGAAGCGCGCTCGCCAGCTCAGCCCCTCGGGCAACTGCTCTGAGTCTGCGTGATGTGAGAAGTGTTTCCTATCGCGCCTGCTTGGCGAGAGCTGTCCTGGAAGACGTCCTTGGATCGCCGGAAACGGGGGTCGAGTGACTCGTGAATCGACCTGGCAGGCTCATACAATATATCCCAAGTAGCTGGAAAAAACAACTGGGATCGGCTCAAGTTGGTGACAGTCGTCAGCCAAAGGGTCTACGCGACACTTCCAGGTGGCGCTATCCATCGTCGCGGGCCCGCCCAGCAGTCGGCTCGGGCTGTGACCTCCCGGCCGTGTCTTCCTTGCCGTTCACTGATGCCGGTGAGGGTCCGCTCGGCTCGCTCTCGGCCTCCTCTGGCGCGCTCGGTGGGATAATGCCTTTGGCCAGGTCCGGGTTCGGAATCCGCTTCTCGAAATCGACCCAGACTCGCTTGTCCTGCCGGCAATCGTAGGCGCGGCACGTATACGGTCGATTATCGTGGACCTGGCAGGCATAGCTGTCGCGGTCGCAGTGCACGCAATACCCATCGTTGTGGCGCACCCAATACGGATTGCCGTAATCCCACTTGACGATTCTTTCGCTCAGGTCCTGCGGGGAGAGGTAGAAGCGAAACGAACAGCAGGCGGCCAGGCAGAGTTCCACCCGCGAGGCGCAGTCAATGATGACCTCTCCTTCACTGTCGTACTTGTCCGGCGCCTTGCTCATCATCACCTCGGGGCTGTCGGACATGTGCTGGCGGTGCGCCTCCACCTTCTCCTCAAACTCCTCTGGGGTGATGATCTCCTTCTCCAGCAGCAGCTGAACCAGAGCCTGGGCGTAGGCGGCTGCTTCAAAGCCCGCGTGCCTGTTGACCGACATCAGCAGATGCCCGAAGCGCAGCCCATGCTCCAGTTCTTCCAGCGTCGCTAGTTCTCTTTCGTCTGCCATACCGACTAGCTCTCCGGGGCGACAAAGGTCCAGAAAGCGGCCCGCGTCCGATGTCGCTGGTCCGGGGGCTGAGCGCTCCACAGCTCCCTCGTCAGGTTCGTGATTCGCTGGTCCAGCCGGCCGGTCACCTCCTCGAACCCGCCCTGGGTGCGGTCCAGCCAGTAGACTCGCCGCGCGCCAGGCTTACGGTTGTCCACCGCAATCAGGGCGCTCCGCTGGGCGTCCATGATGGAGAGCCCAAACAGATGCCAGGCTTTCACCTCTTGCACTTTGCTGACCACTGCATCCTCTACCTTGGCGGTCAGCTCCTCGGGCTCTTTCTCGCCCTTGGTGAGCTCGCCGTCCTCGTCGGTGAACTCGAACTCCGCCCCTGGTCTTTTGAGGCGGTACTTCTCATAGCCGGCGATCGTCGCCTTGAGATCCTTGTCCGAGGGCGGTTCCTTTCCTCCCTCCGCTCGCGACTTTTGCCGGAGTAAATCCAGCAACCCTGTTTTCGCGATTTCGCGGCATTCCTTCTGCGTGTCTTCTCTGGCGTTGGGGTTCTCGATGAAGGCCGGCTTGAGCGCAGCAGCGTCATCCTCTCCAAAGCGAGCCCTCTGCAGGCCTGCCTCCTCCAGCACCTGCTGCACCGCCCGGTTCCCCAGCGCGCGCTGGAGCTGGATCACCGAGTGAGCAGGCCCGGCCGGTTGCGGAATGAACGATTCCGACTCAGTGTCACTCCGCTCCATCGGCCGGACTCCTGCCGATGATTGCTCTAGCTCCTCGTCCCTTCTCCTGGAGCGCCTACGTCGCATATTGGTAACCTCCCTCACCTCCGGGACAAGCCATCCCCTAGCAGCGAGGTTTTATCCTGCGGGCCTCGGTTGTGCAGTCTCGCCAGGGCCTCTTCGGGTGGTCTACTTTGAGCCTTAGCATATCCCTTCTCAGCGCGCCGGTCAAGTGCCAGCGGCCGCGCCAGGTAGGCCGCCGAAAACCGCGAGTGCAGACCGCGCCCGAACCGTGCCGGGCGGCACGCTTGACATTGCTTTGTGAAGGCACGATAATGACTCAGGCGCTTGGGTATCACACTCAGGCTTCGGCAATGGACCGGAGCGTGTTCAATGGATGACCTCACCATGTTCAAGACCCGCGTCACCCAGCTGCTGGGCACCCAACTCCCCATTGTCGGCGGGTGCATGATGCACATCTCCAGGCCCGAGTTCGTCGCCGCCATCTCCAACGCCGGCGCGCTGGGAACGATGCCCTCCGCTATGTACGCCTCCCAGGACGATTTCCGCGAGGCCGTTCGCCGGACCAAAGCTCTCACCGACAGGCCCTTTGGCGTCAACCTGAGCCTCTTTCCGGCGCTGCGGCCGATTGACAACGAACTCTACGTGGAGGTCGTTCTGGAGGAAGGAGTCCCGGTAGTCGAGACCAGCGGACACCGACCGCCGGAGGGTCTACTCTCGCAGCTGAAGACGGCCGGCGTCAAGACCATGCACAAATGCGTGAGCGTGCGGCACGCTCTGAGCGCGCAAAAAGCCGGCGTGGACGCCGTGACCCTTTTTGGCACCGAAGGGGGCGGTCACATCGGGGAGCTGGGCCTGAGCACGATGGCCCTGGTGCCCCGTGCAGCTGATGCGCTGGAGGTGCCTGTGCTGGCGGCCGGAGGCATCGCCGATGGCAGGGGGCTCCTGGCAGCGCTGGCCCTGGGCGCAGAGGGGGTCACCATCGGCACCCGCTTGCTCCTTACCGAAGAGTGCCCCATCCACCCGAACCTCAAGGAGGCGCTGGCGGCCGCTACCGAGCTGGACACCCTGCCCATACTGGGCTCCCTCCACAACACGCTGCGTGCCTGGAAGAACCCGGCCGCGCTCAAGGTAGCCGAGCTGGAAGGCGATCAGGCCAGCTTGGCGAGGATTCTGGCGGTCGTCGCCGGCACCGAGACCAAGCGCATGTTCGAGGAGGGAGATGTGGACGCCGGCGTGGTTGCCTGCAGCCAGAGCATCGGTATCGTGAGCGAGATCAAGCCGGTAGCGGAAGTCATTCGCGGTATGGTGGCACAGGCCGAGGCGATACGGCAGCGACTGGGGGCCTGACCTCTGGCGTGGTCTGGAGACCCTGTCCCTACCTGGACAGGTAGCTGATATCCAGAAAGGACCCCACCATTGCCAGGACGGCGTAGAGCGCCACACTGGGTAGCATTCGGCGCATCAGCCGGCCCTCCTCTCCCTTTAGACCCAACCCCGAGCTTATCGTCAGGGCGTTGAAGGGGCATATCATCTCGCCGGCCGTGCAGCCAACGACCTGGGCGGCCCCAACCGCTGTCCCGGAGAGCCCGAATCTCTGGGCGACTCCCATCTGGAAACCTCCAAAGAAGATATTGGACGCAGCAGTGCTGCCGGTGATTGAGGTGCCTAACATGCCGACCAATGGGCTCACCAGCGGAAAGCTTCGGCCCGCTATGTCGGCCACGCCCTGGGCCATCGCAGTGTTCATCCCAAAGTCCCTCATGACATTCGCCATGGCAGCGAAACTAGATACGGCGACCGCCATGGGCAGGACCTGCTATAGCGTCTGTTTGAAGACTGGTGCCAGTATCAAGATGTTGAGTCTGAGGATGGCGACGGAGATGAGCACGCTGCCCACCGCCATTGAACCTGCGCCGTACAGGTAGCGGAACTTGACCTGCTCTACTACGTCTCCACCGGCCCGAAAACATATCTCCAGCGCCAGAGGCTGGGTGGTCAGGGCAGCCTTCAGAGGGGAGACCAGGCGGGTCAGGAGGACCAGGAGAATCAGCACCACAAAGGGCACCAGGTAGGTCAGATCTCCCTGCGGCAAGCCCTCTGCTGAGACCGGCGTGCCCCGGCGCTTGGCCAAGGCTACAGTGGCCCCTATGGCAGCCAGCCCGGCCGTGATGTTGGCGAGTTCGACCCCCAGCAAATACACGGTCAGGTACTGAGTGAATGCATAGACCCCTCCCACTACCGGGGCGGGCCAGAGCATGCGCTTTCCGTTCTCCCTCCCCAGGAACAGAATGGTCCACAGAGGGGCGATGGCGATGAAGAAGAAGAACAACTGCGCTATCGACACGGAAAGAGCCCCTTTGGGCAGCCCCGTCGTATGGGCCAGCGCATCTGTGGGCACCCTCAACAGCCCACAGGGTGACTGGGGAGCGTTTCCGAACATACCCATAGCCGCGATGGCGAGAAGGGGGATTCCCTGGACTCCCAGCATGCTGCCCGCGATGACGAAGCTCGAGCCCGCTGGCGCCACAGCCCCCAGGAACATCGCAAAAGAGAACATCACCAGCAGAGTCTTTGTTGCTCCATCGTCAGTGATGACAGAGACGGCCGCTGTGATTTTGTCCATTAGGCTGGTCTGCTTGAGAAAGTTGAGAAAAAAGAAGGCCCCCAAAACTCCCTATATGAAGACCAGCCCTGCCCATACTACTCCTGCGATGCTCACCACGGCGATAGGACCTAGGTCAGTATCCCAGAACGCCCAGGTCAACACGGCAGCTAGCGCCCATCCCAGAGGGGCCACAGTTGCCGCGGGCTTTCTGAGCCCCATCAGCGCGACAAAGACGAGTAGTATGGGCAGCGTTGCCAGGATTGGCAGCATTGCTAGACACCTCCAGAGCAATAGCCCTCGGCAAGGGAATCCTGTTGATGGTTTGCACACTGGTGTTGGGAGATGTTGACGGCGGGGTGGGTGTGGCCGGCCGGCAGGCTAGTAGCCATGATCATGAGTGGCATCGCGATGGCACCAAGGTTCGAGTCGGATAGAGTCTATGAAGCCGCCATAACGACGGCGGCGATCCATGCGTCGAAGCGTACCGGGCACCTCAGATGCCAGCCCGTAGTGTAGCGCCAACCCCCCAAAAAAGTCAAAGCTGTGCCGAGGCCCGGCGCCGAGCCTATCTTCGTTGCAGCACTCGTCAAACCGCGTATAATCCGTTCCGCCGGGCAACAGGCGCAGCTCTAGCGGGGTAGGCGACATGAGAGACACACAGAAAATCCGGGACGCGGTGCGCTCTCTGGAGAGCGCCAGGATCACGAGCTGGATTGACATAAACCGCATCTTGCTCGGCCGGTTGGCCAAGCAGAGCAGCGCTGGTGGGGGCGATTTCAGGAGGCTCTTTGGCCGGGGGGCTGCCTTTATCACCTTTGACTATGGAATCGACGGCGTCTCGATTGAGATATGCAAGTATGCAAAGTGTCTGGAAGACATCCTCAGCGCCGCGGGCTCGCCCGTCATCCACGTCATTGGCGGCGACTTTACCGAAAAGGCCGATACCGTCATCGCTCCCCACTGGCGGCGGCTCACCCTGCCCAACGCCAACGGCTGGGACAAGTGGGAGGGCGGCCGCTGGTTCTCTCGGCTCTTCTACGAGGACATGCCGGCCGGAAGCCAGGCCTCCAGCGAGATGGCGGCCGAGATTTGGAGGCAAGCCCTGGGCCACACCAGGAGGCTCGTGGACCATATCACCGAGAACCAGATCGAACTCTTGATCCCGGTGAATGTCAACTCGAACCCGGGGAACCTGGCGGTGGCGCTGGCTGTGGCCCTGACCACAGAAGCTACCGGCATCTGTGCGATCAACTCGAACCACGATTTCTTCTGGGAGGGGGGCAAGCCCAGCTCGGAGAGAGAGCCGGGCGAGCCGCCCGGCGTGCGTGACCATTTCTTCCGCAATCACCGGAATGGCCCCTTCTTTGCCCTTTTCCAGAGACTCCTTCCCTGGAACGGCGCCTCCTGGCTTCAGGTGAACATCAACCGGCGCCAGTCAGAGACCCTGGTGGCCGAATACGGCTTTGCTGAGGATCGGGTCGCCGAGGTGGGTACGGCCGTCGATGATGGCTTTTTTGGCGAATGCTCGGCCGAGGGAAAACTCGCCCGGCGAAAGACAATGGCCCACATCCTCTCGGATGGCAGTCCCGTGGCCCGCGCTATTGCGGTGGATGAGCACCTCGCCAGCCTGGGGGACTGGATGAAGAACCAGGTCCCCCTGGTGTGCGGCGCCGCTCCCGGCCTCCCGCTGGAGATCGCCACGCCCTCGGCCGTCTATTTCCTGCAGCCCACGCGGGTCGTCGGCCGCAAGCGGATCGAGCGCGACTGGGCTCTAGTCGACGCCCTGATGCGGTACTCCCCCTTCAGAGAGGCCTTTGACGCCGACCCCGATCGAACTCTCATCCTGCACATCACGGGCCCCACGCCGATAGAGCACCAGGCCGACCTGGAGAAGGTGCTCAATGCCTACCGGAAGGTCCTCAGCTCCCTCCCCGGCGCCGTCGCCCGTCGCCTGTTCCAGACCTTCTCGGTGGGCCACGAGGATCATCCCTCGCTGGCGGCCGCCGGCCTGGAGCGGCTCTACATTCAGGACATCTACAAGCTGGCCGACCTGGTGGTCTTTCCCAGCGAGACCGAAGGGCGCGGGCTGCCCATCGTCGAGTCGAGTGCGGCCGACGTGCCCATCATCTGCAGCCGCTACCGGCCGGAAAGCGTGTTCGCCCAGGTGGTGGGCGAGCACCTGGAGGAGGACCTTCGCATCCAATACACCCTCTTCCCGGAGGGGGATTTCAGCGACGAGCTGCTGCAAGAGGTCACCGATATCATCTTCTTCCCGGAGTGCATGGCGGCGCGGAAGGCGCACAATCGCGAGGCCGTCCGCCGGCGCTACGGCATGCAGGCACTGCAGAACACCTTCCAGGGCTTCCTGGAGACTCTGGCCCGCTTCCGGTGATCCAAGTGAAATCAGGGAGAATCCGTGGTTCCCGCTGTTCATCCGTGTCCGCCAGGTTCTTGGAGAAGTTGCCATGCGCGTATGTTTCATTGAAGACACCGACCTACACGGCGGCACCCAGATATGGGTAGTCGAGGCCACCGAGAGCTTTCTCAACGCCGGCGTTGACGTAACGGTCCTCACCTCCCAGTCCGGCTGGGTGGCGGAGCAGGTCGGCGGGATGCCGGCCAATCTGGTCACCTACGACTATCGGGCGGTCATGAAAGAGGATGACGCCCACATGGATATCTGGGCCGGGGCGCTGAAAGATAGCGAGGTCGCTGTCTGCACGGTACACCCGCCGAGAGACGGGTTCCACTGTTCCATGTTCGCGGGCCAGGCCATCAAGGAGAAGGGGCTCCAGACTGTCCTCATCCCCAAAACCGGGACCATTGTGCCGGAATACAGGCGCGAGTTCTACCTGCCGGACCCCTCCATCCGCTCCAAGGTCATCGCCATCACCAACTTTACCCGCGAGTACCTCATAGAGACCTACCGGATCCCCGGGGAGATGGTCGAACTGATCTACCAGGGGACTGATGTGGAGACCTTTGCCCGGAGCGCCGGCCGGCGTGCTGAGGCCACGCGGCGCTATCCTCTTCCCGATGGCGCAAGCCCTGTGCTGGGCAACGTAGGCTCCTTCGAGGAGCGCAAAGGCCAGGTGGTGCTGCTGGAAGCGATCGGCCGCATCCGAGAGACCTTCCCTGATGTCCACCTGATCCTGGTGGGCGACGGGCCGGACGAGGCGAAACTCAAGAAGATGGTGAAGGAGCTGGACCTATCCGCCAACGTCACCTTTTTCCCTTTTACCCGGGAGCCTGTCTACATCTTTCAAGTGATCGACATCCTGGTCCTCTCCAGTCTCTATAAGGAGGGCCTGCCCAACGTCCTGCTGGAGGCCATGTCCATGGAGCTGCCCTGCGTCTCCAGCCGCCTGGCCGGCGTGCCCGAGGTGGTGATAGACGGCGAGACCGGATACATGGTGGAACCGGGGGACTTTGGGCAGTTGGCCGACGCGGTGGTCAGACTCTGGAACGACCTGGATGCCTATGCCGACGCGTCCCGGAACGCTCGCGCCCTCATCGAGTCCCAGTTTGACAAGAAGCGCCAGTTCCAGGCTTTCATCGACTACTTTGAGCGAATCCTCGCCTGACGCTTCGCCGACCGTCCGGCCGTGCCGGTTACTCACCGCAGAGAGAAGGAAAGCCGTGAACAGCCGCGTGAATCCGTCTCCCCTTCCAGGTGCCCCGTATGAGTATCATCACCCTCACCACTGATTTCGGCCTGCGCGATGGCAACGTCGGCGCCATGAAGGGCGTGATCTGGGGGATCGCGCCGGATGCCAGAACCGCCGACCTCAGCCACGGGATCGCTCCTCAGAACATCGGAGAGGCCGCCTTTCTACTGGAGAGGGTGACGCCCTACTTTCCGGCCGGCACCATTCACCTGGTCGTCGTCGACCCCGGCGTCGGGACCGATCGCCGGCCGCTGGCCGCGCGCATCGGCCCGCACTTTTACGTGGCCCCCGACAACGGAGTGCTGACCCTGGTCCTGGAGCGCGCCGAGGCCAATCAGGAGCCCGTCAAGTTCGTGCACACCGACAAGCCGGAATGCTGGCTCCCCACGGTGAGCAGTGTATTCCACGGACGAGACATCTTTTCGCCGGTCGCCGCGCACCTGGCGGCCGGCGTGCCGCTGGAAGAACTGGGCACCGAGATCGATGAGCCGGTCAGAATCGCGATGCCCCGGCCGGAGAAATCAGCGGCCGGTCACCTGGCGGGCGAGGTGCTTCACGTCGATCATTTCGGGAACCTGTACACCAACTTCCGCCGGAGTGATCTTGAAGGGAGAACTGACCTGACCGTCCGGCTGTGTGGCGCTGAGATTCGAGGTCTGGTGCGGACCTTTGGCGAGCGATCAGCTGGCGAGCTGATTGCCCTGTACAGCAGCACCGACTATCTGCTGATATCCGTGGTCAACGGCAGCGCGGCCGGGCGGCTCCACGCGCAGGTGGGTGACCGGGTCCAGGTTTCACGCTAGCGCCCCTGCCCGCATTCCCGCACACGGACAGACACGGATGGTCACGGATTCTCTTTTTGACTGCTACTGATGCAGCCCGATGCGAGCACGTAGGCGCGACACTGGCAATGCCTCTGTAGGGGCGACCCTGTGAAGCGTCGGTAGGTGCGACCCTTCTGGTAGCCCAGCCGAAGGCCGGGCCGCATGGCCCGCTGCGGTCGCCCACTGTGCCCGCCCAGCCGAAGCCCGGTCGAGTGGCCGGCCGTAGTGGGGGCGAGGCAGGTCGAGAGCTACCTCTCATGCGGCCGATGGCCCTGCTCGACCTGCCTCGTCCCCAACTGTGGATAGCAGCAGACCCCTCACGCTCCCTCTAACCGCTCGCTACTTCGCGGGTTCGATGCCGCACTCGGCCAGCCAGTCCGCTGCCGCGCCCTGGACCTGCTCCAACATCTGGAAGGCAGTCTCCATGACCTCCGGTGGAATCTCGATTCCCTCCAGGTCTGAGAGGTCGATGCCTTCCATGCCGGGCAAGCCCTCCAGCATCTCCGGATCAAAGACAAAGCCTTCGGGGCCAAAGATCTCGGCCATCGCGCCCTGCGCCTGGTCCATCTCGGCTTGCATCTCATCCAGGCTGATGCCATCGGCCACCGCCCAGACGGCCATTTGCAGGCTAAAGTCGCGCATCGGGTTCATGGGATCGAAACCTGTCTGCAGGTCGCGCGAGCAGACACATTCGATGAATGCCAGTAGGTCGCCGGAGGCCATGGTACCGATGGTGTAGGTCGCGCCGGTACTGGCGCCCGCGGCACTGCTATCGATGCACATGACGAACATCGTCACGTCGGTGGTCTGGCCGGGGCCAATGGTTACCGACTCCTCCTGCACGACGATCATGCGCTGCTCGCCGGGCGGTGGCAGGAAGATGAAGCCGCAGGGAATGATGAACTCGAGTTCCTCCGCCCCAGGGTTGGTGAGCCGGACAGCCATGATTTCGCCAGAGACGCCGCCGTCGGGCGTGGTTAGGCTCTCGACGACGACGTTGCTGCTGGTCACCAGCTCCTCGAACTCGGACCTGGCTTCACCGGGAGCAGGTTGCTCTTCTGCTGGTTGGGCCTCGGCCTCATCGGTCGCTTCGCCCTCTACGGCCGGTGCCTCGGTGGAGGTGGCGGAGGGTTGCTCTCCCTCGGCCGGCGGGGATTCCCCTTCTGCTGCCTCGTCCTGTCCACCCAATCGGGGCGCCAGTGCCCCGCAGGGCCCGCAGCAGCCGGACATCGCTGCCACGAGCAGCAGTGCGGCGGCGAGCACGAACAGCCGAATGAGACTGGCATTGTGTCTTTGCATGGTCTCTCTCCTTTGGTTGGCGGTTCACCGGGCAGCATTATAATGCGAGAGACACAACTGTCCAAACTGCAGCAGCCCGTGCTACGGCCGAGAATTGGGTTTGCCCACACCCCGCCCCTTCACGGGTGACCCGCTGCAGGGGCCGCGCGCGAAGCGTCTTTGCAGGCGCGGGCACAGGGCCCCGCACCTTGGTCGCCCGGCCTCGACCGCCAGCCGCGGATAGGGTGCCGGTCCAGAGACGATACGGTGCAGGCCGAGGAGGAGGACATCTTCCCGGCCGGCCGGGTGCTCGTGGAGCTGGCACGAGAAGCCACTGCGGCCGTACGAACCAAAGTAGTGTCGGTCGCCAGTGACTGCGGCTCTGCCCGTCGATTGACGAACGTGCTGGCTTCCTAGGAAAGCGTGATTATCATGATCCTGCTTTCCCTATCATTCCACCAAGCGGCTTCTTCGCCAACCGACCGCCGTGCAGCCAGGGGTTCTGCTCGACCCGCCTCCCCCCAACTAGCCGATGGCAAGCGCTCGGGTATAATAGGGCGAGAGGACTCAGCGTCAAGGGATGCCAGGAGGTGCCACGATGCACATTGTAACCGACAGCATGGCCGATATGCCCGTTGAGTGGAGATCGCGATATGACATCAACGTCGTTCCCATCAACTTGCACCTGGGCGACGAATCTTACCTGGATGGAGTCGACCTGGATTCCGACCAGTTCTTCCGCCTGATAGAGGAACTGGGAGAGGTTCCCAAGACGGCCGCCCCGACCCCCTTTCAATTCAAGGAGCTGTACCAGCGCATTGCCAAGTCGGGCGAGAGAATCCTCTCCATC
>JAUVHW010000361.1 GCA_030593075.1 Ardenticatenales bacterium
AAAGGTGTCCTGGTAGCGAGTGTGGGTGGGAACCTGGCGATTGTAACTGTGGACGTGCCCGTGCAGCAAATAGCGCGGCCGGAAACGGCGCATGAATGGTAGAAATGGCTTGAAACCGGTGTGGGCCAAATCAGAGCGGTCGTGTATGCCGTAAGGCGGCGCGTGGGCGACGAGTACGTCCAGGTAACGGCCGTAGCGCACCTTGTTGAAGAGTAGTTGAGGGACGATGCCCGCCAGTTTGAGGACGATGTCCGTGTCTGTGTACATGCACTTGCCGTCCGGGCGGTAGCGCATGGAGCCCTCGACGCCGACCAGCAGCAGACCCAGCTGGTGGACCACGCGGCCGTCAATGTCCAGGCAGCCTTCTGCCCGATGTACCACCCGCCCGTCACTCATATAGTGGGGGAGGTCATCGTGGTTGCCGCGCACATATGCGACCGGCACGCTCAACATCGTAACGATGTATTCCAGGTAGTAGAAAGGCAGGTCGCCGCACCCGATAACGAGTTCGACATCTGCAAAGCGGGTGCGGACAGCGGGGCTGTAGATGTGCTCCTGCACGCGGTCGCTGACGGCGAGCACCTTCACGCGCGTGACCCCAGGGGATGTAACGCTGACCTGATAGAGCGGCCTACAGACATTGGCCGCGGCTCAGCTGCGGCCAGGTGCAGCATCACTCTCTGTCGCGGGTGTGGGTTGCCGACGCAATGACCCGAATGACCCAAGGGTCTGTCCAGTCGGTTGCCTGCCGACTGTGCATCTCACTCATCTCGTTGGCCCAGCGGCCCCGCAGTGTGAAACGAGCTGATCACCTTCTCGACCAGATCAGCGTCTTCCTTCAGTTCGGCGTCCATGCCACCGACCTCAATCCAATACCCCATCCCCTCGTCGGCCAGGGCGTACGATTGGTATTTGAGCGGGCGGTCAAAGGCCGAATCGGCATACGGCAGGACGACTATCTCGAAACGGGCGGCCGGGGCCTGGTTGACCTCGACCAGTTCCGCACGCACTCCTCCTTGAGCCCGGCCTCCCAGCTTGGTCGGTATCTCCAACAGCGTTTCCATCCGGCTGGTCTGTATGTCGGTGGCTGCCAGACCCGCCAGGTTCGGGTCCAGCCAGCAGCGGATGAAGAACAGGCCCACGCGGCGAGGATCAAAGGCCCACAGAGATTGGGCCTGGGCCTCCTGCTGGCGGATCTCCTCGGGGAACCGGTCTTCTAGCCAGGAGAAGCGCAACGACTGGCGCCTGAACGTCGGCGCCCAGTCCGAGTCCGCAAAGTCAATCACCACCCAGTAGGGCGGCATGTCTATCGCATAGCTGCCTCCTACTCCCAGGAAGGTCCGCCATTCGGCCGGTGGGGTGGGGACAGGCGAGGGCATGTAATCTGGACGCGTGGGGGGCGGCGATGGCGTGGGTGAGACATACGCCGGCGAGCTGCGCCCCTTTGTCACCGCCAGTACAACGGCTACTATGCCTACCACCATGACCACGCCCAGGCCGCCGAATAGGACCCGCCGGTCCTTCAGCAGTCCGGCAGGCAGCAACCCGCGGATGGACCTCGAGCTGGTGGACGGCCGCCTCTTGCCCGTTCGAGCCGCGCTCGCTCGTGCCTGGAACGGGGAGAGCACCTCGCTCTCCCCCACCATATACGTTGCCTGCGTCGCGTGGCAATGCGGGCAGATGGTGGAACCATCGGGGATTTGACTGTTACAGGAGTTACATACGGCCATGACAGTTTCCTACTGTGATCCAGAAGCGGGGACATTTTACCAGAGTTGCACCCGCCTGACCACTCGGGGTGCCGTGCAACCATCGCTCTGGTTTGATGCGGGCAGAATGGCAGAAACGAAAAAAGGGGGTGGCGGCGCCGGCCGCAGGACCTACTGCCGGTTCCTCGGAGCAGTGTACATGGCTACGATGTTCTCCAGCGGCGTGTCCGCCTGAATGTAGTGGGCTGAGGCGCAAACGTACCCTCCGCTACGCCCCAGCACTCGGCACAGCTCCCGCACCTCTGCCCGCACTTTGGCCGGAGCGCCATAGGGTAGGGTGCGCTGAATGTCAACCGCACCGTGGAATGCGAGCCGGCCGCCGAACTCATCCTTGATTCGGGTCATATCCATACCGGCCGCCCTCGGCTGGAGGGGGTTGAGCACGTCGATGCCCATTTCGTCTGCAAAGGCGCCGATCAGGGGAAAGACCGCGCCGCAGGAGTGGTACATGATCTTGACCGGGTAGTTGGCTCCTCTGATTGCGGCGTTCAGCCTTTGGTGCCTGGGCAGGATGCATTCGCGCCACATCCGGGGCGACATGAGCAAGCCCTCTTGAATGCCCACGTCGTCGTACGTGTAGACCATGTCCAGCAGGCCAGCGGCCGCCCCAATGACGCGGACCGTGTTCTCTATGTAGATGTCGGTAAAGCAGTCCATGATGGCGCAGGCCAGCGCAGGTTTTTCGACCAGATCGAGGAGGAAACGCTCAAAGCCACGCAGGGCCCAGGACCACTCAAAGATACCGCCAACTTTGTAACGCAGGTGGTAACGGACGCCGGCATTGAGTCTTTCGCACTGCTCCAGCACGCCTGAGACATCCCAGTCATCGGGGCTGGGCCAGTCCCAGTTCAGTACGTCGGCCGCGGTCTCGGCATCAGCCAGGGGGTGGCTGGCATACTCGTCGTAGGTGCCATACTCGTGGGCTACCCGGCGGCGATGGGTACCCCAGGGGCAGATGTAAGTACCGTCTGGCAGTTCGCGAGCTTGGCTGCCGACATAGCGGGCCGTCACCATGCGGCAATCCACTCCCAGCAGGCGCAGCACCGTCTCGTCGTCGACGTCCAGCGCCGCGCGGAGTTGGTCCCAGACCTCCGGCACAGCCCAGAAATCAAAGGGCACCCGGTCGGGTTCGCGATGAGCGAGCGCCATCTCCACCCTCTCCCAAGGGGAGAACGCGGAGGCCTCCGGCCGGCCAAAATGGGACTCTAGATAGGTGCGTAGGCGAGCAGGATCGTTGGGGATTTCAGCCAGGTCGTGCCGGGGAGCCTCGGCCGATCGGCTCACTGCTTCTCGTAGGGTTTTCCCCCCGCGGCCGGCGGGATGGCCCGTCCCACGACCCCTGCCACGACGATGATAGTCAGTATGTAGGGGGCCATCTGCAGGAACTCGGGCGGGATGGAGACATTGACGAACGGCAGCACCGGCCGAAGTATCTGCACCTTTACCTGCA
>JAUVHW010000204.1 GCA_030593075.1 Ardenticatenales bacterium
ACTTAACCTAACACCTCACGGCACGAGCTGACGACAGCCATGCAACACCTGTGTACGCTCCCCGAAGGGTCGGTCCCCTTTCGGTTTCCTACCACGCACATGTCAAACCCTGGTAAGGTTCTTCGTGTAGCCTCGAATTAAACCACACGCTCCGCTGCTTGTGCGGGCTCCCGTCAATTCCTTTGAGTTTTAACCTTGCGGTCGTACTCCCCAGGCGGGAGACTTAACGCGTTAGCTACGGCACAGAGAGGTTAATCTCCCTACACCTAGTCTCCATCGTTTACGGCTAGGACTACCGGGGTTTCTAATCCCGTTTGCTACCCTAGCTTTCGCGTCTTAGCGTCAGGACCGGCCCAGAGAGCCGCCTTCGCCACTGGTGTTCCTCCGGATATCTACGCATTTCACCACTACACCCGGAATTCCACTCTCCTCTACCGTCCTCAAGTGCGGCAGTATCGAACGACCTCTCCCAGTTGAGCCGGGAGCTTTCACGTCCGACTTACCGCACCGCCTACACGCGCTTTACGCCCAATAAATCCGGATAACGCTTGCGTCCTACGTTTTACCGCGGCTGCTGGCACGTAGTTAGCCGACGCTTATTCCTGGAGTACCGTCCTTTCTCTTCCTCCAGAAAAGGATTTTACAACCCGAAGGCCTTCATCATCCACGCGGCGTTGCTGCATCAGGCTTTCGCCCATTGTGCAAGATTCCTCACTGCTGCCTCCCGTAGGAGTCTGGCCCGTGTGTCAGTGCCAGTGTGGGGGGTCACGCTCTCACGTCCCCTACCCGTCTCTGCCTTGGTAGGCCTTTACCCTACCAACTAGCTGATGGGCCGCAGGCCCCTCCCAGAGCGCCGGAGCTTTCTTCCTCAGCTATCCAACTCTGAGGACCGTATGGGGTATTAGCTATCGTTTCCAATAGTTATCCCCCTCTCTGGGGCAGGTCACCTACGTGTTACTCACCCGTTCGCCACTCTCACCTCAGACGAATCCAAGGATCCCGTTCGACTTACATGTGTTAGGCACGCCGCCAGCGTTCATCCTGAGCCAGGATCAAACTCTCCGTAAAGAGTCGACTACGACTCGACGTCGCAGCCTATTTGACATTGAGCCCAAGTTTGACAATTTCCTACCACTTTTCAGTTGTTAAGGTGCTTCGCGCAACAGGGCCGGAATCATAACAGCCTTTCCTGGCCTGTCAAGGCCTAGTCGGCTGTTCCAGCCCGCTGGAAAAAGGCACCCACCATACTCGGTAGGCCAGTGCCTCTCCCCTGGTCACCCTATTCTTCTGTCCGATGCTCCTGCAGGCAGGAGTTCACCACCCCGGTTTCCAGGGCACTATCATTCTATCAGATGGCTCGGAGTCTGTCAATAGGGATAGGAAGGCGGCCGCTCCGATTTAAGGTCGGCTACATCTGCGACCGCCCCTCCAGCGCACGGGCCAGCGTTACCTCGTCCGCGTACTCGAGGTCGCCGCCGACGGGGAGACCCCGCGCAAGCCTGCTGACCAGGACCGGGAATCCAGCTAGCTGCTTCTGCAGGTACATGGCGGTCGCCTCGCCCTCTAGCGTCGGATTGGTGGCCAGAATCACCTCCTGTACCCCTCCGCTCCGCACGCGGTCCAGCAGCCGGTCGATCTTGAGGTCGTCAGGCCCGACGCCCTCGATGGGCGAAATCGCGCCGTGCAGCACGTGGTATTGGCCGCTGTAGGCCCTCGTCTTCTCGACGGCAAGGACGTCCAGTGGGCTCTCAACCACACAGATCAATGCCTGCTCCCGGCCGGGATCGCTGCACACCGCACAAGGCTGCCCCTCGGTGATGTTGAAACAGACCCTGCAGAACTGGGTCCGCTCTCTGAGCTGCCGCAGAGCGTCTGCCAGACCCAGCGCCTGTTCGTCGGCCGCCCGGAGAAGGTGATAGGTCAGGCGCGAAGCGGTCTTGGGACCGATGCCGGGCAGCCTGGACAATTCCTCAATGAGCCGGGTGACCGGCTGAGGGGCGGCGTGGAACGGCATCAGAGCCCCAGGCCATCGAGCCCTGGGAGGTCCAGCCCGCTGGTCACCCCACCCATCCGGGTTGCAGCCAGCTCTTTGGCCTGCTCGAGCGCCTGATTAAAGGCGGCAACCAGCATCTCCTGCAACATGTCTCGCTCTTCGGGGTCCAGCAGGTCCGGGTCGATCACGACCCTCTCGATTCGCTGGTCGCCGGTAATGGTTACGGTGATCGCGCCGCCGCCAGCAGTTGCGGTCAGCCGCTCCTGCGCCAGCGCGTCCTGCGTCCGAGCCATCTCCTCTTGGACCTTCTGCAGCTGAGCCAGCATTCCCTGGGCGCCTGTGCTCGAAGGGCCCCGCAGGCCCGGCGGCCGCCGCTTCCTCTTTGCCACTCAACCTCCCTCCCTCACTCAACCTCCACGATCTCGGCTCTCAGATCCTCAACCCCAAAACGCCTGAGTTCCTCGATCTCCGAGTCGCTCAACAAAGCAGACTCGCTCTCTGACTCTGCCTCGTGCTCGATAGGCTCCACCTCTTGGGCAGCCGGCGTCACCGGCCCTGTGTCAGGTGTCTCGGGCGGGGGTAGGTAGGTCTGAGGGTCAACACACTGGATCCGCAACGGCGTCCCCATCACCTCCGACAGTGCATCCTCAACAACCCTGCGCCACTCGTCCGACTGGATCTTCTCGCGATGAAGGCCATAGGTGAACCCCAGCACGACGGTCTGGCCCTTTACGTCGAGCACCCTGCCGTTGGAGCGGAGCTTTGGGTCGGAGCGAAGCGAGAGCATCACCTCAATGCGAGGGTCACGACGCTGTACAGCCTCCAGCAACATGTCCCACCGCTCTCGGACGCTCGCTACTGAGGGTGGGCCGGCCGGCTGCGGCGCTACCGCCGGCCGCGGGGGTGCCGCCGGCGCCACAGAAGAAGCAGGGGCCTCCCCTGTGCCATATTGGCCAGCAGGTTCAGAGACCGCATCCTGCCGCCGGCTCTTTCCTGCATTCACGCATTCGACGAAGGCCAGTTCCAGGGGCAGCTGTGGCTGCCACCCGACGCCGCTACCCGTTACCGCGCCGCTGAACCGCTTGACTCCCTCTATCAGGCTGGTCATGCTCAGGGAATCAGCCTGCCGCTTCAGTGCTTGGTGCGAGTCTTTAGGGAACTCGGTGGGGACGACCCCGCCGACCTTGAGAAGCATCAGAGCGCGCAAGCGGGCCACCACCTGGCGCGAGAACTGCTGTGGATCAGCTCCGGCATCGACTGTTCGCTGGATGACCTCCAGCCCGGCCGCCGAGTCACCCACGATCCATGCTTCCACCAGTTGCTGGGCCGCCTCAGTGCGCGCGGTACCCAACACCTGCTGCGCCCGTTCTAGCGTGATGGTTCCCGACTGGCTGGAGAGCAGTTGGTCCAGCAGGCTCTCGGCGTCGCGCT
This sequence comes from Ardenticatenales bacterium, assembly GCA_030593075.1. Lineage (GTDB taxonomy): Bacteria > Chloroflexota > Anaerolineae > Promineifilales > UBA4811 > JAUVHW01. The sequence goes on from JAUVHW010000204.1 coordinate 3,425, forward strand.
GCGCCCCGGTGGCCTGACGAGAGACGAGATCCAGCGCGGCCGGCTCGGCCGCGGCGCCCTCGAGCTCCAGCAATCTCTCCAGGCGCTCCTTTATCAGGCTGACAGGTATGCGCTGGAACTCGAATCGCTGGCAGCGAGAGACGACCGTCGCCGGGATCTTTTGCGGCTCTGTAGTCGCCAACACAAAGATGGCGTGGGGCGGGGGCTCCTCCAACGTCTTGAGCAGCGCACTAAAGGCCGCATTGGAGAGCATGTGAACTTCATCAATGATGTAGACCTTGTAGCGCGCCTCATTCGGCGAGAACCCTATTTTGTCTCGGAGATCGCGTACGTCGTCCACCCCGGTGTTGGATGCGGCGTCGATCTCTATCAGATCCAGCAGGCGTCCCTCGTTGACCGCCTGGCACATGCGGCACCCGTTGCACGGACGCTTGGCCAGATCCTCGTCCAAGCAGTTCACCCCCTTGGCCAACAGCCGTGCAGTTGTGGTCTTGCCTGTGCCGCGCGGCCCCGAGAGGAGATAGGCATGCCCCACCCGGCCGTGCGCCAGGGAATTGCGCAACGTACGGGTCACGTGATCCTGCCCGATCACCTCGTCAAAGGACATCGGGCGCCACTTGCGGTACAGGACCTGGGACATCGACTACTAGTGTAACACCCTCATCCTGACCGCGCAACAGTTGGCAGCTGGAAGCTTGCTGTTCAAGAGCCCTCCCGCGATTCCCGTGTGCCGGGCCGGCCGCACTCTCCTTTCGAGATGCGGCGATCAGTCTTCTCGTTTGTCTCCACGAGAGACCCAGCACTTCCGCATCTTCGCGGGCGGTCACCTGTAATGCTTCCTCCTCTGTGGTCACCATCCACCTCTTGCATTCTCTCATGAACGGCGTCGCCAATTCACTCATGGAGTGGCATCTCTGCCGAACAACAACACGAGGTGACCGGGTGCCCGCCATCCAGTTGGGCAACCCGACACACCGAACTGCGCTTGGGCTATCCCCCTCTTCGCGGTATAATGCCTTCTCTGCCTTCAGCGAGGACATCCTTGGGCAAGCGCGAGTTCACCCTCGAGGACGAATACCCCTACGCTCGATCGGGACCGATGCGCTGGATCCTCTCCCACGCGCTCCGCCATCCCATCCTCCCCTTGGCGGCGGTCTTGATGGCCGTGGTCAACAACGCCTCAGCTAGCTACATCCCTGTGCTTGTCGGTCGTGCCTTTGACCTGATTACCAGTGCCGGCTGGCGCACGTCCGCGCTGCTGGCTCTGGCACTGGGGACGCTGGGAGCAGCCGCCGGTCAGGCAGTGTCGGGACTGGCACGCAACTACTCGGCCGAGTTCCTGGCCCAGCGAATAGAGCGGGACGCCCGCGACGAGTTGTACGTCAGTCTCCTGGGCAAGAGCCAGACCTTCCACGGGCAGCAGCGGATAGGCGACATCATGGCGCGGGCCACCAACGATGTACGCATGCTCAACCTGATGTTCAGCCCTGGCCTGATGCTGATCATGGACTCCGCGCTGGCAACAGTGGTCCCCATCGCCATCATCGGTAGGCTCCAAGCAGAGCTGCTGCTGGTCCCGTGCACCTTCGCGGTACTGCTGGCGGTCACAGTGGCTGACTACAACCGGCGGCTCCGGCCGGTCAGCGCGGCAATGAGGGAGCAATTCGGGCTTGTGAACGCCGGGCTAGCCGAGGCCATTGCTGGTATCGAGGTGGTAAAGGCCAACGTGCAGGAGCGGTACGAGTGGCGCAAGTTCGCCGGCGATGCCCGCATCTCCCGAGACTACTTTGTCCAGCAGGGCCGAATTCAGGCTCGCTACCTACCGATGTTGGCCTTTGGCCTGGCCTGGGCGGCCGCCCTCCTGCATGCCCTCCTGCTTTGGCAAGCAGGTACCGTCAGCCTGGGACAGGTAGTCATGTTCATGGGTCTGATGGGTATGCTCCGCTTCCCCACGTTCATCTCCATCTTCTCGTTCGACCTCGTGCAATTGGGGCTCGCCGGGGCGGAGCGGATACTGGCGCTCATCAACACTGAAACCGAGCTGGATGAGAACGAAGCTGGTGTTGCCAGGCCGATCCAGGGCCAGGTGGTCTTTGAGAACGTCAGCTTCAGCTACCCGGCAGCGTCCCCGGACGGGAGCGACGGCGTTCCGGTGCTTCAGGACATCAGCTTCACGGCCCGGCCGGGAGAGACGATTGCTATAGTGGGCCAGACAGGCTCCGGCAAGACCACCCTGACGCGACTCATCAACCGGATATTCGATGTGGACGGCGGCCGAGTGCTGGTGGACGGCACCGATGTGCGGGATTGGAGCCTCGAGTCGCTCCGCTCGCAGATATCCACCATAGAACAGGACGTGTTCCTATTCTCCCGCACGGTGGGCGAGAACATTGCCTTTGGCACCGACAACGCTGGCCAGCGGGAAACGGAGCAGGCAGCCCGCGAGGCGCAGGCACACGGCTTTGTCATGGGCTTCCCCGAAGGGTACGAGACTGAGATCGGCGAGCGGGGGGTGACGCTCTCCGGGGGGCAGCGGCAGCGCATTGCTATCGCCCGCGCCTTTCTGACTGACCCGCGCATCCTGATTCTGGATGACAGCACCAGCGCCATAGACAGCGCCACCGAGGACCAGATACAGAGAGCGATGCGTCGCATCAGCGCCCAGCGCACCACCTTCCTGATCACGCACCGGCTCAGCCAGATTCGCTGGGCCGACCGCATACTTGTCCTGC
>JAUVHW010000319.1 GCA_030593075.1 Ardenticatenales bacterium
CGTCAAGACCTTGGGCGGGAGTACTTGCTCGTGCCAAGAGAGTGACGGGAGTCACTTTGCATTGGTTTGCGTTTCGTGGTACTATAGCGGTCGTCGTGGCGAGTTCCGCTGACTTGACTGGCTGGTTTCCTTCCTTAGGGATTGCTATCATGGTACTGCCTGTGGAGGGCCATGGCGGAGATAGATAGCACTGGGGGTTCGCAGTGACAGATGGATTAATCACGCTAGAGGCTGAATCACGCGCGCGAACCCCAGGGTCTCTTGCGAACATCCTGAGCGGACGGCGCGGCCGCCAGGTGCGCGAGGCTGTGACCGCCTATCTGTTTCTCCTCCCGGCTTTGGTTATCATTGGGACGTTCGGTCTCTTCCCTCTTGCATTCTCCGCCTATGAGAGCGTGCTCAAGGGGGTCAATACCTTCCTGGGCAAGTACGGTGGAATGGACAACTACACCAAGGCGATTGACAACCTGGCCTACGTGCTCGCCTTTTGGATTGCGGCCGTTTCGGTTTACCTGGCTTTCCGCCGCCTGGGAGACGTCGTGCGCACGGCAGGCGACAACGGGGAACGTCCCCGGCTCTGGGTGGTGCCGGGCGCGGTCACAGCGGCCGGCCTGGTGCTGCTGGCTCGCTTCTTCTTCCTGCTCCTGCCCGAGGTACTGGACATTGCCAACAAGGTCAGGGGCATGCAAGTCACGACCCAGCTCTTCAACCAGCTTCTTGGTGAGGCTTGGCGCGCTCCAGCGGTCCAGGAGGCGTTGCGAGTCTCGCTGCTGGCGCTGCTGGCGGGGCTAGGACTGACCTACCTTGTGGGCCGCCTGTTCAAGAGTCCGCGCAATTCGGCCTACTTGGCCGCGTTCATCGTTTTCTTTGTCTTGCTGACGGCTGGCGGGGCGCTCGGCTGGTTCACTTTGAGCGAGGTTCAGCGAGCCTACGCTGAGGCGTTGGAAGAGGGTGAGTCTCTAGATTTGTGGACGCAGATAGTCACCATCAGCGCTGGATTCATTCTGCTGGGGGTTGCGTGGTGGTTGTGGGCGAGCGCAAGTCGCCGTCCGACGAATGTGGGCATGTTTCTTCGTCTGGGGGCAGCCGCCCTGCTGATGGTGGGCGCCTGGGTGCTGATCGGAGAGTTGCCTCGCGTGATCGCTGCCGGCAACAAAGACTGGTGGCAGGGGTTGCTGGTCACTGTCTACTATTCGGCAGGCTCGATTCCATTCCAGTTGTGCATTTCCCTGGTCATCGCCACACTGCTGTTCCAGGACATCAAGGGCCGGGGGCTGTTCCGGCTCGTGTACTTTCTACCCTTCATCACCCCTACCGTCGCGGCCGCGGCCGCCGTTCGAATCTTCTTCTCGAGCCGGGCGAACGCGCCCGTGAACAGCTTGCTTGGCACTCTTGGGCTTCCGCTGCAGCTGTGGCGCGACGAGCCGGCTGGCGTCTTTGAGATACTCGCTGACGCGCTGGGGGTGGCTCTGCCCGGTTGGGCCGGGGGACCCAGCATGTCCATGGTGGTCATCATCATCTTTGGCATCTGGACCTTTGTTGGGTTTGACGTGGTCATCTTCTTGGCGGGCCTGGGCAGCATTCCCCGCGAGTTGTACGAGGCGGCCGCCATTGACGGGGCCGGGCGGTGGGCGCAGTTCCGCCATATGACTCTCCCCTTGCTCTCGCCGACCATCTATTTCATCACCCTGTGGGCAACCATAGGCACGTTCAAGGCTTTCAACCACATCTGGGTGTTGCGGAGCCGGGCCGCGCTGGGAACCAGTGATACTGCGAGTGTTGTGATCTTTAACGAATTCAAGCGCAACACGCGCTACGGCTACGCGTCGGCGCTGGCAATTGTGTTGCTGGTCATCATCATGATTCTGACCCTGATCAACAATCGCATCGCTCGCGAAAGGGTGTTCTATGCCTAGTAGCCTCTCGGCATCCCTGCAGGAGCGGCAGGTGGGCGCCCGTCGCGAGGGTCGCCGTGTGGACGTGGGGCGGATCCTCACTTACGTGGTGCTTGTTGCTGGCGCATTGGTCGCCACTGTTCCATTTCTCCTCACTGTGAGCTGGTCACTGATGAACCTGAGCGAGGCGACCGGCCAGGCCATTCTTCCCCGGACGCCCCAGTGGTCCAATTATGCCAGGGCGTGGAAAGAGGCCAATTTCTCGCTCTACTTCTTCAACAGCGTCAAGCTGGGCAGCATCACGCTGGCCGGCCAGCTCGTCTTCTGCACACTGGCGGCGTATGCGTTTGCCCGCATGGAGTTCCCGGGCAAGGAGTTCATTTACACCCTTCTGTTGGCCACGTTGATGTTGCCGGGAGCGGTGACCTGGATACCCAACTTTATCACAGTCACCTGGCTAGGGCGCATTACCCCAATCCAGTGGATGGACAGCTGGCCGGCGCAGACGATTCCCTTCATGGCTGGCGCGTTCGGTATCCTGATCCTGCGCCAGTTCTTCCAGCAGATCCCGCAGGAGCTGTGGGACGCGGCCCGGATTGATGGCGCGGGGCACTTGCGCTATTTGCTCCAGGTAGTGCTGCCCATCTCTCGCGCCCCCATGATGACTATCGTCATCTTTGGTTTCAACACTGCCTGGAATTCGCTGGCCTGGCCCATCCTGGTGACAACCTCGCCCAAGTGGCGGCCTATCTCCTACGGATTGCTTGCTTTCCTGGATGAAGCCGGCGCGCAGACCCAGCTGCGAATGGCCGGCTCGGTCATTACTCTGTTGCCCATATTGCTCCTCTACTTGCTAGTCCAGAAGCAGTTTATCGAGGGTATCGCCCATTCTGGTCTGAAGGGGTGATAGCCCGAAAAGGAGGTGAGAGAAGAAGATAGAACGCGCTCGTTTTGTGTCTACAGGTTTGTCAGGAGCAGGGAAGCGCTTGAGGTTCCCTGTGCCGCTAGTTACCAAGTTCACAGAGGAGAAGAGAAATGTCTCGCAGATTCTTTTGGTTGATTTTTGTCCTTGCAGTCGCCATGATGGCTTTGATGGCCTGCGGCCCTAAAGAGGAACCGACGGCTACGCCTAAGCCTGTGGCGGAGGAACCGACCGCTACGCCCAAGCCAGTGGCGGAGGAACCGACTGCCGAGCCGGCAGTTACCGAGCCTGAGCCGGTCACCGAGCCCTGTGCGCCGGCGACTGAAGGTCCGCTCGCAGGGGTTGACCCGCGGGGTGTCGAGGTGGTGTGGTGGCACAACCACAGGTCAAGCCGCGAGGAGAAGCTTCTGCCGCTGGTTGACCAGTTCAACGCCACCAACGAGTGTGGCATCACTGTGGTCTCAGAGAATCAGGGTGGCTACAACGACATTCGGGACAAGATGAACGCCGGTATCGCTACCGGCGAACTGCCGGGGCTGGTGGTTGGTTACCAGAACGACCAGGCTTTCTATGCGCTGGCTGGCGGGCTGGCTGACATCGGCCCGTACATGGACGACGAGTACTGGGGTCTGACACCAGAGGAGAAGGCGGATTTCTACGCCAGCTTCCTGGAGCAGAGTGTGCACGCGGCGTTTGGCAACCAGCAGTTGGGCTTTCCGCCGAACCGATCGATGGAGATGTTGTACTATAACCAGACGTGGTTGGAGGAGCTAGGGTACGACGGGCCGCCGGCGACGCCGGAAGAGTTCAAGGAGATGGCGTGTGCGGCTGCTGAGGCCAAAGGGGATGGCACAGGTGGTTACATTCTGCGGGACGACGCATCGGCGGTGGCGG
>JAUVHW010000112.1 GCA_030593075.1 Ardenticatenales bacterium
ATTCTGCTGCTCAACGAGAGACGGCTGGTCGGGATGGGCACTCACCAGGAACTCTTGAAGAGTAATGCCTATTATCGGTCGCTGGTTGCCAGCCAGCAGATCACGGCCCCGAAGGACGTACCGTCCAATGGCTCACCCTGACCGGTCGGCCGAGGCGGCGTTCATCCGCGCTTGCCTCACCCACCGGCTCTATCCGGACCGCGCTTTACCCTGGTGGTCTGACGGTCTGGACGGCGACAGACTGCATGCTCTCCTTGCCCGGCACTGGCTGAACGGCTCGTTCTACGTTCTGGGCAAGGCACACCCTGACCTCTGGCCGCAGAGCCTGCAGGAGAGACTGCGCCGTGATTACTACAGCGCGCTGCTGTGGGGTGACCACTGCGCTGAAGAGGTGAGCGCGCTGTTGGCGGCGTTGCGCGAGGCTGACGTCCCGGTCATCGTGCTCAAGGGCTGGGCGTTGATCCCCACTGTGTACCAGGGTGATTATGGCCGGCGTACCTACGCTGACATTGACCTGTTCGTATCACCTGCGCAGCTCACCCGCGCCGAGGGAATACTGCACCATCTGGGTTACCTTGCGACACCCGAGGTATGGCGTGGCTATTGTCGCCGCTACCGGAACTGCCGCGCCTATCAGCGGCCGCGCGATCCAGCCCCGTTCTCGCGCCTGTTCGCCGTTGGTCTCCACTGGCACCTCTTGCAGCTGCCGTTCTTCTTTGGCCGGATCACGGCGGAACCGCTCTTTGAGCGTGCGCGCCCGCTGCAGGTTGCTGGGGTTGACGTCCGTGCCCTCACTCCCGAGGATCGACTGGTCTACGCCTGCGGGCACCTGGCGTTGCATCACCGCTACGACCAGGCCCTGTTCCGCTACCATGAGATGGCGGCCGGCATCCTGGCGGCCGGGACATCCTTTGACTGGCAGGCCGTGCTAGCGCGGGCCGGCGAGTGGCGGCTTGTGCGGCCTGTGGAGCGAGTCCTCCGCTACCTGGACCGACTCTGGCCCGGAATCGTCCCGGCGAGCGTACTGGCAACGTGTCTGGGCCTGCAGGTTGGGCTGTTGGAGCGCTGGGTTCACGATGTGGTCACTCGTGGGACGCCCACGGTCCGGACGGCGGCGCTCCTGCTCACGACGCCCGGCGTGCTGCGGCGGCTGCGGTATCTCTTGGAGACGGCCTTCCCCGGACCTGCCTACATGACTCAGCGCTACTGCCCAGAGTCGCCCCAGCTCTGGCCGCTGGCATACCTGCAGAGGGTGAGCTTGGCGTTACGATACCTGTTCCCGCCGAGGGGCCGTACCCGCCACTGATCGATGCTGAGGGCGCTGCCCAGTGGACCGGTTGTCGGATGGACGGTGCGGGTTGGGACCATGGAGTTCGCTGGCGTGCCGCAGCACCGTGTGGAGCACGGACAGGAACCGCACGGCCCAATGCCACGCACCGCTGCCCGTAGACCAGCTCGACAAGCCACTGGCGGCCCTGGCGGGCGTGGGAATCGGCTCTTGCGCATATTGCGGAAAAGCGTTATACTGTACGTGGGTTGGCTGACCCCTCTTGGCGCGGGCTGTCCATTACCGGTGAACGATGCCGACCAGGGCAAATGGGTCCTCAGAGATCCACTGGGCCTGCCGAGCCACTAGCCGATTGGGCGAGGGAGTAACATGGTAGCTTCACGGCTGGGTCGCTACGAGATCCGACGGGAGATCGGGCGGGGAACCATTGGTTCTGTCTACCTGGGGTTCGATTCCCGTTCGCAACGCCAGGTAGCCATCAAGGTCTTGCCGGCGCGCCTGCTCCAGGACCCCACCTTCCTGGTCCGTTTCGAGCGCTATGTGTGGTCCACCTCCGACCTGAAGCACCCCTCAATCGTGCCCGTCCAGGATTATGGCGAGGAAGGCCATAGTCCATATATCGTCACAAAGTACATGAGGGGTGGATCCCTCCAGGATCGCCTTGCACAGGGGCCTGTTCCGTTGGACAAGGTCAGCAACATTGCGCAGCGCGTCTGCGCCGCTCTGGACGAGGCCCATTCGCGGAACATCGTTCACGGAGCCATCAAGCCCGGGAACATCCTCTTTGACCAAGAGGGGAACGCCTATCTGTCAGATTTCGGCATTGGCCGGCTTGTGGAGAGCGCTCGCAGCAGACAGGCCAAGGGAGCGCCCAAGTACATGGCTCCAGAACAGGCCGACGGCAAGGCGCCCGATGCTCGAAGTGACGTATACCAGATGGGGGTAGTGCTCTTTGAGATGCTGACCGGCCGCGTGCCCTTCGATGCCGACGCCCCTGCCGGCCTGCTCTATCAACATGCTCGCGGTCCGATTCCTTCGGTGCAGGAGCTCAACGCCCAGGCGCCGTCGGAGTGTGATGCAGTGATCTCGCGAGCGATGGCCAAGCGGCCGCAGGATCGCTTCGCCACAGCAGGGGAGTTGGGGGCCGCCCTGGCTGCCGCTCTTCGCGGTGCTGCAGAGACCCGACCCGAGATCCGACCGGAGATCCGACCGGAGACCCGAAGGGAACCCGAGCGCGAGCCCGAAATCAGCCGGGACGTGTTGGAGCGGCTCAAGCGAGGTCTTGAGCAGGAGCCCGAGCGGGAGCCCTCAGCCAGGCCAGAGCCGCGGCCCGAGCCAGAGCGAGAGCCCGTGCGGGCGCCCGTGACCTCGCCAGAGGAGTGGGAGCAGTTCCTGCATGGGATCACTCGACAGGCGGAGAGGGAACCGGAGATCGGGCCAGAGATATGGGAGCGTCCAGAGCAGGAGCTCAGGGCGGAGCCGGTGGCCCGACCAGAGATTCGGGAGGAGCCCGAGCGGGTGCAAGAGGATGAGCCAGAGGCTGCTCCGGCCCCCTGGAAAGCGCTCAGGCAAGGGCTTGCGCTGGAGGCCGATGCGCAGGAGGCCGGCCCCACTGTCGGGCCGGGCGCCAGGCAGGAACTCAGGCGACAGCTCTGGCAGGATCAGGAGCCCGCTGCAGATACCGAGCGGCGGAGCCCGATTCTTTGGTGGGCACTGGGCGGTGGGGCGGTGCTAGCCTTGATTGCCGTGGTGGTCGTTGGAGCGAGGTTCCTGCTGCCCAAGGCGGCTCCCAGCCCGACTCCAGTGCCTGCTACTGCTACGTCTGTCCCTGCAGTCCCGGTGCTACCCACTTGGACCGCGGAACCTACTGCCACTCCTGTTCCGGTGGACACGGAGACGCCCGTGCCGACGGAGACGCCGGCGCCGGCTCCCACGCCAACTGAAACGCCAACACTGATTCCGACCAGCACACCAACTGCCACGCGCCGGCCGACCCGAGCCCCAACCTCTGTTCCGGCGCCTCTCGAACTGAGCTCTCCGCTGGGCGGAACGCTGAAGAGCCCCGTTACGTTCACTTGGAGCGGAACGCGGGGTATTTCGTACCTGGTGACGCTGATCCACACGGTGGCCGGACACACCCATGCCAGCGGCTGGATCGAGAGCCTTAGCTGGACCTTCGACATCCCGGCCGATCAGTGGGGGGAGTGGCGATGGTATGTCGCCGCCGATAACGATGCCGTCTCATCGACAGCCAGTTTCTTGTTCGACCCAGGCCTTGGCGGGGGTGGTGGGAAGAAACCTACGCCGACGCCAATAGACTGACGGCGACACTCGGTCCGGGCGGAGCCTCTTGGCTTGCCCGACAAAGGAGTAGCGCGTTACCAGAACTCGTGGTAAGATAAGCCGCGACCCCGATGGGGCAGCCTCTGGATCTCTCAGCTGCCCCCCATGGGTGCAATGCTGTGGTTGGAATGGGCCGCTTTCCCAGTAGGCTTTGCCGAACTGGGTGACTGGCCCCGTCTGGGTGGAGTGCACAAGGAGCAAGACGATGGGCAACAGCAAGAGGATTTCCGCAGTAGTTCTTCCCGTACTGGCCGTGGCGGCTGCCGGCCTATTCCTTGCCGTGTCGAGCGTTTGGGGCGCGGACTTGGGTTTGATTCAGCCAATCAGTGTGCGCCAAGCCGTTGCGCGCGAGCTAGCCGCCCCACAGGCTCTTCTGGCCGCGGAGAAGGAGATCCTCTCGGGTGAGCAGGTCTCGCCCGGTGACGAGATCACCTATCGGCTCTTTGTCCAGCGCGACACATCGGGCCCTGGCGAAATGGTCATCAGCGATACCCTGCCAGCCTACACCGAGTTGGTGCCTGGCTCCCTGTGGGTCGATTTTCTGTCGGGCCAGCGCGGCACCTGGGGCTATGACGCGGATTCGCGGACGATCTACTACAGTAGTCCGATGTGGGGCGGTACCCAGGGAATGCCAACCACGATAAGCTACACCGTCCGCGTAACCATCACCATTCCGCTGCCCGTGGGCTCCACTTATCTCATCACTAACGTTGCCCAGGTTTACGACCCGCCCGGGGAACCCCTCGCCGGGGAGACGAATGTGGTGACCACCACCGTGCGCTGGCCCACGGTCTATCTGCCGCTGGTGCTCAGAAACTACCCACCGCGGTGGGAGCGGGGTACCGGGCTGGGCTCGAATCTCACTGTTTACTCCATCGCTGTCTGCCCAAGCGATCCCGACATTGTCTACGCCGGCACCGGCGGGAGCGGCGTCTACAGGAGTCAGAATGCTGGCGGCTCGTGGACGCAGAGCGGTCTGTTGGGCATGACAGTCCGTGGCGTTGCTGTAGATCCGGGCAACTGTGGCACCCTATATGCTGCCACTTTTGGGGATTATCTGTGGAAGGGCACCAACAGCGGGGCAAACTGGACTCAGCTGAGCAGCCAGCTACCCTACCCTCGTCTCTACAGCGTGATTGTTGACCCCACCAACGGCAATGTGATCTATGTCGGCACTGAATCAGCGGGGGTACGTCGATCTGGCGACGGCGGGACGAACTGGCAGAACTGGGGACCGGGTAGCTACACGGTGATGGATCTGGGCATCTCTGCCGATGGCGGCACCCTCTACGCCGCGACCTTTGGGACCGGTGTCTACCGGCGGGACGGCGGCGGCTGGGGTCCGGGTGGTTCGCCGTACGGCTATGTGTACGGTGTTGCTGTGGACCCGCAGGATGCTGACACGGTCTTTGCTGCCACCAGGGATGAGGGTGTCTACCGCACGATCAACGGCGGAACCAGTTGGACACAGGTGTTGTCCTCTCCGGCCAAGGCTTACTCCGCTGCCGTAGATCCGGAGAACAGCAGCATTGTCTATGCTGGCACGTCGGGAGGCGGCGTGTACCGCAGTACGGCCGGCGGGGCCAGTGGCACCTGGCAGCAGTTCAACGTGGGGCTGGGGAACCTGACCGGCCGGTCTCTTTCGATTGGCCCGCAGTCGGCCGAGTACCTCCACACTGGCACGTTGGACGGCGCCTGGCGGTACAGTCGCTAGAGCCTCCGGCGCGATGCTGAACCGGTCTCTCATCTGACTGCCTCACTATCGGGCCCGGGCGTCCTGTTGGGCGCCATCTGTCGCACCTGTTGCGTGCCGTCTGTGCTGGGATGAGGGCGATGGGAGAGCGGAACCATTCTGCCGGCATACCGACGGCAGCGAGGATTGGACTGGTCGTCTTCGCGACGGCCGTCGGCCTGCTGCTGACGCTGGCCGCCACGGCGGCGGCCGGTGCTCCCTTTGGGCCCTCCGACGGAGAGGGTCCACCCCTCAGCCCGGCCGCGGACCCCTACGACATCTACCTCCCCATAGTCGCGGCCGCCCACAGCCTTCTGGAGCAAGAGCGGTTCGGCGTCGGGCTGGCGGCTTCCGCGAATGCGATCTTGCAGTACGACCTGGAGGCTCTGGGAGCTAGCTGGTACCTCAACTGGTGGGTGGCCTCGGACCCTCCTGAGCCCAACGGCGCGTGGTACATGCAGAATATCCGGCTCGACCAGGGTGTCCCGCGAATCAGCACGGAGAGCCTCCGTTCCCTGGTCCGCGCCAACCCCGGTGCAATCTGGGAGATCGGGAACGAGCCCGATTCCATATACCTGGACAACAGTACGCCGCAGCAGTACGCGGAGGCCTACTACCAACTCTACCCTATCATCAAGGACGAGGACCCGACCGCGCAGGTCGCGGCCGGCGGAATCGTGCAGGCTACGCCTCTGCGCATGCTCTACCTGCAGCGTGCATGGGAGGCGTATCAGCAGCTCTCCGGTGGTGAGGACATGCCGGTGGACGTCTGGATTGTCCACGGCTTTGTCCTCAACGAGACGTACCATCAGTGGGGGGCCGAGATCCCCCCGGGCATGGGAGACCGCCGGGACCTGGCCGCGCACCGCTACATACGCGACGTTGACAGCATGGCCCTCTTTGAGGAGCAGATCGTCCGTTTCCGCCAGTGGATGGCCGACCACGGCCAGCGGAACAAGCCGCTGCTGGTGAACGAGTACGGTATCCTGATGTGGTCTGACATAATGGACGAGGACGGCGAGGACTTTAGCGACGACCGGGTCATCGACTTTATGTACGCCACCTTTGACTACTTTCTCACCGCCACCGATCCCGACCTGGGGTACCCGGCCGACGGCAATCGACTGGTCCAGGCCTGGGCCTGGTACAGCCTGGACGACAACACCTATCAGGACGGTGAGATCTACAATGAGGGGTACAACGGTGATCTATTCACCGGTCAGGTCACCAAGACCATCACAGCTCTGGGTCAGGCCTACGGGGACTATGTCCACGGGGATCTGCAGATCGGCTCCTTGCTGTTCGCGCCGACGGTCCCTTTGCTCGATAGCCCGGTGGTGACAGTAACGGCCACGGCCGTCGTGACCAAAGCCGGCAAACTAGACGCCCCCCCCGGCACCCAGGTATCTCTCTGGCTGGCTGACCCGGCCCAAGGGGACCCGGCCGTCACCTGGACGCTCGGCCTTCTACCAGCCGGCCAGGGGCTTGACATAACAGCCGAATTGCCCCTCACCGCCAGCGGGCTGTACACCGTCACCGTCGTGGTAGACCCGGCCGACGAGTGCATCGAAACCGACGAGACGAACAACGGGACCAGCCGCAGCCTGCTCGTGGCGAGTACGCGTTCCTGGCTTCCGCTTATCCTCCGCACCGCCTGGTAGGGGCGCGCGGCAGCGCGCCCTGAATCCCCGCGTGCGCCCCCCATCCGTAGAATCAGTGACATCGGCGCGATCCGTGGTTTCGGCCGCGCGCTTGACCCCTGCACACTACGTGATACAATCAACCCCACGTGGACGGAGGGAGGGCGGGCGAACAGTATAAACGCGTCAGCAAGCCGGCATCAGGAACGCAGAATGTAGCAGCCACTATCTCTAGTCAAGCCGTGGGTGCGCCGTCAGGCCCAGGCACATTCCTTGTAGGAGGGTACCATGACCCAATCGAAGCGCTTCACAAGCATAGGCAGAGTAGGGCTCGTCGTCTTTGCCACTGCCCTCGGCCTGATGCTGGCCTTGGCCGTCACCCTGGCCGCCGACAGCGACTTTGACGACTCCTACAAAGAGGGTCCCCTCTTTGCCGGCGATGGCGATGTGATCACCTACACCATCGCGGCCGTCTACAGCGGGACCACGCCGAGCTATGGCGTCGTCCTCTCGGACGTACTGCCCTACGGCGCCAATTTCGCCTCTTGCTCCTACATCACGGCGACCGGCGTTCCCCAGGCCTGCACGCTGCCCAATATCTGGCAGGCGGACTTTTCGCCCGGCGACCGCATCACCACCTACCTCGCGGTGACCATCGACATTCCCACCATGTACTGGCCGCTGGTCAACCACGCCTACATCAGCTTCACCGATGGCCTGGTCACCCTGCCCTTCACCACCACTGTGAACCCATACCGGATCTACCTGCCCTTGGTAGCCCGCAACTTTGCGCCGTAGGAGGAGGTGCGCGTTCCGCAGCCAGGCGGGCGCGCCGGACTACTGACGATAGACGCTGGACGATTGACGACGTACAAATTCGAGAAACTGGAGGTCTGGGAACTGGCGCTCGACTACATGATAGACAGAGAGCGCGTTGAGCGGCTCGTGTTTCTGATCCGGGATGCTGTTCGTGAGCTCCAGGTTCTGAACCTGGAGGGAATGGGCCTGGAAGCGTATCGGGCGGACAAGCAGACTCGGGCACTGTCTGAACACTATTTGCGGATTGCTATTGAAGCGACTCTTGACCTCGGACGGCATGCGACGGTGACAACAGGGCGTGGGGTGCTGCAGGAACACAGGGAGGTGGGGAAGATCTTGTGCGAACAGGGAGTTGTGCCCGCTGACCTGGGCGAGAAACTCCAGGCTATGGCGGGTATGCGCAACGTCCTGGTGCACCTTTACTGGAATGTTGATCATGCGCTTCTCTACCAGACCGTCGTGGGACAGGTGGATACCTTTGAACGGTGTATCGGGCACATCTTTCGCTATCTGGACAGGTTGGAGGCAAGGGGTGAGTGAAGGATGCTGGCTTCGGCGAGGGCGATTTCACGGTCACCGGTCAAGTCGGGGTGGGCCTGCCAAGAGCCCCCGCCGCCATCTGCCGCAAGGTTGCCCAGGCCGAGCATGCCTGGTGACACATCCAGCCGCTTGGGGAAAGCTTGCCACGAATCTCACGGGCTATCACGGAATAGGGAAAAGATTAGTGCAAATTCGTGCAATTCGTGGCAGAGAGGAGACCCTCTTGTGAAGAAAGCCTTGCTCTGCGGCGCCGGTGGCTTTATCGGTGGCCACCTGGCCAAGAAACTCAAACAGGAAGGCTACTGGGTCCGGGGAGTGGATATCAAGGAGCACGAGTTCGCCCCCACCCCGGCCGACGAGTTCCTGCTGCTCGACCTGCGAGAGCCCCAGAACTGCAAGGCCGCTCTCACTCTTGGGGATGGCACCTTCGATGAGGTCTACCAGCTGGCGGCCGACATGGGTGGCATGGGCTTTATCCACTCCGCCGAGTGCGAGATAATGCACAACAGCGCCCTCATCAACCTCCACATGACCCACCACGCCGCCACCATGGGTGTTCCCCGCTACTTCTTCTCCTCCTCGGTTTGCGTCTACCGCGACATGCAGCCCGGCGAGCCCGAGATGACCGAGGAGGAGGCCATCCCCGCCAATCCGGACAACGAATATGGCTGGGAGAAGCTCTATGCCAGCGGACTGCGATGGCCTACGGCCGGCGCTACGGCATGCAGGTGCGCATCGCCCGCTTTCAGAACTGCTACGGCCCGGAAGGGGCCTGGACCGGCGGCCGCGAAAAAGCCCCCGCCGCCATCTGCCGCAAGGTTGCCCAGGCCGAGGATGGTGGTACTATTGAGGTGTGGGGCGACGGCACGGCCGTTCGCTCCTACACCTACGTTGGCGACATGGTGGATGGCATCTACACGCTCATGCAATCGCATCTCAAGGGCCCGGTCAACATAGGGTGCCCCGAGTACGTGACGGTGGACGAGTTGGTGGCCGCCGTGGTCGATGTCTCGGGGAAGACGTTGAGCAGCAGGTACGTGGAGGGCCCGGTGGGCGTTCAGTCGCGCAACTTTAGCAATGAGCGCATCTACTCGACGGGTTGGCGGGCCAAGGTCTTTCTCAAGGAGGGCATCTCGCTCACCTATCCGTGGATTGAGGAGCAGGTGGAGCAGGCCCGCGGTGCGCTGGGCGACGTTCTTTGACGATGGAGGACAGACCATGGACGATAGACGGCGCTCGGCCGCGGCCCGTGGTCTGTTGTGTGGCAGCAGAAGGTGACGGATGAGCGGACAGAAAGCAACCGCTGGACCGGAAGTGGCGCGTGGCGCTCAAGCTTCCCCAAGGTCGGGGGAGGAGGCGTTGCGCCGCCGGCTGCTGGAGGTGCTGTCGGCACCGGTGCAGCCGCCCAGGATGACCTATGAGGAGTTCTTGGACTGGGCGGACGAGGACACGCTGGCCGAGTGGGTGGATGGGGAGGTGGTGATGTACAGCCCAGCATCGAAGCGACATCAACAGATCGTGGGTTTCTTGGAGAAGGTGCTGGGGACGTTTGTTGAGCAGCATGACTTGGGCGTCGTTCTGAGTGCTCCCTTTCAGATGAAGCTGGAGCACGGCCGAGAGCCTGACCTCCTTTTTGTGGCTCGCGAGCATCTGGAACGGCTGAAGGAGACGCACCTGGACGGCCCGGCCGACCTGGTGGTGGAGATTGTCTCGCCGGAGAGCGTGGGGCGTGACCGCGGGGACAAGTTCTACGAGTACGAGCGGGGCGGGGTGGTGGAATACTGGTTGATTGACCCCCAGACGAAGCGGGCCGAGTTCTATCAGCGCGCGGCCAGCGGCCAATATCAGCTTGTGCCGCCCGATGCTGAGGGAGTCTACCGCTCGGCCGTGCTGCCTGGCTTGTGGCTGCGGGTGGTGTGGCTGTGGCAGGAACCGCTGCCCGCTATGGAGGACCTGTTGTTGGATATCGGGGGTGAATCGTACGCCCGTGCGTGGGTCGAGCGATTGCGCCGGGGGGGTTTCTTGCCCGGTGGCTAGATGGCTTGGTCAGGACACTACCCCGCTGCACGTGCAGCCGGTGTACCGTGAGCGATTTGGTTTCCGCGAGGGCGATTTCCCGGTCACCGGTCAAGTCGGGGTGGGGCTGGCATGAACCCCCGCGTCAAGCAGGTTAGGCCCAACCCGGATCATACGATCACCCTTACGTTCGCCAATGGTGAGATCAAGGTCTTTGACGTGAAACCCTATCTGGATAAGGGTGTTTTCAGGGAACTGCGGGATTCGAGCTTGTT
>JAUVHW010000141.1 GCA_030593075.1 Ardenticatenales bacterium
GGGCTCGCAATGACATGCAGGTTTCTCAGTAGCACCGAAGGTGCGAAGCAATCCCCTCGACCCATGGTGGGGATTGCTCACCTGCACTCCCTGGCACTGCCCGCCAGGGCATGTGTGTCACCGCAAGTGCAAGTGTCGGTCGCTGGCGCTCCCTCGCAATGACAATCCCGCGAATCACAATTGACGCACCACTAGGGGCCTGGCCGGAAACCCGCCTTGCCAGGCTCCGGTGGGGAGCCGGCACTCTGTCGGCCACCCAAGAGCGCCTGTGGTGGGCCGGCCACGCCTTCAAGAAGCTGGCTTCAAGGGATCGGTGGGGAGCAGTCTTGGCGAGTGACTGCCGCAATGGGCCTTTCGGCCAACCTTCTAGGTATCGCCGGCCGAGATCCAGAGCAGCTGTCCGGGAGCAGGCAGCTTACTCCACCGCCCTTTTTCAGGCGGCGTCTCGTACCCACGGAATCGTTTGAGGGCCCTCGGGCAGGACGCAGATCGTGGCGTCCCGGCCGTAGCGCTTCAGAAGCGTCTCCAGCGTCTCCTCGATTCGCCGGCACGGGGTCAGGAGCCCCTCGCGTATCTGCTCATCGCTCAGGCCGTCGCTGTACACGTACACGTCGGCCCGCAGCTGGATGAGGGCCTGCACCTGCGCCTCCCACTGATCCATGCAGAAGAAGCCCGGCACCGCGATCTGGTCCAGCAGCTGCTGTGGGTTGCTGGCGGAGCGCAGGAGACTGGCGTACTCGCCGTGCTCGGGGATCCCATCCCAGCATTCGGCGGCCAGGATGATGCTTCCACCCGGTCGCACGACCCGCGCCGCAGCGGACATCCCCTTTACCGCCTGGTAGAGGTTGAGGTCTAGCGGGTATCCAGAGTTGGTGGTGATGACAATGTCAAAGAGATGGGGAACAGCGACCATGGCCGACTGCCGACAAAAGTCGCAACCGGCAGCGTGGGCTGCCTCCAGGTCACCCGCAAAGACACCAGTGATCTTCCCATCGCGGTTCAAGGTCACGTTGAGCAGAAACGTGGGATCGGTCTCGAGAGCTGCCTCCAGCATCTCTTCCCAGACTGGGTTGCCCCGGGTGACCCCCCAGGTCGCCTCGGAGTGGCCAATCATGTCGGCCGAGTGATTAGCCAGCACGCTCTCGGCCGCTGCTATGGCCGGTAGGACTGCCTTGGGGCCACCGCTGAAACCCGCGAAAAAGTGCGGCTCGATGAAACCCGTCAGGATCTTGAGGTCCGCCTCCAGGTAGGTCCGGTTGACCCTCACCGGGTGCCCAAAGTGCGTCGATCCGACGGCGACCAGGCAGCTGTCGTCCCAGCAGTCGTGCTGTTCGCAGCGGTACTGGGCGCAGATCTCTGGACCCAGCAGCTGCGCCAGTTCTCCCTTGGTCTGGGGACGGTGGGTTCCCACCCCGTTGAGAACGGTGATGTCATCCTGGGCCACTCCGGCCGCCTCCAGTTCGGACAGCAGCACCGGCAGAACCCGGTCGTTGGGCATCGGCCGGGTCAGGTCGCTGTGTACGATTACAGCCGTCTGCCCGGGTCGCGCAAGACTCTGCAGCGGCGGCGAGCCAATTGGCACACAGAGCGCTTGCCGGAGAGCTGCCTCCTCGTCCTCCAACCCGCGTACGTACCTGGGCTGGACGACCAGGACGTCCGCCGGAAGGTCGACCTCAATACCGTGCCTGCCGTAGGCCAGGCGCACCTGCACCACGCACCTCCCTCCACAATTGTAGCACGGAATCTGCAACCTAAGCCCCAAGAAGCCCGGCGGAGAAGTGGCCTGACGCGATGGATTGCCATGACCGCTGCCAGCAGGTCGCTGGGAGCCGGCTTCCTGAGGGCCTATTGTGTGTCGCCGGCAGTCATGGTATAGTGGGTCGGCAAGTTGGCATTGGGATCAAGCGCTGTGTACTCGGTCGTTCAGTTCGTGGGCCTACCCTTCCGTTGGCTGTGGACCTCCCTCGGCCGGCTTGGGCTGGCCGAGCGGAAGATCATCGAGGCTGTGTGGCGGCATCTGGGCCAGCTGGGGCTGGCGCAGCGCAAGGTCATTGAAGGGTTGTGGCGCTCGCCGGGCAGGCTGTGCCGGGCCATCTGGGGGCGGCTCGAGCCATTGAGGCGCGCTTTGCGGCGGGTTCTCGCGCCGGTCGCGCAAACCCTCTGGCGGCCGCTGCGCGCACTGTTCAGGCTGATCGCCCGGCCGTTCCGCTGGCCGTTGGCCCAGGTCCGGAGAGCAGCGCTGTGGATGGCACCCCTCCTTTGGGAGGAACTGGGGCGACTAGGGATTGCCCTGCGGATCTCTCTGCGCCGCCTCCTGACGTGGGTGACAGCACCTGTGGTGATCCCCGCCCGGTTCGTCTGGCAGCGGGCTCTCGGACCACTCCTTTCGCCTCTCTGGCGCTGGTTCGCCCTCAATATCCTCGTCCCGGGCAAGGCCGCCATCTCTCGTTGGCGCGCGCGCCCGGGCCCAGGGAGAGCGATGGTTCCCAAGGCCGCGGAACTGGCTCGCGGCAAGCTGGCCTCGCTGCGCACGAGCCCCGTGTTCTGGATCCGTCTGACGGGGTTTCTAGCAGCCACGAATCTAATCCTGCTGTACCTGCTGACCCGCGCGTCCGTTCCGAGCGGGCAGCCGGTAGAAGCGGGTCCGGCAGAGCCGCCAGTGGCTGGCTCAGTGGCGGTGCTGCTGCCCACCGCCGATCCGCTTCTTGCGCCGAGCCCGGACGCCCCTGTCCCCGGCTCGGTCCCGCGCATAGCCACGGGCAGCGTCGCCTTTGTCGCGCGGCAGGACGGGAACGACGACATCTATGCACTGACGGTCGGCCGCAACAGAGCGGTTCGGCTCACCAGCCACCCTGCCGATGATAGGGACCCAGCATGGTCGCCGGACGGGCGGCGCCTGGCCTTTGCCTCCCGCCGGGACGGCAACTGGGAGCTTAACCTACTGGATGTTCCCACTGGTTTTCTAGCTAGGTTGACGTGGCAGGTGGCTTATGACGGCAACCCGTCGTGGGCGCCCGACGGACAATGGTTGGCCTTTGAGTCGTACCGCGACAACAACCTGGATATCTACATCATACCGGTGACCGGCGGTGATCCCGTACGGCTGACGTCCCATCCGGCGCCCGACTATGCCCCAGCCTGGTCTCCGTCCGGCCGGCACATCAGTTTCATCTCCTGGCGCAGCGGCAGCCCTGAAATCTACTTGTTCCCGCTGGACGATGCCCGCGATGAGGCCGCGTTTGACGTCAGCCGTTCGCCCGACGTAGACGAGGACCACCCGTGTTGGGACCCAGAGGGCCACTATCTGGTCTACACGGGCCGCAGCGGCAGCCAGTCGCTGGTCTATGCCCAGCCGGTAGCAAACAACCTGCCGTCGGGCGACCCTGTCAGCATCGGGCAGGGTCGGGAGCCAACCTGGGTGCCCGGCGCAGATTCGGTACTCTACGTACACGACCAGGGCGCCAGACACTATCTGCTGGCGAGCAGCGTAGACGGTTGGGGAGCGGCGCCCGAGGTCTACCTCAGCGAATTCCCCTTGAGCTCCCCTGCCTGGACCCAAGCGATCTTGCCGCCCGCATTTGCGTCCCGCGAAACAAGAGCCTCCACCCGGCCGCTCTACCTGGAAGCAATCGCCAATCCGGCCGCAGAAGGCCCCCCCTACACTCTGGTCGCGCTGGACGAGATCCAGGTCGGAGGTCCATACCTCAGCGATCGCGTAGACGACTCCTTCGAGGCATTACGCCGTCGAGTCCAGGAAGAGGCGGGATGGGATTTCCTCGCATCTCTCGACAAGATGTGGGAGTCGATGGACAGTGTGCCCCCGCCAGAGCTGGGCCAAGAGAGCTGGCACGTGGCCGGCCGGGCGTTCGATATCAAGGACAAGTTGACCTCCGGCGTCCGCCCCCTCGTGGAGGTAGTCCGGGAGTTGACCGGCTGCAGCCCGGCAGCGGAGCCGTGCACTGGTACGCAGACCTGGTGGCGAGTGTACGTTCGTGCGGTGCGCCAAGACGGCAGCCAGGGAGAGCCACTGCGCACACAGCCGTGGAACTTCCAGGCTCGATACAGCGGAAACACAGCGGACTATGAATCCGGCGGTCGCGCCAAGTCCACGATTCCCGAGGGATATTACATAGATTTCACGCAGCTGGCGGCCGACTATGGTTGGGAGCGCGTCCCGGCCGGCCGCACCTGGCGCACCTATTTCCCAGCCATTCTCTTCTGGCACCTTGAGAAACGGGAAGGTCTCACCTGGGAGGCGGCCATGGGCGAACTCTATTCAGCAAAGGAGCTGAATCCGGCATCCAGGATCTCTGCCCCGTGACATCCGCCCTCCTCGAGAGCGCTTGGGGGCACAGGCAGCGCTGCAGACTGACGCGTCGCCAGCTCGGGGCCTGGCCGGGAACCCTGCGTGCCCGGATACGGTGGGCAGCCGGCGCTCTGTCAGTGATCGGAACACGCTTATGGTGTGACGGTCAAGCCTTGCTGAAGCCGGACCACGTGGGCTCGCGGGTAGCGCGCCGAGTAGTGATTGGGGTTTGGATCCCTTCACTCGGGCTTCTAGCCTGCGGGCTCCTGGTGCTGGGGGCACTGGCGGCATGCAAGCCGGCGCTGCTGGCGCCTCCCACTCCGACGCTGATGCCGCTGGCCAGCGCTCCTGTCTCGACCAAGACGCCCACGCCCGAACCCTCTGCCCTCTCTCCTACCGGCAGGCCACCGCCGCGTCCGACACTCCCCCCCGAGCCTGAACCCGGCATGCGCGCGGCCGACGCCGAGCTTTTGTTCGCTGCTCCGGTTCCTTTGGCGGCCGACATCATGGAATGGCGGCCCCCCGCCGTGCCAGTCCCCCACTCGCTGCATCCCAACGATCACTACTGGTTGCGCCGCCCAATACCGTCTGGCAAGATAGACTGGGGGCTGGACTGGTACCCGTACGGAGGCGACGGAATGGGGGTGTGGCGGGTACATCACGGCATGGACTTTGCCAACGACCCCGGGACACCGGTGCTCGCCGCTGCGGACGGTACAGTCGTCTGGGCAACGGAGAGCTGGTTTCCGGTGTACGTGAATGTTCCCGACCAGGGCGCGGCCGAGGAGGCTATTCCCAGCGATGAGCCTTCGCCGCAGCCCTCTGCGCCGCCGCTCGAACCCACGACATTGTACGAGACAACGATAGAGGCGATCTTCCCGACAGCGGTCCCCTACGAACCGGCGAAGCGAAGCAGGCGGGTAGTGGCGCCCTACGGGAACTATGTTGTGCTCCGCCACGACTGGGGATGGCAGGGACAGCCCGTATACACCCTGTACGCCCATCTGCTTGAGGTGTTCGTGAAGGTGGGCGACAGAGTCGCAGCTGGCGACCTAATCGCTGGCGTAGGCAACAGCGGGGACTCGACCGGCCCGCATCTTCACCTGGAAGTCCGGGTGGGAGAGGACGACTATGATTACACCCGCAATCCTGCCCTCTGGCTCGCTCCCTACGAGGGGTGGGGGACGCTCGCCGGCCGAGTGACCGACGCCAAAGGCGCGTTCATCCACAACGCTACGGTTGCTGTGGAGCCTGTCGACTCGGGCGAAACGAGCGACACTGAGGGCGATACCGATCTGCGTATTCTCACCACCTACGCGAGCGATCAGCTCAACCCGGACGACGTGTGGCA
The DNA here is from genome assembly GCA_030593075.1 of Ardenticatenales bacterium. GTDB lineage: Bacteria > Chloroflexota > Anaerolineae > Promineifilales > UBA4811 > JAUVHW01. The sequence goes on from JAUVHW010000141.1 coordinate 5,658, forward strand.
AGAGAACTTTGTCGTACCCGACCTGCCGGCCGGCGAGTATCGCCTGATTGTGCAGGCCGACGGAGAGATCCTGTACGCCAATTTCCACATCCGGCCGGGTGTCACCACCTTTGTCAAGCTGCACACCGAGTGAACTCCGGCAGTCCCCATCGCCACGCCTTGACAGAACCGAACACCTGTGCTAATCTGTTAGCTGTGCCCGGCCGGGTCGGGCGAACGGCTGGTGTGCTATCGATGACGAAGGAGAGGCAGCAGTGACAAAGTCAGATCAGCCACAGAACGCCAAGGCGCGCAAGCAAATCCTTGAGCAGACTATCTCATCTATCCTCAAGCGTTACGGCGACGGCGCGATAATGAAACTGGGAGATGCATCTCATCTCGACGTTGAGGTCATACCTACAGGATCGCTGGCACTGGACATCGCACTGCGAGTAGGCGGGATACCGCGCGGCCGAGTAATCGAGATATACGGGCCAGAGGCCTCTGGCAAGACCACCATCTGCCAGCACATCATAGCCGAGGCACAACGGATGGGCGGGCTATGCGCCTTTGTCGACATGGAGCACGCCCTTGACCCCACCTACGCCGCCCGGTGCGGCGTGGATGTCGACAACCTGTACATCGCCCAGCCTGACACCGGTGAGCAAGCTCTGGAGATCGCTGAAGCGCTCATCCGCTCCGGTACGATGGATGCGGTCGTGATCGACTCGGTCGCCGCGCTGGTGCCGCGTCGGGAGATCGAGGGTGAGATGGGGGATGCCCACATGGGGCTGATGGCACGCCTGATGAGTCAGGCGCTGCGCAAACTGTCGGGCGCCATCAAGCAGTCCAACACCGCGATGATCTTTACCAACCAGCTGCGGGAAAAGATCGGCGTCATGTTCGGCAGCCCGGAGACCACCACAGGTGGCAACGCACTCAAGTTCTACGCCAGCGTCCGCCTGGATGTGCGCCGCATTCAGACCATCAAGGCTGGTGGTGAGGTGATCGGGTCTCGCAACCGCGTCCGCGTCAAGAAGAACAAGGTGGCGCCGCCGTTCGGTGAGGCAGAGTTTGACATCATGTACGATAGCGGAATCAGCAGGGTGGGCGATCTGCTGGACCTGGGGGAGAAACACGGGATCATTGAGAAACGGGGTTCCTACTATCGGCTCAACGATGAACTGATCGGCCAGGGAAGGGAAAGCGCCAAGCGGTTCCTGGCAGAGAACTCCGAGACCGCTGCGGCGGTAGAAAGCGGCATCCGTGCGGCCGCGAATCTGCCTCTGCCAGGCGGAGACGGAGGCGGCTCCCCAGCCTAGGCAATTGAGGTTCTGTCAGCGAGTTCCTGACCGGGTGCGCCACGGCTCCCGGCGTCCATCCGCGGGCGTCCCACCGCCTGCCGGAAGTCCCGGCCTGGGGCCCCGAAGTAGACCTGCTGCGTATTCCGGCGGAGCCGAGCAGTCGGTCAGGCTGTCCCAGTCGCTGGCAAGAGTCAGTATTGGGCCTGCCGAGCGCAGGTCCCGTCACCCCCCTTCAATCTCCGCTCTCAGTACGCGCCCCAGGCGCTCAATCCCGTCCCGTATCTTGTCGGGGGACGGGCGGGAGAAGTTCAGCCGCATAGCATTGCGGCCCCGCCCATCGGTGAAGAAGGCAAAGCCGGGCACAAAGGCGACCTCTTCCTCTAGCGCCTTCTTGAGCAGCACTTCAGTGTCCACGCTCTCTGGGCAGCGCACCCAGAGAAACAGCCCTCCCTGCGGCCGGGTCCACGAGACTCCCTCCGGGAAGTGCTTCTCAACCGACTCTAGCATCACATCCCGGCGCTCGCGGTAGACACCGCGGATGACCTCCACGTGTCGCTTGAGGATGCCCCGGCTGGCAATGTCGTAGGCCAGCATCTGCACAAAGGTGCTGGTGTGTAGGTCGGCCCCCTGCTTCGCCTGCACCAGCCACTCCATCACCACTTCGGGCGCGATCGCCCACCCCAGCCGGATGCCCGGAGCTAGTGTCTTGGAGAAGGTTCCCAGGTATATGGTGTTCTCTTTGTGCAGCGAGATGATGGGAGCTATGTTCTCGCCCTCGTAGCGCAATTCACCATAGGGATCGTCCTCGATGATAAAAACCTTGTGCCGGGCAGCGATCTCTACCAGCTTCCGGCGGCGTTCCAGGGGAAGCGTAGTGCCGGCCGGATTGTGAAAGTTGGGCAGAACATAGATGAACTTGACCGGCTCCCGCTCCAGCACCTCCTCCAGCTTGTCAACCCGCATTCCATCATCGTCTAGCGGCACAGCAACATAGCGCGGCTCATAGGCGTTCCATGCCTGCAGAGCACCCAGATAGGTGGGGGCTTCCGTGAGCACCGTGTCGCCAGGCGATATGAATACCTTACCCAGCAGATCCAGCGCCTGCTGCGAACCATTGGTCAGCAGGATGTTCTCCGGCACGGCCGGCACCCCGTATTTCCCCACCTTCTCCGCCAGGAACTGGCGTAGCGGCGTAAAGCCCTCAGACCGGCCATACTGCAGAGCGCGCTCGGGACACTCCTCTAGCACAAAGGAACTCGATTCCCGGAACTCCCGCACCGGAAAGACCTCTGGCGCGGGCAGGCCGCCGGCAAACGAGATAATGCCAGGCATCTGCGAGAACTTGAGCAGCTCCCGGATGACAGAACGCGTCATCCGCTGAGTGCGCGTTGCCCGCATTGATTTCCAATCCGTCGTCCATTGACCGTCTAGCATCGGCTCTCCTTCCACTTGACACGAACTCCGACCCTAGTCCTAAGCACGAGGCTCAGGGGGAAACACAATAAACCTGATACTAATTTGCCCAAACCAGCAGGGGATGCTATAATCCACCATCAATAGCATTGTATGTCCAAGTGATTAGGCGCACAAAGTGAGATATGTAACCGCTTTGCTGGCTAATGCTCACTGATGCCCCCGGTCAAAGGCAGGCTGACATGGAGACACGACGGCAGGAGATCCTGCACATCCTGAAAAGGCAAGGCGAGGCGACGGTAGACGACCTCGCCAAGGTTCTGGACCTGACGCCGGTCACCGTCCGCCATCATCTGGACGTCCTGCGGGCGGAAGGTCTGGCGGAAGCTTCTGCTGTGCGCCGCCGGCGCGGGCCCGGCCGGCCGCAGTACATGTACACACTGACCGCCCAGGCAGAGGACCGCTTCCCCAAGAGCTATAACCTGCTGGCGCTGGAACTGCTGGACGAAATCAAGTCCCAGTTGGACGAGACCGCCATCTCGGACATGCTGCATAGAATCGCCCTCCGCCGGCTCGACAGA
>JAUVHW010000136.1 GCA_030593075.1 Ardenticatenales bacterium
GTGTGCGTCGTCGGGCTGATAGAGTTCACTGGCTGGTACTTTGGCCTGCCCTTCTTGCCCGTCTTTCAGCAGGGCTGGTTGCAGGTAGCTGGCATGTCCGATCCGTTCCCGCCGGTCCAGTGGCGGCTCAACTTTACGCTGTCCAACGCTACCTCTCTCTCGGCCTATCTCTCGCTGCTGATACCGCCGGCCCTGGCCATGGCGCTGAGGGCGCGGCACCGGGATGGCCGGGTGGCGTGGTGGGGCTGGGTGGGCATGGCACTCGTGGTCCAGTTTCTTACTCGCTCGCGCGGGGGACTCCTGGCCCTGGCCGTCTCTTTGCCGCTGTTCGCACTGGGAGCAGCTGGCGCCTACGGCGTCACCCTGGCGGCGGTGGTGGGCCGGCTGCGCCGGCGCAGAACAGTCTGGATCGCGGGTGGACTGCTGCTGGGCCTCTGCCTGGCCGCAGCAGTGCTGCTGCCTCCGTATCTGGAGCGCAAGTCGACTCTTACCATCCGGACGGAGCTGTGGCGTAGCGCACTGACGATGATTGCTGACTATCCGCTGCTGGGTGTGGGAAACGGCGTCTATGGACAGGCGTTGCGGAGCTATCTCTCGGTCCATTCGGCCAGCTATGAGCATTTCACTACTGCGCACAACGTCTATCTGAACGTCGCCGCCGAATCAGGCCTGCTGGCGCTGGCAGCGCTCATCTGGCTGATGTCCGTTCTGCTGCTCATGGGCCGGCGACGCTGGCAGCAAGCTGGCACCCGCCAGGAGCGCCTGCTGGTGGCGGGAATGGGCGCCGCGCTGATAGGCTTTGGCGCCAACAGCCTGGTGGATACTCTGCCCGCCACGCCCTTGGTGCTGCCAGTCCTCTTTCTGGCGGCATGGATAATGGCCCCCACGGCGGCCGCTTCACGCCGGGGCAGGGTGTTGGCGAGGATTGCGCTGGCTCTGATGGTCGTCTATGCAGCCGGTCTGCTCTGGGTGGACCGGGCGCAGTGGCATTTCGAGCGCTCGCTGCAGGCTGCCCGCGCCGGAGAGTGGGAGGTCGCTCTGGAGCAGATCGAGCGAGCGCGCCAGATGGACTCAGAGATGGGTCTATACGACGCCCAGCGGGCCTACTATCTGGGGGTCGTGGCGAGGGACGCCCCGGCGCAATACCTGGAGCCGGCGCTGGCTGAGGCAACCCAGGTCGTCGCCTTGGATGACACGAACTCGCTGCACCACGCCAATCTGGCCGCGCTGCACTGGCAGGCCGGCAAGCGGGAAGCGGCTCTTGCCGCTCTGGCCCGCGCAGAGGAGACCAACCCGCCTGATCCGGTCTACCAGCTCAACCGGGGTGTGATTCTTGAAGAGGCCGGCCGACCGGGCGAAGCAGTCCAGTCGTATGCCATAGCGCTCAGCCGCGCGCCTCGGTGGGCGGGTTCAGAGTTCTGGCGGGCTTCCTCCTTCAGGCAAGAGCACTGGGATGACATAATGTCGGCGGCCGCCGAGCGCGCGAACGACCCCGGAGGCCTGTGGCTGGCGGCCGGCGCTCCCGAGGTGGCAGAACCGGTGGCCGCGGCGCAAGTGGCTGATTCGCCCGACAGCGCTGGGGGATACGTCGCCCTGGGGCTGGCCCTGATGGAGTTGGGCCAAGTGGACCGAGCCCGCTCCGCCCTCGACCAGGCCGTTGCTGTATGCCCAGAGTGTGTTGAGGCCTACGTGGCTCGCGCCAACTGGCACTGGCAGGCAGGCGAGTCCGAGGCCGCCTCCCGCGACGCGCGCGTCGCTCTATTCATTAGCCCGTTCCGCGGCGCGGCCGCACATCACGTGTTGGCCCAGGTCGCAGAGGCGCAAGGCGATGTGGCTGGTATGGAGCAGCACTTGCTGCAGGCGATACCACCGCAGTTCGATTCGCAGAACTGGGAGATGGCTCTGTGCGGCCGCCGCGCGCTGCTGCTGCCACTGCCCCAACTGGTCACCATCGGTGGCGGGCCCGCAGTGGCCCGGCCCTGGCTGGAGTTAGCAGATCTGTACCTGGTACAGGGTAGAACGGCCGAGGCAATCAACGTTTACCGCCTTCTGCTGGCGCGTGATCCATTCCTGGAAGAGGCCGGGCGGCGGCTGGCAGAGTTGACTGCCTAGAGATGGGTCCATGCAACCGAACACGTTTGTGATCATCCCCACCTACAACGAGGCTGAAAACATCCAGCGCCTGGTTACTGAGGTGCTGGAATTGCCGGTCGACGTAGGCGTAATCGTAGTGGATGACAATTCACCGGACGGGACCGGGGACCAGGCTGAAGCCATGGCCCAAGCCTATCCCGGCCGAGTCCACGTCGTCCACCGCCCTGGCAAGCTGGGGCTGGGCACGGCCTACACGGCCGGCTTTGAGCTGGCGCTGGGGCAGCCAGGCGCCGCCTGGGCGATGACCATGGATGCAGATTTCTCTCACCTGCCCAGCTACATCCCCGCGATGATTGCCTGTGGCCGGGACAAGCACATCGTCATCGGCTCGCGCTACGTGCCCGGAGGTGGCACAGCGAACTGGCCGCTCCGGCGCCGCGTGCTCAGCTGGTGCTCTAACACCTTTGCGCGACTGGCCCTGGGCCTGACAGCCCACGACACCACCGCGGGCTTTCGCCTCTACCGTCGGGCGGTGCTGGAGATGGTCCGTCCCGAAAGCATTCGCTCCTCTGGCTACTCGTTTCTGGTGGAAATGCTCTTCCGGTGCGAGCGAAGCGGTTTTCAGGTAGAGGAAGTGCCGATCATATTCGAGGATCGCAGAGAGGGCCAATCCAAGATCTCCTGGAAAGAGGTCGTGCGAGCAATGTTGACTGTCTTCCGGCTGATCCCGTGCCGGCTTAAGAGACGGGAACCGCCCCGGCTGCTGGATAGCGAAAGTGCCTGAGATCGAGTGCGTTCCCTGCTATCTGTGCGGCAGCACCGATTGGCGCGAACGGTACCCTGCCACCATCCCCTATGAGGAGGCGGCGGCCGATTGGTCCGCCTATCGCTGCACCAGCGCGGGCTATGGGCTGCATCATACCATCGTGCAGTGCAGGCAGTGTGGGCTGGTCTACACCAATCCCCGCTGGCTGGGAGGGGAGATCCTGCACAACTACGAGGTCGTGGAAGATGATCTCTATCTCCAAGAACGCGAGGGGCGGGTCCTCACTTTTCGGCACCACCTCCAGCCGCTCCAGCTGGTCACTGGTCCCCCCGCCGGCCGCCGGCTGCTGGATGTTGGCTGCTACACGGGGGTCTTTGTGGAGATCGCTGCCGATGCAGGCTGGGACGCGTGGGGGGTAGACCCCTCCAGCTGGGCGGTTGGCGAGGCGCGCGGGGCTGGCTTGCAGGTAGTCGAAGGGACACTGGCCTCGGCTGGTTTTCCCGCCGAGCACTTTGACGTGATCACCATGTGGGACGTGATCGAGCACGTCAGCAACCCGGCCTTTGAACTGCGCGAGGCGCACCGCCTGCTCCGGCCGGGCGGGACCCTGGTGGTTCACACCATGGATATCGACAGCCTCTTTGCTCGCACCATGGGCCGCCGCTGGCCCTGGCTCATGGAGATGCATCTCTACTATTTCAGCCAGGCGACCCTGCGGCAGATGGTAGAGCAGGCCGGATACCAGGTAATCAGCTCCGCGCCGCAGGGCCGCTACACCCGAATGGGCTACCTGGTGACCCGGGTACGGGCCTTTAGCCGTCCGGTGGCCTGGGTGATGGGTAGGGTGGTGGAGGCAGTGCACCTGCAGGAGGTGGCGGTTCCCATCAACCTGGGGGACCTCTTTACCTTGTACGCGCGGAAGACTCCGTGGGCCGCGGAGTCACCGGCTGGTCCAGACTGACCTTCACAAAACGGCCGATCTGAGGTAAAGTAGCTGGCTGGCTATTGGCCCCCTCAGGCGCCTCCGGCGCCTGAAGGGGGAGAAAACTTTGGAGGAATGATGGCGAATATCAAGTGGGTCTATGGTTTCAATGAAGTGGAAGCGGCCGAGAAACAGGTCGGCGGAGACTGGGAGGCCGTTCGGGCTCTCATGGGCGGCAAGGGTGCCAACTTGGCGGAGATGACGCGCATCGGCGTGCCGGTCCCGCCCGGCTTTACCATCACCACCGAAGCCTGCAACGCTTTTCTGGCGGCCGGCGAGCAGTTCCCTGAAGGGATGTGGGAACAGGAGCTGGAAGCGCTCAAGGAGGTTGAGAAAGAGACCGGAAAGAAGTTTGGCGACGCCGCCAACCCCCTCCTGGTCTCGTGCCGGTCTGGCGGCAAGTTCTCCATGCCTGGCATGATGGACACGGTGCTCAACATCGGCCTGAATGACGAGACCGCCAAGGGGATGGTCAAGCTCACCGGCGACGAGCGCTTCGTCTATGACGCCTACCGCCGGCTGGTACAGATGTTTGGCTCCGTGGTGTTGGACCTCCCCGGCGAGCACTTTGAAGATGTGATAGAGAAGGCGAAGAAGGAGAGGGGCGTCGCTGACGACACCGGGTTGACGGCCGAGGACTGGAGGGCCATCACCGAGCGCTTCCAGGCTATCATCGAGAAGGAGGCGGGAATCGAGTTCCCCCAGGACCCCTACGAGCAGCTCAAGCTGGCTACAGAAGCGGTGTTTGCGAGTTGGAACGGCCGGCGGGCGGTTGACTATCGAAACGCGGCCGGAATCGCCCATGATCTGGGCACGGCCGTTAACATGGTAACCATGATATTTGGCAACATGGGTGAGACCTCCGGCACCGGGGTTGCGTTTACGCGCGACCCGGCTGCCGGTGAGAAGGTGCTGTACGGCGATTACCTGATCAACGCCCAGGGGGAAGACGTGGTGGCCGGAATTCGCAACACCAAGCCGATTGCTGAGCTGCAGCAGGACCTGCCCCAGGCGTACGCCGAGTTCGCCGACATCTGCCAAAAACTGGAGAAGCACTACCTCGAGATGCAGGATGTCGAGTTTACCATTGAGCAGGGCAAGCTCTGGATGCTCCAGACCCGTACTGGCAAGCGCACCGCCCAGGCCGCCATCAAGATCGCAGTGGACATGGTCAGTGAAGGGCTGATCTCCAAAGAAGACGCCGTGCTGCGGGTAGAACCGGGGCAGGTGGATGCCTTGCTGCACCCGCAGTTCGACCCGGCCGCCAAGGCGGCGGCCGGACGGCTGGCCAAAGGGGTCAACGCATCCCCTGGTGCGGCTGTCGGACGGCTGTATTTTGACGCCGACACGGCCGAGCGTATGGCCAGGGAAGAAGGCCAGGACGTCATCATGATCCGGCCCGAGACCAAGCCTGACGATGTGCACGGGATGCTTGCTGCCAAGGGGATCCTTACCAGCCGGGGCGGCGCCACCAGCCACGCGGCGGTAGTGGCGCGCCAGTTTGGAATCCCGGCCGTCGTCGGCTGCGACCAGTTGGAGATCGACCTCGAGAAGCGCGCCGTCAAGGCTGGTGGTACAGTGCTCAAGGAGGGAGACTATGTCTCGCTAGATGGCGCTACCGGCGAGGTCTTTGGCGGTCAGATCCCCACCGTTGACCCCAGCTTTGAGGAGCAGACCGATCTCATCACTCTGCTGGGTTGGGCCGACGAGATTAGCGCCCAGGAAGGCATCCGGGACCTGCCGGAGGGGTCTCCGACGCGCGGCCTGCAGGTGTGGGCCAATGCTGACTATCCTCGCGATGCCCGTCGAGCTCGCACCTTTGGCGCCCGGGGAATCGGCCTCTGCCGCACTGAGCACATGTTCTTTGAAGAAGAGCGGCTCCCCATCGTCCAGCGGATGATCCTGGCCAAGACCGACCAGGAGCGTCAGGCCGCCCTGGATGAGCTGCTTCCCTTCCAGCGGTCCGACTTTGAGGGTCTCTTTGAGGCCATGGACGGCCTGCCGGTCATCATTCGCCTGATCGACCCGCCACTGCACGAGTTCCTGCCCAGCTACGAGGACCTCCTGGTGGAGATGACCGAGCTGAGGTTGGACGCGGAGCGAGGCAAAGCCTTGCCCTCGGAGACCTTGGCCTCCAAGGAAGCGCTGCTCAACGCCGTGGAAGGGATGCGGGAAACCAACCCGATGATGGGGCTGCGAGGCATTCGCCTGGGCATCATCCTGCCGGGCCTCATCGAGATGCAGGTCCGCGCCATTTTCGAGGCCGCCTGCAACCAAGCGCTGAGAGGGATTGACGTCCATCCCGAGATCATGATCCCGTTGACCGGCCACGTCAATGAGCTAAACGCCGTGCAGCCGCAACTTCAAGAGGTCGCTCAAGCCGTGATGAAGGAAAAAGGGACTGAGGTCGAGTACAAGTTTGGCACCATGATCGAAATCCCTCGCGCTGCACTCACTGCCGATCGAGTTGCCGGGGTGGCGCAGTTCTTCTCCTACGGCACCAACGACCTGACGCAGATGACCTTTGGGTACTCGCGCGACGACGCCGAGGCCAAGTTCCTGCTGGAATACGTCGAGCAGGGAATCCTGCCCGGCAACCCGTTCCAGGTTCTCGATCGCGACGGGGTCGGGAAACTGGTGGCTATGGGCGTCAAGTTGGGACGCCAGGCTCGCCCGGATCTGGAAGTAGGCATCTGCGGGGAGCACGGGGGTGAGCCCAGTTCGATCGAGTTCTGCTACACGGCGGGGCTCAACTATGTGAGCTGTTCTCCCTTCCGCCTGCCCGTCGCCCGGCTGGCGGCCGCCCAGGCGGCCATCAGGCGCCCGGCGCTGGTGGTCTAGAGACTGGGGGTTTGAGAGGGAGGAAGAGATGGGCGAGTTAGCGTGCGCACACTGTGGCGACGAGATCGACGGCGAACCGGTACGCCGGGGAAACCTGGTCTACTGCACTGAGGCTTGCGCCTTTGAGGCCGGCCGCAGCAAGGACTGTGGCGGCCGGTCGGACTCTGTCAGCGCTCCGCCGGTGGTGGAACTGCCGGCGCGGCCGGACCGAGACTGAACCGCGTTTCCAGGAGATCAGCGATGCCGCTGGCGTCCTCCAGGGCAAAACGGGGCACCGCCAGCGCGAGATCGAGGTCTGTTACCAGAGCGATCAGTTGGGCGGGGTCGCCGACCAGTTCGGGGCCCAGAGCGGCGCGAGCCACTTCTATGGCCGGCTTCCCCGCCCCTTTGTAGCCTTCCGTGAGGACCAGGTCAACCGGTCCTGGCAATAGGGCCACCAACTCGTCGGGTGTCAGCTCGCGGGACAGCCGATGGTAAACAGCCATGCGATCCGGGGTTGCGACCATGACTGCGTCGGCTCCAGCGCGAAAGTGCTGCCAGCTGTCCTTGCCCGGCCGGTCGATTTCGGCCCCCGCCCGGGCGTGGTGCTTGATGACCGCGACCCGGTAGCGGCGTGATTTGAGTTCCGATATGAGGCGTGCCAGAAAAGTGGTCTTGCCGGCGCCAGACCGGCCAATGATCGAGACAATGGGGGGCGTGTTTCTTTCCACGGTCTGAACTCTCTTCTGAGGGACTGAATCTTACCACCAGCCGGTTGGATTCGCCATAGTGCCGGGGAAGGTCTGCTGCCACCGGATACGTGACTGAATGAAGACGCGAATACGTCAGGGGGCAGCCTGGATAGCCGAGCGCGAACCGCTGGCAGTGCTCCTGCTGGCCCCCTGGCTGATTTTCCCGAGCGCGTCACTGCTGCTCACCATCGCGGCGCTGATCGCCCTGCCGTTTCTGTGGCTGGCCCGGTGGGTGGCGGGACGGCCGCTTTCCATCCGCACCCCCCTCAATTGGCCCCTGCTGCTGCTCCTGATCACCCTGGCGCCGGCCGTCCTCGTGTCGCCGCGCCCTGATCTCAGCCTTCCCAAAGCGACCACCTTTCTGTTGGGAACGGGCGTGTTCTTTGCCCTGGTGAACTGCGACCGGCGATGGCGCCGGCCGGACGTGAGTGCCGCGGCGATCACCATCGCCGGCGCGGCCGCTGCCGGCCTGGCTCTGCTGGGAACGAACTGGGTAGAGGGCAAGATACTGTTCCTGGAGCGGTACACCAGTCGTCTGCCCTCGGGCATTGCCCTCTTGCTGGGGGGTGGGTTCGAGGCCAGCGTCGTCGGCGGGGCCATGGCTCTGCTGCTGCCCGTCGCCGCCTCCTACGCCCTGCTCTGCTGGCGTCAGGGGAGGCGGCCCTTTATGGACCACCGCAGGGTCTGGGCGGTCGGCGCGGCCGCGGCCGCCGCCCTAATGCTTGTGGTGATGCTGCTCTCCCAGTCGCGTACGGCTGTCCTGATTACTCTACTGATTGGCGGAATGCTGACTAGCGGACGCTCGCACAGCATCCGCCTGGTGATGGCTAGCCTGGGGATAGCGGCCGGCGTCTTGCTGCTCATCGGCCTGCTCACCGGAAGCCTGGGCGACTGGCTGGTGACGCTGGATGCCATCGGCCAGGATGCTCGCTACCCGCCCACTTCTTGGTTGGGGCGGGTGGAGATCTGGCGTGTCGCTTGGCGGGTCCTGCAGGACTATCCTGCGGCGGGAACCGGCCTGCATGCCTTTGGTCCGGTAGCCTGGCTCAACTACGGACTTGACATAATCGGTCCCGAGGTTCCTCTCACCCACGCCCACAATCTGTGGCTGCAGGCCGTGGCAGACCACGGGCTGATTGGCCTTCTGGCGTTCCTCTGGCTGACGGTAGTGCTGGCGGCGCTGGGTTGGGCGGTCCAGCGGGGAAGGCCGAGTGATGAGCGCACGCTGCTGCTCGGGCTCTGGCTGGGGCTGGTGGCCTGGATGGGTCACGGCCTGCTCAACGCGGTCTCGCTGGGAGCGGGTCCCGCGCTGGCCGTCTGGGGGATGATGGGCCTTCTGGTGGCCACCTGGGAGCGTGAACCGCGTCTGGCGGTCGAGTACCGGCGTCCTGCCTGGCTGAGCCCGGTTGCCGCGGCGCTGCTGTTCGTACTGGCTGCCGGACTGCTATCCAGCCCGTTTCGGCCGCTGAACCGAGGAGCCAATCTGCTGGATCGCGCACTGTTGAGTGACGAACCAGAACTGCTGTCTCAGGCTCTGGTGCACCTGGATGCGGCGGAGGACCTGCCGGGCGCCCTGCGGCGCAAAGCCCTGGCCCGCTACGAGATGGGCCACCAGGCCCAGGCCATCCTGCTATTCGGCCAGGACCCAGAGGCGGAACGCTACCTGGTTT
>JAUVHW010000394.1 GCA_030593075.1 Ardenticatenales bacterium
AGGAGGCCAGCATAGCCGCCAACCTGGCTGCCCTGCGGGAGCGAGTCCGCGCCGCCTCTTGACAGCCCGCTAGAACCGTGATATAATTTAGTATATTAGCGACTACTAACGCCTTGCGCATGGATGAGATAGAGGAGCTGAGTGCCGTATTCAAAGCACTGTCTGACCCAACCCGGCTTCGGTTGGTCAGGCTGCTAAGCGAGTGCGCGCCAGGCGAGTGCATCGGGCCGCTGTGCGTCAGCGCACTGGCACACCAGCTGGGCGTTACGCAATCGGCCGTCTCCCAGCATCTGCGCGTTCTGAGGCACGCAGGGCTGGTCAAGGGCGTGCGGTGTGGTCAGCAGGTACATTACTCGCTGGACCGCAACAGGCTGGGCCAGCACAGAGCCAGGCTTCGGGAGACGCTTGGTGAGCACTTTGTGGTGGCAAGGTAGGGTCTCTTTTTTTTGGGCGGGCCTATTAGCTTATGAGGAGATTCTAATGCCAAAGGAGTCCTCGCCGCCTCTGACGTTGCGTGGCGGCAGCAGAGGGGGCCGAGGCCTCGAAGCCTCAACGACACGCCCTGGGAGACCGCCTGGGTGAATGTAGGTAATGGGAGCCGGAATGGAAGCAGCGCTTCCTGATTCGGCTCGTGGTACAGTAGTTCAGGCATAGGAGGTAGGAACATGTGCTGTGGATCGAAAGATCATCATGGCGGGCATCGGGGCCATCATCACGGCGGCCGCTGCGAATGTGGCTGTCGCTGCGAATGCGGCTGTCACGACCGGGTCGGGCCGGCTTTCTGGACCAACGAGGAAAAGGTCGCGTGGCTGGAGGAGCGGCTGGAGAGCCTGCGCGAGGATGTCAAGACATTCGAAGAACGTATCGCCGCGCTGGAGGGCGGGGAATAGGGAGAGCTGGCGCAGGGAGGGCGATTCGAGGCCCGTCGTCCAGGCCGCTGGACGACGGGCTAGATCAACCCCAGTTCCCGGGCCCGCAGGGCCGCCTGGGTGCGGTCGCGAGTGCCGAGCTTTTGCAGGATGTTGGTGACATAATTCTTGACCGTCCCCTCGGCCAGACTCACCCGCAGGGCGATCTCGCGGTTGGTCAAGCCCCGGCCGAGCAGCCGCAGAATCTCTAGCTCCCGATCTGATAGCTCCTCGGGCAGTGTTGCCCCTGGCGGGCGCGGCAGGCGAGAGAACTCGGCCAGCACCTTGCGAGCCACTGAGGGTTCGATGAGAGCACCCCCGGCCGCGACTTGCCGTATGGCCTCCGCCAGGTCGTGGCCCGAGACATCCTTGAGCAGGTATCCCCGCGCCCCGGCCCGCAGACCCTCAAACACGTACTCGTCATCGTCAAAGGTCGTGAGGATGATGACCCGGGCCTGGGGCCAGCGATCCCGCAGCCTCCGGGTGGCTTCCACGCCGTCCATTCCGGGCATGCGCACGTCCATGAGCACCACGTCCGGTTCAGCGGCCGCATAGGCTTCCAGAACCGCCTCGCCGTCGTCCGCCTCGCCAGCCACCTCCAGGTCAGGCTCCAGTTCCAGCAGGATGCGCAGCCCCTCGCGCATCAGCCGCTGATCGTCCACCAGCAGGACGCGGATGGGATCAGCCATCGCTCTCCCCTTCTGGCAAAGGCAAGCGGAAGGAGAACTGCGTTCCGCCACCCTGCCTGGGATCCACGTGAAGTTCGCCGCCCAGCTGGGCCGCGCGCTCGCGCAGGCCCAGCAACCCAACGCCGGTCTCCTCGCCACCGACCGAGAACCCCCGCCCGTCATCGCCGACCAGCAGCGTGGCCGCCCCATCATCGACGGTCAGCATGAGCCACACCTGGCTGGCGTCGGCGTGCCGCTGGACGTTGGTCAGCGCCTCCTGCGCCGCCCGGTAGAGGGCCAGCCGGTGTGCATCGGGCAGATCGGGACTCTCGTCTGGAAGGACGCGGTGCACCGTCATGTCCGTGGCGCCCTCGAAGTTGGCCGCCAGCCGCTTCAGCGCGCCGAGCAGTCGCAGATCAGCCTCCAGTGGGGCGCGCAGTGCGGTTACGGTCCGGCGCAGTTCGGTCAACGCCTCGCGCACCTGCTCTCGGACCGTGCCGACGATGCCAGCAGCCCGCTGCGGGTCCTTGGGGAGCAAGCGCTGCGCCCCCTCCAACTGCACGGCCGCCACTGTCAGGCGGTGCCCCAGAGTATCGTGCACCTCGCGAGCCAGCCGGTTGCGCTCCTCGGCCACGGCCAATTCCTCCACCCGGCCGGCGTATTCGGCCAGTTGACGGTGGGCCTCCCGGAGTTCAGCATACAGGGCCTGGCTTTCACGCCTGGCGGCCTCGGCCCGGGCCAGCGCAGCGGCAAAGACACCAAAGAAGAGATTCCCTCCGACGTACAGCGGTAGCATGGTCAGACCGCCGGGCCATCCCCAGGTAACCACGAGTCCCACGGCCGTCACCAGGGCAAAGACCCCAATCCAGAGCGCCCCCCGCCCCTGCAGCAGTCCCATCGCCAGTGCACTGAGGATGAAATAGGGGATGAAGAAGATGCCGCCCAAGGACGGCTGCAGAGCCACCAGGCCGGCGACCAGCGCCGTCTGGACGCCCAGGTAGAGGTGGATCTTGCGGGGAGAGGCATCTTCCGCCGGTATACGGGACAGCAGGGCGGCAAAGGCCAGCAGGAGAGCCCCGCCAACCCAGCGAGCCGCGGCCGAGGTCAGGGAAGGTATTCCGACCCCAGCCACGGCCGCCACAGTGAGATACATGGCCAGGGAGAGGA
>JAUVHW010000296.1 GCA_030593075.1 Ardenticatenales bacterium
ACCTCTACGATCCGCTCAGTCACCGAATCTCCTCGACTCGCACCGCCGCGTCTTCCCCGGGACAGTCGTCTACCCGCGCCAGCGTCGCCCCCGTCTCGCAGTCCAGATAATATTTCACCAGCCGGACAGGGTTGCCGTCCACCCCGGCTCCCTCGGTGACCTCGACCTCGAGAACCCGAAGCGGTCGCACCCCGCGTACCAGACCCGTCAGCCGGCGCTCAACCATCACGAATCTCCCTTCGCAACACAGAACGGACACTTCCCCCCGATGTACCTCCGCCCACACCCACCACACTTCTCTATCGGCAACCCACTCCCCGGCTTCTTCGACTTCGCTGCCTTGCTGGTCTGCATCGGCGGCAGCGAGTCACGAATAGCCCGGGCGTGCGCGATTATCCGATCAAGCTCCGCGCTCACGACTTCGCCCTTTGCGCTTCGGGAAGGCCGCCTTCCAATGCTCGTTCGTCACCCACCAACCCGCCACGAACCCGCCCATCCCCACCGCCCACCCAACAACAAGGCTGACTACGAACTCCATATGATTACCTCCGCGTACATTTCGGTTTTCACTCATCAACTTTCTGGTGGATACCGCAAACTCATATAGGCTCGGCGCGGCGGGGTCTTAGGCTCCGATCGGGCTCCACGGCACCCCATTGACAGATACGCCATAACGTAGAAGTTATGGCGCCCCACACCAGGGGCACCGGACCAGGTAGGTGGCCCAGCGGTGCCGCCCGGCGCAGGTCACGACGCGGACACCCATGTGCCAAGCTATCTGTTGCCGGAACCACTCCAACTCAGTCATGGCCCGCCCGTGTCGTCCGGTTCCTCCTCTTCGGCCAGCTCCCCCTCCACCTCGGTGGGCGCCGGCAGCATCTCCCGGCCCACCACGCCTAGTAGGCCGTGGAGTGGGCGCTCAGCATCCCCTGAGATCTGGATAGCCTGGGCTGGGCGGCCCAGGTGGCGGTCAACGCAGTATTGGATGCTCTTGGGGTCCCCAGCGTTCACCAACTTGTCCAGGGCGCCCACTAGGCGTTCGAACGGTATCTTCTGGCGAAAGAGTTCCATGAACTCGCTCGGCTGGCCTGATCCCTTCGGCCTGCCTGCCGGGTTGCCGGACACTCCCTTCTGAAATTTTGGCACGCTGATACCTCGCTGATAGTATCAGGCAGGCACCGTCTCCTTGTCAACTCGCCACGATTCCACACCCGTCGGCGCCGATGTCAACGGGCGGGGCGATTTGGCCTCGGGCGCCGGGATGGCCCGGAAAAGGCATGTCGGAAGCAAATTGCAGGATACGCGTCGTTATGTCGCATGGCGTATACGGGAAAGTGTAGTTAGTGCTTCGGTTGGGGTGGGACGCGTATCCGACGCGTATCCGACGCGTATCCACGGTAAGAGCCTTATCATTTATGGACACGCGTTGGATACCTAATGGACACGCGTTGAAGCTAGAAGGGCTGGAAACTGGACACGCGATGGATACCTAATGGACACGCGTGGGTGTTTTGGGGGTCTAATCTTCAACATGTAGCATGTACTCCGCAGATACGAAACGGAGGGAAACAGGGATATATATATACTCCTCCCTAAGGGGAGGATATATATACCCTTTTACCGACGTCTGCCAATCCGGGATCTGGTTACGCGTTAGAGAGAGGGCGAAAAGTTCTCTGAAAAAACTTTGTATTGGCTCTTCAGGAACGGATGGTGACACCGATAATATGGGTGGAAGGAGAAGAAAGACGATGAAACGAATCGACCTGTACCGGACACCGGAGGGCTGGCAAGCCCGGCAATTCGGGGTCGACGCCGAGGAGTGCCGGCGGCTCTTCGGGACGGACACACTGCCGACGGCGTACACGGCGAGAGCGGACGGCGAGAAGGTCCGCGCGGCCATTCAGGCGCTGAACCCGGACCACGAGATCAACATTCTCGAGCCGGTTGTCCCGTGGGGCGACCGCTAGCCAACCACGCGGTGTGTCGGCGCCGGCGAGCAGAGGGAGGATTGACGATGGCCAAGGAGCAATGCCCGTGGGGGTACTACTACAACGGGAGGACCCGGAGGGTGAACCGGAAGCACCGGTGCAACGTGTCATGCTGGGAGCGGTGGACGGGGCGGCAATGCCTTGAGTGGCTCCGGGACACGCCGCGCCACATTCGAGGCGCTGAGAGCCGGCTGAGCCGCCTAGTGACAAAGGCTGAGCTGAGCGCGCCCGTGATGGTCAGCCGGGTAGGGGCCTAGGCCCCACCAGCAGGAGGAGATGAGACGATGACTAAGCCGCACACACCCAGCCCATGGCACGTCAACGGAGTGGATACGATTCTCAGCGTAGCGGGCAACAGGTCTGTTGCCAAGGTGTTCAACCCCGAGAGCGACGCGAAGCTCATAGCGGCGGCGCCGGACCTGTTGGCGGCGCTGAAGCAGGCCGAGACGCGGCTAGAGCAAGCGGCCATCAAGCTGCAGCACCTGGCGAAGCCGAGCACGCCGGAGGAGATGGTGGTGAAGTGCTGCATCCATGCCCGGGACTTGGCCCGAGCCGCCATCGAGGCGGCCGAGCCCCACCCCCCGCAATAGCCCGTACCGCCACGGACAGCCACGACAGCCGCCGCAACCAGGGGCGCCGCTACCAACCAGCGGCGCCTCCTTTTACCCACCCTGGCGGGCATCTGGGAGCGGCCGACCGCACACACCAGGCGCACACAAAACCAGTGCCAGGAAAATAATTTGAGTCTGGTGCCAAATTACTTTGTGCACCGCAGGGCACTACTGTACGCCAAAAGGGTGTGCGGGGCGTGCCACCAGGCGCGCCCTTCGGGGTGTGGTCCTGGCGCTTGCGGAGCGCCGGGATTGGTGGTATGGTGGTGGGCATGAGCACCGTACTCGAAGCCCTGGACAGATACTACAAGCAGGCACAGCACCGCGACTACGCTGGGCTAGCCGGCGATCACCTTCGCCCGCTGGTGGCGGCGCTGGAAGGAAGGGTTTGTGGATACAGAGATAACCATGAGCCAATTCGTAACTGCGGTACCCCCAGGTGTGTGCGCTGCCAGACCCTGGCCGCGTTGGGGCGCGACATAGCCAAGCTGAACGATGAACGCGCGGGCAGTCCGGGCGACGAGCGCCAAGAACCGCCCCCAATACCAATCCTCTGCATCATGTGCGAAGAGGTGCTGGGCGTGGTGGGGGGCAAACTCCCAGAGCGCTGCCCGAACTGCGACGCGGACTATAGCAAGGATTGGCCCGTGCCGTCCCCGAGAAAGTCATCGTAGCGCGGACATGACTCTCAAGCTGAGCGAGTGGGATCGAGAGAACCTCGAGTTCGTTCTCGTCAAGGGTGATTGGTGGACCGCCAAGTTCTGGCGCCTGTACCAGATGAGCGACCCCGAGCACCGGGCGGCGTTGCGATTGGCGGCGCCGGAGCACGCGGAGGCCTTCGAGGCCTGGGAGAAGGGGACGGGGAGGGTGACGTGAGATACCGCGTACCGACGGAACAGACTCGCCGAGAGATCGAAGACGAGTTCAGGAAGTGGCGGACGGACTCATGGGCAGAGTCGGAGGTGTCTGATTACGAGATCCCGCTGAGGCTAGACCGTTCACAGACCAGCGCGTCGGTGCGGTTCGTGTTGCGCGGCATCCCCGTCACCGTCGAATGCTCGAGCCAGGAGGGCTACCGAGACAACCTCCGCTGCATCTTCTACGCCATCGAGGCGATGCGGATGAACGAGAAACGCGGCATCGCGGACACCATGAAGAACGCCTATCTACAGCTCTCGGCGCCGGCGCAGGGCAGGGACCCTTACGAGGTCCTGGGAGTGCGGCCGGACACCCCCCTCGATGACATCAAGGCAATGTACCTTGTGAAGGCCAAGCGTCTTCACTCGGACGTTGGCGGGGAGGATGAGGCGATGAGAGAAGTGAACGAAGCGTGGGCGGAGATCAAGGAGCGCGGCGGGGCCCCGCAGTAGTCACCCCCTGCCGAGTATATTACCCCGGAGGTACACATGAGAATCCACGAGCTGAAATCCTGGGCGGCGGAGTTCTACCTGCTGAAGACCGGGTCGAAGCGCGCGACCTTGCGCGTGGACGATCGCGTGTTCAAGCTGGGGGACATACTGCACCTGACGGAATTCAACCCACAGTG
>JAUVHW010000309.1 GCA_030593075.1 Ardenticatenales bacterium
CGGTAGAACCCCTTTCTCGGTCTGTTACAAATCGCTCCACGTACTTGCCGATGATGTCCGCCTCCAGGTTCACCCGATCCCCCACCTGGTGGCGCCCCAGGATGGTGTTGGCCAGAGTGTGGGGAACCAGGGATATGGTGAAGGAAGTGTCGCTCCGCTCCACGACCGTCAGGCTCGCCCCGTCCACGGCGATGAACCCCTTGGGCACCACATAGCGCATTACCGCCGGCGATGCCTGGAACCGGGCCAGGCGGGCATCTCCCTGGGGGAGCAGCGCCGCAACCCGTGCCACCCCGTCCACATGCCCCTGGACCCAGTGTCCCCCCAGGCGGTCGCCCACCACTAGGGCTCGCTCGAGGTTGACCATGCTGCCGGGCCGCAGGTCGCCCAGATTAGTACGGCGCAGGGTCTCCCGCGCTAGGTCCACCGTGAAGCTGCCTGCGTCCAGCTCGGTGACGGTCAGGCAGGCACCGTTGACGGCCAGACTGTAGCCCACCTTGGTCCCCGTCAGGACCCGCTCGGCGGTTACCGCCAGCGCTACCGACGCTCCCCGGCGGTCAAGGGAGCGTACCGTCCCTACCTCCTCCACAATTCCGCTGAACATCTATCGCCGGCTCGTGACGTACCCGCTGATCAACACGTCCGCCCCTACCCTCTCCACCCGTGTCTTCTCCAGCTGCAGCGCCTGGCTGAGCCGAGCCACACCCTGGCCAGCGACAGGAGTGGGTGCCTGTCGGCCGCCGACAATCAGCGGAGCGATGAAAGCCAAGACCGTGTCAACCAACCGCTGCTCGAAAAAGCTGGCCAGGAGTGTACCGCCCCCCTCGACCAGCAGGCAGGTCACCTGTCGCTCTCCGAGGGCGTCCAACAAGTGGGGCAGGCTGATCCATCCCCCGTGGCGGGCCGGCAGGACCAGCACCTGGGCCCCCAGCCGCTCCAGCGCCCTTTGTTTCTTCAACGGCATCGCCTCCGTGGTGGCGATCAGGGTCTGGCCCGGTGTGTCGTCCGCGAGCACCTTGGCTGTCAGCGGGGCCCGCCCTCGGCTATCGGCTATGACCCGCAGCGGGTGGCGCGCTTCCTCGTTCCCCCGACCTTTCCCGCCGTCGTTCAGGCGGGTCGTGAGGCGCGGGTCATCGGCGAGGATGGTGTTGACCCCTACCATGATGGCATCGGTCACATCCCGCAACTGGTGCACCCATCGGCGCGCGTCGGGACCGCTGATCCAGCGGGCTTTGCCGGTGTGAGTGGCGATCTTGCCATCCAGGCTCATGGCGAATTTGGCAGTGACGAAGGGGCGGCCGGTGGTAATATACTTCATAAACGCCTCGTTGAGTTCCCGGGCCTCGGCCTCTCTTTCGCCAACCCAGACCCTGATCCCCGCCTCCTCCAGTTGGTCCCGCCCCCGGCCGTTGACAAGCGGGTTGGGGTCTAGCATAGCCACGTGCGCCTCAGTGATGCCGGCGGCGATGATGGCCTGGGTGCACGGAGGTGTCCGCCCCCAATGGGGGCAGGGCTCCAGGTTGACGTAGAGGGTCGCCCCCCGTGCTGCCTCTCCCCCCTGACGCAGGGCGTGAATCTCAGCATGAGGCTCCCCGGCACGCTGGTGGTACCCCTCCCCGACGATCCGCCCGTCTTTGACGATCACCGCCCCCACCATAGGGTTAGGGCCGGTGCGCCCTCGCCCCAGTCGGGCCAGAGAGAGGGCCCGCTGCATGAATCGACCGCTCGAACGCCTCACGCCAGCCCAATCTCCTGATCGGAAAGATAACAGGCAGGATCCGGGGCCCAAACATCATTGTGGACTGCCTGGGCCCGCACACGAAAGTTGCCGTTGCAGATGTCCAGGTACTGACACGCCGCGCAGCGCCCTTTCAACAGGACCCTGCGGTTCTTCAGTCCGGCCATCAGGGGATCGCTGGTGTCAGTCCAAATCTCACCAAAGGGCCGCTCCCGCAGGTTGCCGAAGCTGTAGTGCTGCCAGAACTGATCGGCGTGGACGCCGCCCCGGTGATCCACTGCCCCAATTCCAACGCCGCTAGAATTGCCGCCATTCCAGCGGAGCAGCTGCAGCACCTCGCCGGCTCGTCCTGGCTGCTGCTGCTGCACGCGACGCAGGAGGTAAGGCCCATCGGCGTGGTTGTCTACTGTCAGGATTTCAATGTCCACACCACGGGCGGCAAAGTCCTCAGTGCGATCAAAGATCAGGTCCACGGCCGCACGGCTCTCCTCCAGCGAGAGGTCGTCATCCTGCAGGACAGCTCCCCGCCCCGCGTAGACCAGGTGATAAAAGCAGGCGCGACGAATACTCTCCGCTTCCAGCAGGTCAAAGATGGCATCCAGGTCCTCATAGTTGTGCCGGTTGAGAGTGAGGCGAAGCCCGGTGCGGACGCCGGCCTCGGTGCAAGCCCGGATGCCGTCCAGGGCAGCGTCAAAGGCCCCTGGCGCACCCCGGAAACGATCGTTGGTCTTGCCTATTCCGTCCAGGCTGATGCCGACATAGGAAAAGCCCGCCTCACTGATCCTGGCTGCCGCCTCGCGGCTGATGAGGGTGCCATTGGTCGATATGACCGTCCGCAGCCCGCGCTCCACGGCGTAAGCTCCCAGCCCGAAAAGATCCTGGCGCAGCAGTGGCTCGCCGCCGGAGAAGAGCAGCACCGGTACCCCAAAGGCCGCCAGGTCGTCAATCATCGTCCTGGCTTCGGCCGTCGTGAGCTCGTCAGGGTCCGGTTGCGCGCGGGCGGTATAGTAGCAGTGAATGCAGCGCAGATTGCACGCCTTGGTGCTGTTCCAGACAACAATGGGCTTCTTGTCTTCGGTAAACTGTAGTAGGTGGCTCGGCGAGCGTTCGGAACGGCGGCCGTAGCGCAGCGCGTCCGACGGCGTTACTTTGCCACAGAGCAGTTTGGTCACGCCGATCATGATGGGGGTTTTCCTTTCTAACAGCCTTTTCGCTGAATCATTCTGGGTGCAAGTAATCGATGAGAGCCTCAACGAGACCGTCAATCGTGTATTGCTCCGCCGTGACGTGCACCGGCAGTCCGAGTTCCCGCGCTGTCTGGGCGGTTATCGGGCCGATGCAGGCGATGGTTGCCTGGTCCAGCGCTCGGGCCAATTGTACACCGGCGTCCTGGGCCATTGCTGCCAAGTTGCGAACCGTGGAGGAGCTGGTAAAGGTCGCCACGGTGACGCGGTCCAGCAGTGGGCGCAGGTCATCGGCAACCACCGCCGGCCGCAGGGTTCGGTAGGCTGCGATCTCGGTCACCTTGGCTCCGCGCTGGCGCAGCAGTTCTGCTAGCGCGGGCCGGGCGATGTCAACGCGGGGGAGCAGCACCCGCTGGCCGCCGATGTCCTGCAATCCAGCAGCAACAGCCTCCGCGACGTACTCCTGGGGCACGTAGTCTGGGTACAGCCCGCAGGCCCCTAGTTCGGCGGCCGTAGCTGACCCAATGGCTGCCAGCTTGACCCCGCTCAACGCTCGGGCGTCCATGTGAGCCCCGGTCAGCCGCTCCCAGAAAAAGCGCACACCGTTGACGCTGGTGAAAACCAGCCAGTCACAATCCGCCAGCGAAGCGATGGCGCGATCAAGCGGCGCCCAGTCTTCCGGCGGCGCCACCTGAATGGTGGGCAGCTCCACCACCTCGGCACCCAGGCTGCGCAGCCGCGCCGAGAGGGCGCTGGCCTGCTCTCGTGTGCGGGTGACCAGTACTCGTTGGCCAGAGAGCGGCCGGGTCTCGAACCAGCGCAACGTCTCGTGCAGCTTGGCTACCGGCCCGACTACTGTCACCGCAGGCGGTGTAAGGTTCGCTGCCTCCGCTTTCTCCACAATGTTCGCCAGCGTGCCGGTCACGGTCTGTTGGTTGGGCATGGTGCCCCAGC
>JAUVHW010000333.1 GCA_030593075.1 Ardenticatenales bacterium
CCAAGTCCTACGCGATAGCAGTGAAGAGGATGGCTGCGGCCTTCGCTGAGGGAGACTACAAGCGGGCCGATGTGATCATGTGGACTGACTACTACGACCCTGAGCGAATCTGCGAGTTGGTGCGGCGTTGACTGATCCGCACGTGCACCCTGCCGAAGCGTTCGCGCCTGGCGAGCACATAGCTAAGGAGCTGGAAGCGCGGGGCGTGAGCCAAGTAGCCTTCGCCAACGCGATGGGGCTGTCTGTCTATCACGTTCATCACCTCATCTACCACGACGGGATGATGGATGATGGAGACCTTGACGCAATTGCGGCCTACTTCGGCACAAGCAGAGAGTTATGGGAGAACCTACAGGTCAGCTATTTCGATCATATCTACCGGGAACTACAGGCCGAGCAGGAGGCGCATCGTGAATGATCCTCAGGTACACCGGGCCTGGGCCATCCGGTTGAGAGTCGCGTATCTCGGAGTCCCTAGATACCGCCTAGTGAAGCCGTGGAATTCGGGCAATGTGGTAGCACTCTACGGGACGCGGGAGGAAGCACGGCAGGAACTCAAAACCCGGAGCCTCAAGGTGATCTGGCCCGAAGCCCGCGTGGAGCGGGTGACTGTGACCATCGCGCCCCTGGCAACCGAGCATGGAGGCCCATGATGGATGAGCCCTACGGAAGCGAGGAATACTTCCGGGCGCGTGTCAGGGAAAGGGAAGCGCGTGGCGAAGAATCAGGGCTGGCAAGTGTCCACTGCCGTGAGTGCTGGATGGATGGCCCCGGATGTTGCGAGTCGTGTAGCCCCCACAAGTTGGAGTGGACAACGCGCTTGATGTCGCTGCTAGGGCTTCACGGGGAGCCGGTAATGGCAGATGAAGCGGGTATTCGTAAGGTGCTCGCCTCCCATGGCTGAGTGTCGCTACTGCGGGGCCAAGGGGCTAGTTCTGGGCAAGGGCAAGAAGGGCCAGACTGTGCTGTATGAGTTGCGGCCCCACATCATCACCTGCAAGGCCAGGCCCAAGCGAGACAAGGACAGCCCGAGAGAGCAGGCCGTGGCCGCGCTGATGGGTTTGGGCTACAAGGCAACCGAGGCGCGAGCTGCTGTAGCGGGCGTGGGAAAGCCGAACAGCCTCGAAGGGCTCATCGTGGCCGCCCTGGCCCGCATAGACGCAGACAAGAAGGGAGCAGAGTGATGGATGAGCCCAAACTAGACACGAAGGACATTCCCGAGAGCGTAGACGCAGAGTCCTTTGTGGCCGGCTGGTGGGCTGCAGCGCACCACTGGGACGACGCCTACCGTGCCCAAGGCACTCAGCTATCCGATGCGCTAGGGCTGCTAGGGGAGGTGGACCTGTGGATCACGTTCCCAAAGGTCCCGGATGCTCGGGCTGTCAAGGACAAGGTGCGCGAGTTCGTCGCCACCGTGGCCGCAGGCCGGAAGGGAGCACCATGACTGAGCCGCCTACCGAAGAGGAACTGGGACGAATAGAAGCCGCGCACCACCAAGAGGCGGGCACGAACCGCTGTACGTATTGCTTGGAACCTTGGCCCTGCCCAACGCACCGCCTCGTCAATACCTACCTCTATCCGGACGAATCAGGGCTCATTCCGGTCCAAGATCAGGGCACTCTGCTATCCGATGCGCTGGTGCTGCTGAAGCGCTGGCAGACGCGGTATGCACTGTGGAAGAAGGGCGCAGCCTACGGCGTGGCTTGGCAAACGGCGGGAAAGACCGATGCCTTCCTCGCCACCGTGGCCGCAGAGAAGAAGCGACCGAAGTGATGGCGCTTAAGGAATGCCCGGAGTGTGGGAAGGCGAGCCTTGACTACGACCCAGCCCGGGGCGTATGGCGGTGTCTGTACCTAACCCAGAGCGGTTACGTGAGCGAGCCGGAGCCCACGCCGGAGCAGCGCATCCGCGACCTGGAGGACTTGGCTGAGCGTCGGGGAGAAGAAGTCTCACGTAAGCGCGACCGGGTTCATGCCCTAGAGGCCGAAATCAGGGAACTTGACGGCGATCTTGGGAGAGAGCGAAGGTGTCGAGAGCGGGAGATGGGCCGAATTGCGGAGTTGAAGGCCGAGCGGGACGCAGCCCAGCAGAAGGTGGCGCGGCTGCGGGAGTTCGCCACCTCGCGGCTCTGTGATTTTCACCGACTGGATATGAAGGCCCCAGCGTGCATCCACCTGGAAGGTCGTAATGACTGTGCTGAAGCCCGAGCCGCCCTACAGGGAGGGAGGTGAGCAGCATGAATGAGCGCCTGACGGCTGCGCTGGAGTACCTGGAGGTGCGGCCCAACATGGAGCACAGGGTGAAGAGTGTCCCGCTGGCACGGGCGCTGGGGGAGGTGGTTGTCACCTTGTTGGCTGAGAAGAAGCGTTCTGACGACGCTGACCATGCCCTAGCGCGTGCTCTATGTGCCCTCGACAACTTCATGGCTACAGTGGAGACGATGCGCGATGAGTAGCCTCGGTCGTCGGATGAATCTTGGAATGATACTCTGCTGGCTCGGATTCCACCAGTGGGTTCCGTTGCCTGAAAAGATGTGTGGTGGGAGATGCTACGTCTGGTTCTGTGGACGTGGCGATCCCATGGGAGGGAGGACCTGTCGTGCCGCAAGACAATACGACCTCATCTGACCCCTTAGAGCAGTACCGGGAGCTGGTAGCGCAGACGAGCCTGCTGGGGGACGTGTGCTACGCCGGCGAGCAATTTGCACCGCCCAGGAAGGGAACCCTCTTCCACCAACTAAGTAGCGATAACTGGGATACGGCCGTTCGGGTGTGCAACGGCGAGAGGCCTCAAACTATAGCGCATGTTGTGCGTGCCCTGGCGCTTGGCCTACGACCCTGTCGGAAATGCTGGCCCCAATTCGGCGGTGTTGTGCCGAAGGTTGATCTATACAATGTGGCAGACATCCTCACCGCCATCAACTCGGCCATCACCGAGCAGGCGCTGGTGGCGCTGGAGGCTGAGGAAAGGTGGCAGACGCATACCTGCCGGACCTGCAGCCACGGCCCTTTCAGTGCTGACTACTGCGATGAAATGTACCGCCTGGAGGATGATGCAAAGAAGCAGCGCCGCGCCGTCTTCGACGCCCTAGGCTGTGGTATCGACAAGGGCCTGGACGCCGTGGTATGCGGCGGGGAGAGTGCGCCCGATGCCGTGCGGCGGGAGATGGACCCGGCCTGGGCGCGGAGCCTCCGGGATCAGTGCGAAGCTGCCGGCGTGCCCTTCTTCTACAAGCAGGAATCAGGCACGCGCCCCGAGCAGTGCCCGGAGCTAGACGGCCGGCAGCACAAGGAGGCGTCATGGTAAACCTGCTGAGACGGCTATGGAATGGCGCGGTTCACGGCGACCAGCACAAATTAACCCTCGTTGCACCAGCGGGGCTCGCCGAATGGTTCACCGAACCGTATCGTGGGTTTCCTTTCCAGTATCCCCGCCGACCGCGAGGCGATGCAGATGCAGTGCCTGTGTGGCTAGGATGGCCAGGAGCAAGTTGGAATCGTCTTGACGGTCCGTGGCGGGAGTGGTCGAGCAGGCAGCTATCCGGGTGCATAATCCGACACCTACGAGGG
>JAUVHW010000021.1 GCA_030593075.1 Ardenticatenales bacterium
CCATTCCTCACGCTCCGCATACACAGCCACCAGCTTGCGCAGCAGGCGCTCTTTCTCATCTGCGCGCTCCTCCGCCAGCCGGCTCTGCAGAAAGTCCTGGAACAGATGGTGGTATCGCAGCCAGGTCCCCTCACTCTCCACCGGCACAGCGAACAGGTTGCGGTGCAGAACATCCTGTATCAGGCTCTGCCAGTCCTGACCGTGGCCCAGGACCGCCTCACACAATTCGGCGTCGAACTCTTCTAGAAGCGACGTGCGCAGCAAGAAGCTGCGGAGCGGGGCTGGCTGCTGGTCGAGCACCTGCTGCGCCAGGTAACCGTAGAGCCCGACGCCCGAAACTCGAGCCACCCGCACCCGGTCGGCCATTCCCTGCCACATGGTCTGGGCCGAGAGCAGCAGGCCGGTGATCCATCCCTCGGTCTCGCGCGCCAATTCCTCGGCCGCTGCCTCGGGCATCGTTTGCTGGTAGTTCTGCAGAGCCAGCGCCTGGATCTCGTCGGCGCGGAAGGCTAGCTCTTCGTATCCCAGGCCGCCCACCTGAGACCGCGCCACCATCGACGGTAGGTCGAGCAGGGTCAGCAGCGTGCGGGAAGAGAGGACTGTGTGGCAGTTCTCGTCTATCTCCTGAACGAACTGGTTGATGAAGCGATTGATCCTCTCGCTCGGAGCGACCAGGTGATAGTCATCCAGAACGAGCAAGAAATGCTCTCGGATGTGCTCGTAGGCCTCGTTGACGATGATCCGTACCAGGCTGCTGAGGTCCGAGTCGGCCGAGGTCATGCTCTGCAGGGCCGCAGTTGATCTTCGCCCGAAATCGGGGAAACGGCCGGCTATGCTCGCGATCAAGTGCGTGATGAACCGTTGGGGATCCTGGTCTAACACATCCAGCGAGTACCAGCAGACCGGCACTTCCAACTGGTGCGCCAGGTCGATCAACAGGCTCGTCTTGCCATAGCCAGCGGGTGCGGTGACGATGATCAGCCGGTAGTCCAGCAGATCGTCAAGCAGATCGAAGAGGCGCTGCCGGGTGAGCAGTCCGGCGAGACGACGTGGTAGGCGTATCTTGGTGGGAGTCAGCAGGGTATCGCTCATTGCGTGACCTTCAGTGGATCGCGCGCAGCAGAGTATACCACCGCTGCATCGTTCCACCAACCACCTTAGCGGAACTGGGCGGGTAGGCGTTGCAGGGCAGTCCCCTCCCTACAGGACGCTCCCCAGGAAAAACAGTGCTGCAACCCACCCTATCGCTGTGATCTGCCCTGTGTTGCCTGATACCGCCGCGGCGCAAGGGTCGTCCTCAGGGACCCACGCAGAGACGCAGCAGCACTCGAACCCCCTCGAGAACCAGGGGGAGCCCGCGGTGCTCGCGTCTCCCGCGCTCGCGCTGTTTGCCCCTGTCGTCGTGTTCCCTCTTATGCCGCTCTTACCTCGCTCTTGTGGCCTTCATATACTCTAACCATACAATGGTGCCCGAAGCATGAGACAGCATTCAGGAGGTAGTGTTATGGCAAACAGACTTGTTCGTTGGGAACCTTTCCGCGACATGGTCTCGCTGCGAGAGGCGATGGACCGCCTCTTTGAGGAGAGTTTTGTCCGGCCGCTGGAGGGCGCCAGAGCGCCTTCGGTTGGCGGCAGTCTGGCCGTAGACATGTACGAGAAGGAGGACTCTCTGGTCGTCAAGGCCGCCGTGCCCGGCATCAAGGCCGAGGACCTGGACATCACCGTCACCGGCGACATGCTCAACATCAAGGGCGAGGCCAAGGCAGAGGAAGAGGTTGAAGAGGAGAACTACCATCGGCGCGAGTTCCGCTATGGCTCTTTCTGCCGCAGTGTGCGGCTGCCGATTGAGGTGGATGCCGATCAGGCAGATGCTTCCTTTGCCGATGGCATTCTCACTCTCACTTTTGCCAAGCCGGAAGAGAAACGGCCCAAATCGGTTACAGTGAAGGTCAAGAAGTAGCTGCCTGCCGAGAGCAGGTTACATAGGAGAAAAAAGGATGCGTATTGTACGTTGGCAACCAAACAGGGATATTGTAAGTCTACGAGAGGCGATGGATCGCTTGTTCGAGGATAGCTGGGTCCGGCCGGCCCGGACCAGCTGGGAAGAGCGCGAGAGCGCGCGGGCCTGGCGACTGCCGGTGGACGTTTACTCCACCGACGACGAGATCGTCATCCAGGCCGCCGTCCCCGGCCTACAGCCTGAGGATGTGGATATCACCATCGAGGGTGAAACCCTCACCATCCGGGGAGAGCTGCCGGCTCACCTGGAGAACGTGAACTATCTCTTTGAGGAGCGCCCGGCCGGCAAGTTCATCCGCGTGCTGAGCCGGAACATCCCAGTGGATGCCGGGAAGGCAGATGCCACCTTTGAGAATGGCTTGCTGACGCTGCTCATCCCCAAGGCGGAAGCCATCAAGCCGCGGCAGATCAAGGTCAAGACCAAATAGCCGGATCGGGGAGCTAGAGAGACCCCTGAGGTCCCGCCGGACCTTGGGGGTCTTTTCGGCGCAGCCCCCCATGCCGCTCTACGAGTACGAATGTCAGGTATGCGGCCGGCGTTTTGACCGGCTGCAGAGCTTCGGCGATCCGCCGGCCGATACCTGCCCGGCCGGCCATCGCGCCGTCCGGAGGGTGGTGGGGCAGCCGGCCGTGCATTTCAAAGGCAAGGGCTTTTACGTCACCGACAACGGCCGGGGGTCCGGCTCAGGCAGCCGCTAGTCAGGCTGGGAACGGCGAAACAGTCCCAGAGCCGCCACTGCCAGCAGGGAGCTTCCCAGGCAGGGCAGAGGCCACGCCGCGCCTGGCGCGACCGGCGTCGGGCTGACACTGACGAGGGATGGAGTAGCGCTGGGGCGAAGCGTCACGCGGGGGGCAGTAAAGACCACCGCATCGCCGACATCGGCGCTTTCACTGTTCTCCTCCCCGCCCCCAAGCCCGTCCGTCACTGTAGCCGCCGCCGAGGTTGTCGGGGCACACGTCGGCGTGGGCGTCGGCGTAGAGGTAAGTGAGGGTGCCAGAGTGGGAGTTGGCTCCGGAGTAGCCGTATCGCCAATAGTGGGCGTCCGGGCCGGAGTGCTGGTAGGCAGCGGCGGGCTTGTGGGCGACGGGGCGTCACTGGGCGCTACTGTCGGAGGCGGCGCAGGGACCCCGCCTGCCTTGTAGGCGGCCGCCATCTGGGCCGTCAGGTCCAGGTACGCGTTCCCATAAGTCACGCTGGGCTCTATCATCGAGCCTTCCATCCACTCGTTGAAGCTGGTGAGGATGATCATGTCCGGGCTGCTGGCGACCGCGCCCGACCAGCACTGCTGGTAATAGGCGCCGCCATCCCGCTCGCGCACAAAGGTACCGGTGCGGCCGGGAACCCGAGTGTCATCCCAGCCCGGCATCACGGTAGCGGCCCAGTACTTGTAGCTGCCCAACGCGGCCGCTTTGGTCCGCACCTCCTGCCCCCAGCGCGCCAGGGTGCCGGCCGGATTATCCGACCAGGCGATGTTGTAGAGGTGCAGCCCATCAAACACCGAGAGATAGTCGGTCGAGGCCCCCTCTACGATCCATATACTGTTGTGGTTCGGGTCCACCTGGGCGCGGATTCCCGCCCACTCGTCCACTGAGAGCAGCCAGGAAGCCCAGAAGAAGACAACCGGCTTGCCGTCTACCCGCAGGTAGGCAGGATGGTTGGCGTGCACCGAGAGAAGGTGTTGTAGCGCAGCGATTCGGTCGGCCGGGCTACCAAAGTAGGGGCTGCCCACTTCGAAATCCACCGCCGCCCGGAACCCACGGGCGCTGGCGGTGTTGAGCACGGTCTGAAAGTTACCCTCCGTCTGGTTGCCCCCTCCCGGTCCGTACCAGGATTGGACAAGAGCGTCGATGCCTGCCCTCTGGGCCTCGCCCACGTGGCGATCGATGGTCGCTGGGTCCATCGAGACGTACTGCTGCGCCGGCAGGTCCGGGAGATTCCCCGAGCTCCAGGCGTTCATGTCGTACCAGGCATAGTAGAAGGCCAGCACCAGCGGCCCGGCCGCCTGGGCACGGGGTGCGCTGCCGGTCGCCAGCGTGCCGAGCAGTAGTGCCAGCGTCAGGCAGAACCTGTGCGTCTTTCCCCTGCCTGCTTTTGTCTGAGTCATGATCAACGGAGAATTCTACCACGGTCTGGCGGCCAAGTACATTCGTTGCGGGCAGTGTTGAAGAAGAGCCCGCTGCCGGAGGGAGGGAGATGTGCGCCCACCTGTTTCCCCCCTGCAGCACAGAACCGCAGGCAGAATCGCGTTCCACTCGTTTTTCGACACCCTCTGCGGCCTGCTCCGTCTGTTACGGCGCCTCTCGCTGGGTGATGGCGCTAGCACAACTGTATTCCAGACTGGCCCGGCAGCCCCCAGTGTGCTAGAGTCTCAACTCAAGACGGGTCAGACGAGACGGAAAGCCAGAGTGTGAGCAACGGAGAGCCGCCACCGGGCGTCGCGAAACCGGCGCCGAATGCGGTCGCAGCTGCGGTCGCCACTGCGGTCGCCACTGCGGCGGCATCGCGGCCGCGATGCGGCGTGGTCCGAGCTGAACTGGCAGCCGCGCGAGCGGCCTTTCACCAGCTTCTGCTTGACATCCCTGATGCGGCCTGGGGGGAAAAGGCCCTCGGTTCAGCTTGGACAGTCAGGCAAGAGATGTGGCACATCGCCTGGGGGACACGTTTCCTGCTGGATCTAGCGAAAAACGCGCGGCGCGGAGTTGGATTCCCGCTGGCCGTGGGGTTTGTGGCCGACCGGCTGAACCTGATCTACACTCGCCTGCGCGCCAATAGGGCTACTCCTCAATCCATCGCTGCCAAGTACGACGACTGCCACGGAAAGGTTCTCGAGTTGCTTGAAAGCGTCCGGGAAGAGGACTGGGGAAGAAGCGTGCGGGTCCTGGGCCAGCCGCTGACGGTAGAGCAGTTGCTTCGTGCCATCCCCCATCACTTTGACGAGCATGCAGCCCGCATCCGGCCGGTAGCCAAAGCCAGGTGAGGCACCACCGGCTCCTCAGCGCGCTAGCCGTACCTGTCTCTGGGCAGCACGGGGCCCCTGCGATGGCCTCTGATCGCGATTCCCCGGCCAAGGGCTGCGCTCGACATCGGTCCCACGGCCGGGGCAGACCGGCGCCAATTGACGGGCTCTGGGCCTCGTGCTATCATCTCGCTGGCTGAGCCGCGCGAGTCGACAAGGGCGCCGAGGAGTACCCGCTGGGATGACCTCTCCGAACCGGACCTCGCTCACCTATCTGGGCCTCTTCCTGGTCTCGGCCGGCACTCTCCTCTACGAGATCAACCTGACCCGGCTCTTCTCGGTGGCCCAGTTCTACCACTTTGCCTTCATGATCGTCAGCCTGGCCCTGCTGGGTTTTGGCGCCAGTGGGTCGGCCCTGGCCCTGGCGCCTCGCTGGGGACGGCGCCACCCCGAGTCTACCCTCCTCTGGCTGGCGCTCGGCTTTGCTCTCAGCAGCCTGGGGGGCTACTTGCTGATCAACCTGCTCCCTTTTGATTCCTTCAGTATTGCCTGGGACCGGCGGCAGGTGGTGGTGCTGGCGATACATTATGTCGTCCTGGCAGCGCCTTTCTTCTGCAGCGGGGCGGCCGTTGGCCTGCTGCTGTCGGCCCGGCCGGGCCGCGCCTCGCGCACCTACTTTGTCAACCTGCTCGGCTCGGCCGGCGGCTGCCTGCTGGCCCTGGTCGCGCCCACTGCTCTGGGTGGAGAGGGGGTGGTACTGTTCAGCAGCGCCCTGGGCGCCTCCGCGGCCCTGCTGTTCGCAGGCGCGGCCGGCCGAAGACTCGGACTCGGGCTCGCTCGCTGGGCCATCCCGGCCGTTGTCCTATTGTGCTGCCTGGCGGGACTCTTTCTCCGCCCTGACTTGCTCACGCTCCGTCTCTCTCCCTACAAGGACCTCAGCTACGCGCTCAACGTGCCCGGCGCTCGGACTGTGTCCACTCGCTGGAACGCCTTTTCGCGAGTGGACCTGGTGGAGAGTACAGCTATTCGCTCGCTGCCCGGCCTGAGCTACCGGTACTCGCGGCCGTTGCCCCCTCAGTGGGGGGTGACCGTGGACGGCGGCGACCTGGGTGGCGTGATGATCGATGTGGAGCCAGGGGCGCTGGATCCCTCGGGCTTTGCCGGGTTCTTGCCCAGCGCCCTGGCCTACCGGCTGCGGCCCTCGGCCGAAGCGCTGCTGCTGGAACCCCGGGCGGGGCTCGACATCCTGGTCGCCAAGGCCATGGGGGCCCGGTACATCACGGCTGTCGAGCCTAATCCCCTGGTTGTGAAAGCGGCCGGTTCTGCCTACCAGCTGCCGGGTGTTGAGACCGTCCTCGAGTCCGGCCGCAGCTACACGAAACGGAGCCAAAAGGAGTATGATGTCGTCACCCTGTGCCTCACTAGCCCCTACCGGCCGGTGCGCTCCGGAGCCTACAGTCTGGCCGAGGAGTATCGCTATACCGTAGAGGCCTTTGACGACTACCTGGCAGCTCTGGCACCGGCAGGCGTGCTCCAGGTGACTCGCTGGCTCCAGACGCCGCCCAGCGAGGAGACCCGCCTCCTGGCCCTGGCGGTCACCGCGCTGGAACGGCGCGGCGGCGCGCCGGCCGAGCAGATCGTCTTCTTCCGGGGCTACAACACGGCCACGGTGCTGGTCAAGCCCGACGGCTTCTCCGCGGCCGAGCTCGACCTGGCCCGCGACTGGCTGGCGGAGCGCAGCTTTGACCTGGTGTTCGCACCCGACGTGCGGCTGGAGGAGGTCAACCGGTACAGCGTGCTGCCGGAGCCAGCCTACTACCGGGCGGCGACCTCCCTGCTTTCCAGTTCGGACAGGGAAGACTGGCTCGGCGCCTTTCCCTTTGACGTGACGCCGCCCACTGACAACCGGCCCTTCTTTGGGCACTATTTCAAGTGGAGGCAGGCGCCTCAGGTATGGCGAGAGGCTGGGCATACCTGGCAACCCTTTGGTGGCGCGGGCTACTTTGTCCTGCTGGCGCTGCTGGCGCTCGCCACGGCTGCGGCCCTGGCCGTGATCCTCCTGCCGTTGGCGGCCGGCCGGCTGGCAGGGCGCGTTCCGGGTGCTCCGGCTGGCCTGCGCGCCTCTACCCTGGCCTATTTCGGCTTGATCGGGCTGGGGTTCCTTCTGGGGGAGATTCCCCTGGCGCAGCAGTTCATTCTCTTTCTGGGACAGCCGGTCTATGGTCTGACGGCCGTTCTCTTTGGCTTGCTCTTCTTCTCCGGGTTGGGAAGCTGGGCATCAGAGAGGGTTCCCCACCGGGTGGCGTTGGCAGCTTTGGTCGCCCTTCTGCTCGCGTACCCGCTTCTTCTGCCCCGCCTCCTCGCTCTTTTCCTGGGCTCAGCGCTGAGCCTCAGGCTGCTGGTCGCCGTAGCTGCCCTGGCGCCGCTGGGCTTCCTGCTGGGGATGCCATTTCCGCGAGGCATAGGCCGTCTGGAGCAGTCAGCCCCTGACCTGATCCCATGGGCATGGGGTGTGAACGGGGCCGCATCGGTGGTAGCGTCGGTGAGCGCGGCCCTGCTGGCGCTCTCGTTCGGCTTTTCGTGGGTGCTGATTGCCGGCGCTGCCTGCTATGCCGGTGCGCTGGGGGTGCTGCTTCTCCGGAAGATGTAGGGCGGGTTCGTAGGTCGGGCTCCCAGCCCGACGCACGCAGGTCAGTCCTGTAGGTCGGGTTCAGAGCACGACGCTGGTGGACCGCGCTCCCCTCTTCCGACGAGGGAGAAAGGCCGGGGGTGAGAGGGTGGATCCACTGCGCCAGGCGCCGCACAGCGATCCGTAGGTCGGGCTCTCAGCCCGAAGCTGGTGGGTCGGGCTCTCCTCTCCCTCGTAGGGATAGGTGTCGGCGGAGAGGGTGGACTCTCGCTCACCAGAAGCCTTGTGTCGGGCTGCCCGTACATGCCAGCCTTGACCCGCATATCCGATTCAGTTACAATACCGGCCAGCTTTCGACAAACTACTACTGCAAGGGCGGCCGTGAGCTTGACGAGACGACGCCCTTTTGTGTGTACCGGAGGAGCCACTCATGGTCACAAGAGGAAAGAAGGCCGAGCCAGAGCCCGCCGAGGCCAGCGTGGATACGGCCGAAGAGGAGAAAGAAGAGGTCTACCTCACCGGCGGCAGCGAACACGCGGTACAGGGCGAGCACGTCGAGATCCACCAGGGCGGTGCCCAGAAGGTGGAGGGGAAGCACGTAGAGATCCATCAGGGCGGCGCTCAGTTCATTGAGGCTGAGACCGTCACCATGAAGAACAGTGGCGCCATCAACGTGAGAGCCCAGCAGGTAACGATGGAACAAAGCGGCGCCGGAGTGCTCACCAGCGATCAGGCCAACCTGCAGAAGGACAGCTCGGCCGGCGTGATCGTAGCCAAGCGCGTGGAGGGCCTCCAGATAAGGACGGGCCTGCTGCTTGCCGCTGAGGTCCACGGCAACGTGGAAACGGCCGTCGATTCGCGCGGCGCCCTTCTCATTGGCCTGGCTCTGGCCCTGGGCCTTGGCTTGCTGGCGTCGCTGAGATCTCTGTTTGCCACTGAGGACTAACCAATGACCGAGTATGAGCTGCTAGCTGAACCCCGCGAGATTACGCGAAAGAAGGTGCGCCGATTGCGCGCCCAGGGCTACGTGCCCGGCGTGCTCTACGGCCGTGAGACTGAGCCAGCGAACCTCCAGTTCGTCCAGTCTGACCTGGAGCGCACGTTGAAACGAGCGGGCACCACCAACCTCATCTCCCTCCAGATAGGGGAAGGCGGAGAGAAGCGAACCGCCCTGGTCCGCGACATCCAGTACGATGTGATCCGACAGACCGTGGAACACGTCGATTTCTATCAGGTCGTCATGACCGACAGAATTACCACCGACGTGAGCATCGTACTGGTGGGTGAAGCTCCAATCGAGTCCCTGGGGCAGGGCAACGTGCTGCAGGACTTGAGCTCGGTGGAGATCGAATGCCTACCGGCCGACCTGGTTTCCACCCTCGAGATTGACGTCAGGTCTCTGACCAAGCCCGGAGACACTCTTACCGTCAAGGACCTCCAGGTGCCCGATTCGATCACCGTCCTCGCGGACGGCGATGATCTGGTCGTCACCACCCAAGCGTTCCGGGCAGAGGAAGAAGAGGAAATCGAGGAGATCGTCGAAGAAGTCGCTGAAGTGGAGGTGGTTGGCGAGGAGCTCGAGGAGCCCGAAGCCGAATCGTAGCTGTGAGAGCAGCCTCTGCCGCACCACAGGCCGCGGCCTCTGCCGCGGCAGAGGCAGGACTGCCCGGCCCTACTCTTCCTCCGCCCAACCCGCAACCAGGGCCCGCGCGAAGATCAGAAAACCGGTGTGTGCTACCATACGGTCCATCGGTCGGAAACGAGCCGGGATCGTCTTGTAGCCACGCAGCAGGATCTCCTCTACTTCAGTAAACCCGAAACTGGAGTGCTCCAGCCCCCGGAGCAGCTCGACCACCTGGTTCGCCGTCGGCAGGATCGAGCCAAAGAAGCCACTTCCCTTGAGCGCCTCATGGGCTTGGTCCAGATAGCGCCAGGGGGTCGGCACGTCTAGGAAGACCGCGTCTACCTCGCTTTCGTCGAGCCCCTCGGAAATGTCGCGGTGTCTGAGGGTGACAAACTCCTGCAGCCCGAACCGGGCCAAGTTGCGCTCCGCGAGCTGCTGCATGTCTTCCCGAACGTCATAGGAGTAGACGTGACCGGCCGGCATCACGGCCGCCGCCAGGGCGGCCGTCAATGCGCCGCTGCCGGTCCCGGCTTCCACCACAACCGTCCCCGGCCGGATGGACATCTTGACCAGTATGTAGCCGATCTCCTTGGGATAGACAATCTGTGAGCTGCGGCGGATGGAGCGTAGCAGTTCTTCCCACGAGGGCGTCAGCAAGTGAAACCGGTGGCCCAGGTGCGAGCGCACCAAACTGCCCAGAGGGCGGCCGATGAGGTCGTCATGGTACAGTATTCCGCGGTGAGTCTGCAGCCGCTGTCCTGGCTGCAGGTGGAGAAAGAACTTCTTCCGGTCCTGGCTCAAGAGCAGGACCACCTGGCCTTCGCAGGCAGCAGTCAAGACAGTGGTCTGCTAGATCTGAATCACCGTCCCGCAGTACTTGCAGGTGGTGCTGGTCATCCCGCGTACGATGGTCTGGTCCAGCGGAGCACTGCAGTTGGGGCAATTGGATGGGAGCTCCTTCCGGGCTTCATCCAGCGCCTCGGCTTCCTCGGCCGCCTCCGCGGTGCGGGCCCGGTCCATCTGCCCTGACTTGACCCGGCCGATGGCCGCCTGCCATTCCTCTGCGGTGCCCTTCTTCAGGTGAAACTCGGCGCCGCTTACCTGCGCGGTGTGGTCGAAGCCGAGCTCCAGCACCTCTACCTTGCCCATGCCCAGAAAGCCGCTCCGCTCTTCGCCGACGCCGATCTTCTCCACCGCGCTGACCGGAGCGTCAAACAGGAACTCGTGCACCGTTTCCTTCTTGACGCTGACAAAGAGAATCTTCTTTGTGGTCAGCTCCTCTTTCTGCTCGTAGAGCAAGCGCTGGTCGGTGAGGTAGAGGATGCCCAGCGGTCCTTGGTCCTCCCCCTGGCGAACCCAACGTGCCTGGACTGCCCGCAGCGGCGCCTCTCCCTCCAGGAGGTCGAATTTGGCCGCCTCTACCTGATCCAGCATCCATTCTACCTGCTCTATCCTGTCCTCGACCTTCTCCAGCTCGTCGCCCAGATCATCGTACATCTCGGTCAGACTTCCGTGCGCTGCCTCAACGCGAGATTGCAGGGCTCGCGTCCTGGCCCACGCGCTATCCACCGCCGCCCGTCCGACGCCGGGCCTGTGAAGCCGGTTCACTGAGTCCACCAGCTCATTGGCGGCCTCCACCAGGTCGGTCTGTTGCCTGTACAACGCGTCAGATACCTTGTCAGCCAGCTTCTCCCAGCGAGCTGTGAGGCTGCTGATCTGCTCCTCCAACTGAGCCTCATGTACGAAACCCCTCTGCCGCACAGCCTGCAGGTCGAAAGGCAGACGGCTGACCAGCGCGTTCACCTCATCCAGGTCCCCGCCGACGGCCGGCAGCATCGCCGCCTCTTGCAGGCTTCCGATTTGCTCAAAGAGCTCCGAGATCTCCTCGTCCAGCGATGAATACTCGCTGATGCCCGCGGCCGGGCCCGCGATAGCGCTGTCGAAAGCAGCCCTCCGGTCCTGCCGTGTCGCGCGGAAGGGGGTACGCCGCGCTTGCCGGGAAGCCAGAGCAGCTGCCGTCAACGCAGCCGCCGTCAACGCAGCCGCCGCCGCTCTGGTCGGCCGGCGTGCCGGAACCGCCAGCGGTTTCAGCCGCCGCGCCGGCGCCCGCCGAGGTCGTCTCGCGGGTGTGGGTCGCCGAGCCGGCCGAGGGGCTGCTGCCGCCCGGCGCCGCGGGTTGGTTGCCCGCTCTGCCCTTCTCCCGCCCGCTGTGCTGGAGACGCTGCGCTTGGCAGGGCGGCTGGTCCGGGATGGAGACCGGCTGGGCCGTGAAGGCGACTTGCGGGAGCGAGTTCTAGTTGGGCGCGAGGGCCTGCGCGAAACGCTTCTCTTTTTTGTCACTTTGCACCTCTATTGATCTGAATAGGACCAGACGTTCAGGCACTGGCTTCTCTACCGCTCATGTCGCTGCAGCGGCCAGGGACGTTACTAGCAGCTGTCCTGCATGGGGCACCCACAAGGGGTGCCCCCACGTGGTGTCCAGCAGACGCTCTGCCGCCAGCAGCCACTTTGGCCCGCCATGGGATGGCTACGGCCCGACCGCCCGCAGGTACGCATCCATGAATTCGTCCAGGCGGCCGTCCAGCACCGCCGTCGCGTTGCCCATCTCC
The DNA here is from genome assembly GCA_030593075.1 of Ardenticatenales bacterium. Classification (GTDB taxonomy): domain Bacteria; phylum Chloroflexota; class Anaerolineae; order Promineifilales; family UBA4811; genus JAUVHW01. The sequence continues at coordinate 11,839 of JAUVHW010000021.1, forward strand.
CAGTTGGTGCGATGGTCTTTGACCATCTGGTAGGGATGCAGCACGTAGGAGCGAATCTGGTTTCCCCAGCCAGCATCCACGTGCACTCCCTTAAGCGCTGCCACTTCCGCCTCCTGCTTCTCCTGCTCCATCGCCAGCAGCCTGGCCCGCAGCACCTTCATCGCCGATTCCAGGTTCTGCTTCTGCGAGCGCTCGCTCTGGCACGACACAGTTATGCCGGTGGGCTGGTGCGTGATGCGAATGGCGGTTTCGTTCTTCTGGACGTGCTGCCCGCCTGCTCCGGCCGCGCGAAAACGGTCAATCTGCAGATCGCTCTCCTTGATCTCTACCTCCACCGGGCCCGACACGTCGGGCCAGGCCTCCACCAGAGCGAACGAAGTGTGGCGCCGGTGGGCTGCGTCAAAGGGCGATAGGCGCACCAGCCGGTGAACCCCGCGCTCTGACCTCAGGTAGCCGTAGGCGTACTCTCCTGAAATCGCCAGCGTCACGCTCTTGATGCCCGCCTCCTCCCCTTCCGTGGTGGAGAACACCTCTGTGTCGAATTGCCGCGACTCCGCCCAGCGCAGGTACATCCGCTGCACCATCTCCGCCCAGTCCTGTGCATCGGTGCCGCCAGCGCCAGCGTGGATCGCCAGGATGACGTCCTCTCTGTCGTAGGGGCCAGAGAGCATGCTGCGCAGGTCGAGCTGCTCCACCGCCAACGTCAGCTGGTCGGTCTCTACGGCCAGTTCCTCGTGCAGCCCCTCATCCCCGAGCTCTGCCAGCTCACGGGCATCGGCCGCCCGACTGCAGATAACGTCAAAGCTCTCGACCTCCTCCCGGAGCCGGGCGAGTTCGCGCATGGTGCGCTGTGCTGCTTGAGGATCGCTCCACAGGTCCGGTGCGGCGGCCTGCTTACCCAGTTCGGCTATCCGCTGCATCTTGCCAGCTAGGTCAAAGACGCCTCCGTAGTTCCTGCAGCCGTTTCTCTATCACCGCTAGTCGTTCCAGTAGCTCTTCCATCTTTACAGTCCAAACAGACCCTCGATAAACAGATCCCCGTCGAATTCAGCCAGGTCCCCAATCCCTTCGCCGGTACCCACAAAGCGCACCGGTAGCCCCAGCTCGTGATGAATGGCAAACACCATCCCGCCCTTGGCCGTGCCGTCCAGCTTGGTGAGCACAACGCCTGTTACGTCTACTGCTTCCCGGAACCGCTGCGCCTGGACCAGGGCGTTCTGGCCGGTCGGTGCATCCAACACCAGCAGGGTCTCGTGTGGAGCACCGTGAACGTTCTTGGCGGCCACGTTTCGAACCTTGCTGAGCTCCTGCATCAGATTGTACTTTGTGTGGAGACGGCCGGCCGTGTCCGCAATGATCAGGTCCATGCCCCTGGCGCGGGCGGCGCGAATGGTGTCGTACACCACAGCGCCTGGGTCGCCTCCTGGCTGCCCAGCGATCACCGGCACTCCCGCCTGCTCCGCCCAGATCTGTATCTGCTCGATGGCAGCTGCCCGGTAAGTGTCGGCGGCCGCCAGCAGGACCTTCCGCCCCTGGCTGGCGTACCGGTGCGCCAACTTGCCTATCGTGGTGGTCTTGCCAGACCCGTTGGCGCCCACCACCAGAACCAGGGTCAGCAGGCGCGGATCGTCTATTGCCAGCGGCGGCGGATCTGGCAGTAGGCCGCGCAGTTCATCCTTGAGAGCCAATCCCAGCTCGTCGGCATGAGTCAGGCCGTCCTGAACCACTCGCTGCCGCAGTCGCTCCACGACAGCCAACGTGGTGTCCACCCCCATATCCGCCTGAATGAGAAAGGCCTCCAGGTCGTCCCAGGTGTCGTCGCAGATCTCACCTGCCCCCAGCAGGTTGATGATCCTGCCGAACACCGATTTCCGGGTCCGCGTCAGGCTGTCACGCAACTTCTCTAGCAAGGAATAGTCCCCAATCGGTCGTGCGCTCTGTGCTGCTAGGGCCGCCCGCAGAAAGCGCCGTGCGCTGCCTCGACTGCCTCTGCCGCAGGATTATACCATAGGGGGGAGGCGGGCCAAGTTTGTAGAGAGCAACGTATCTGCTATAATCCCGGCACATGCAGCGGCCTTCCGCCATACGCGATGCCATCCACTGACCGCCTCCTTGACATAGTGATCCCCGTCTACAACGAGCAAGTTGACCTGGAAACCAACGTTCTGCGTCTATGCTCGTTCCTGGAGCACAGCTGCCATTACCGGTGGCGGGTTGTCATCGCCGACAACGCCTCCACTGACGGGACTCCCGAGATAGGCGAGGAGCTCGCCCGCCGGCGTCCCGGGATTGCCTACCTCCGCATCCCGCAGAAGGGGCGGGGTCGAGCGCTGCGCTTTGCCTGGCTGGAAAGCCCGGCCGACGTGGTATGCTACATGGATGTGGACCTCTCCACTGACCTCGAGTGCCTGGAGCCGCTCGTTCAACCGCTCATGGAAGGGACCAAGCACGTGGCCATTGGCTCACGCCTGATACCGGGGTCACAGGTGATTAACCGGCCGCTGCTGCGAGAGTTGACGTCCCGTGTGTACAACCTGCTCATATGGCTAGTCTTTCCGGGCCGATCCTTTGCCGACGCGCAGTGCGGCTTCAAGGCTGCTACCCGCCAGGCAGTCCAGGAATTGGTGCCCAGGATTAAGGACAACGCGTGGTTCTTTGACACTGAGCTGCTGCTGCGTGCGGAAGCAGCCGGTTACGAGATCCACCAGGTGCCGGTTCGCTGGGTGGACGACCCCGAGTCCACTGTCAACGTGGTTGACACCGCCTGGAAGGACATCAAGGGCCTGTTTCGGGTTCGATTTGGTGGCTAGGGCGCGAATGACGTCCCTCGAACAGTTCCAGGACGCTCTCGGATTCCGCTTCAACGACCGCTCCCTGCTCCAGCGCGCGCTCACTCATCGGTCATACCTCAACGAGAACCCCGACGACGCGCTGGAGGACAACGAGCGGCTAGAGTTCCTTGGTGATGCAGTGCTCGACTTGGTTACGACCGTGCTGCTGTACCACCGCTATCCTGAGATGCGGGAAGGACGGATGACCAGCTTGCGGGCAGCTCTGGTCCGGACCGAGACGCTGGCGCGCCTGGCATCCTACCTGGGGGCTGGAGATGTGCTCAGGCTGGGGAGAGGTGAGGCGGAGCACGGCGGCCGGGACCGACAGGCCAACCTCTGCGCTGCCCTGGAGGCCATCGTTGGGGCCATCTACCTGGACCAGGGGATTGAAGCTGTCCGGCGCATGATTGAGCCTCACTTTGTCCCCGCGGCCGATGCAATCCTGGCGCGGGAGCTCGACCGCGATGCCAAGAGCGTGCTCCAAGAATGGAGCCAGGCAGAGCTGGGGCACACTCCCAGCTACAGCACTACCCGTACCGAGGGACCGGACCACGACAGGACCTTTACGGTCCAGGTGACCGTTGACGGCGTAGCGTGGGGCGAGGGGACCGGCCGCAGCAAGCAGCTGGCAGCCCAGGCGGCCGCCAGGAGCGCTCTAGAGCGCGTGACCCGCGAGGGACAGGCGCCGGCGGCGGGCGGGAAGGCCTGAGGCGAGAGGGGTTGGACGTGTTCTGGAAGGCGGCCGGCGGAGCGCTGCTGATATTCTGCCTGCGCATCATCGATGTCTCCATGGGCACCGTTCGCACCGCCATGATCGTGCGCGGCATGCGCAAATGGGCTGCGTTGATTGGATTCGTGGAGGTGACGATCTGGTTGCTAGCCGTCGGCCAGGTGATGGCGAACCTCGACACGGTGTGGAACATCCTTGGGTACTCTGGTGGGTTTGCCGCCGGCACGCTTCTGGGGATGTGGATTGAGGGCCGGCTGGCGATTGGCGATGCGCACATCTCTATCGTGTCCATGACCAAGGGGCCCGAGATCTCGGACAGAGTACGGCGGGCCGGCTTTGGCGCCACCGTGCTGCGAGCCGAGGGCCAGTCTGGGCCAGTGTACCTGGTAAACGTGGTAGCCGCCCGCAAACAAGTGGCAGACGTGGTCCGCTTGGTCAACGAAGTAGATGCTACCGCTTTCTTGACCGTCGAGGACGCTCGACGCGTCATGCGCGGCTGGCGGCAGCTGGCCAAATGACGACCGAAGGCTGCCTCCCTGGGCTGTTGAGGGTGTCGACAGGCAGGTGGAACGCCGTTCACGGTGCACCTTTGCTCCGCAGATGGCGATCCATCTCTCCCGCCCGCGGCGAGCTCATTTCACGTTTGAGTTTGGAGAGCGTTGTGCTATAATGCCTCTTGTTATGTTAGATCGAGCCGACCTTTCCCGCACAAGGAGTTGATGATGGAGGAGATGCTGAGTGCCTTTCTCAGATTCCTGCTCAACGAGCGAGGCTATTCCAGCAACACCATCGCGGCCTACAGGAACGACCTGGAGCAGTTGCTCTCGTTCGTTAGGCAGCGCGACCTAGTTGCCGAGTGGGGCCAGGTAGGACGGGCGCTCATGGAGAAGTATGTGCGGGAACTCAGGGAGAGAGAGTACGCCTCGTCCACCGTGGCGCGGAAGGTAGCGTCTCTCAAGTCGTTCTTTCACTACTTGCATCAGGAACGTCACATCAGATTTGATCCGACGGCTGAGATGGGTTCTCCTAGAGTGGCGAAGCGGGTTCCCAGGTGCCTGGATGCCAGTCAAGTCGAGCTGCTGCAGGCCTCCGCGCCAAACGACGGTGCTCCCAAGTCACTGCGGGACAGGGCACTGATCACCCTGCTCTATGCGACCGGGCTGCGCGCGTCAGAGATGGTGGCCTTGTCGGTCCAGGACGCCGATCTCGATAGGGGAGAGGTGCAGTGTGTGAACCGGGACTATCAGACTAGGTTTCTACCCCTGACCGCGGAAGCCCGAGAGTCCCTGCTCCTTTATCTGGACCACGGTCGTCCCCATCTGGTCAAAGACTCTGGAGAGACGGCCCTCTTCTTGAACCATCGCGGCGCCCAGCTCACGCGCCAGGGGCTCTGGATGATTATCAAGGCGCGTGCCAAGGACGCGGGCCTCCCGGCAGACGTGACTCCCCACACCTTGCGCCACTCCTTTGCGGTGCACAAACTCGCTCAGGGCTCGCAGATCAACAAGGTCCAGCAGCTGCTGGGCCATGCCAGCATCTCGACGACCCACGTCTACAGCCGGTTGGCGGCCGAGCCTGACGAGTCCGAGTAGAGTCCTGCGAGGCGAAGAAATGACCGACTTCTCTCTAGCGCACTTTGAAGAGGCGGCGAGCTTTGTGCGGGGTCGCACTCGCCACCAGCCCACGATAGGCCTGGTACTGGGCTCGGGGCTGGGAGAGCTGGCCCAGCAGGTCGAGAACACTGACCTGATACCCTACGGCGAGATTCCCCACTGGCCGGTCTCAACGGTCGAAGGGCATGCCGGTGAGCTGCATATTGGCGAGCTGGAGGGGCAAGTCGCGATGGTAATGCGCGGCCGGACGCACTATTACGAGGGCCACCCCATGACGCGGGTGACCTTGCCAGTCCGCGTGATGCAGCTGATGGGGGTGCACACCATCATCCTTACCAACGCGGCCGGTGGACTGCGTTCCGACATGCGGGCTGGGCAACTCATGCTCATCGCCGATCACATCAACATGATCGGCATGGGCGGCGCCAACCCTCTCCGGGGCCCCAACGACGAGAGCCTGGGCCCCCGTTTTCCTGACATGAGCCAGGTCTATGACCCTGGGCTACGGGCAGTTGCCCGGCAGGTTGCGCTGGACAATGGTATTCCACTGGCAGAGGGGATCTATGTCTCTCTTGCCGGCCCTTCCTTTGAGACGCCGGCCGATCTGCGTTTCCTCCGGCTCATGGGTGCGGACGCCGTGGGCATGTCCACCGTGCCCGAAGCTATCGTGGCTCGCCATGGGGGCCTTCGTGTATTGGGTGTCTCTGGCATCACCAATATCGCTCGGATGGAGACCGGGCCCTCTACCAAGACCACCCACGAGGAAGTACTCGAGACCGGCAGAGTCATTGTTCCTCGTCTGATTGCCCTTCTACGGGGCGTCCTGAAGGCGCTTCCGGCCGCCAAGTGACGAGGCTCTTCTTTGATCTTCGATGTCCTCAGGTTCATAGCGGGCCGCGCTCTCTGGTTCTACCCGCTTCTCGCGCTGGCCTTTGTCGGTTTTCTGGTCGCCTACTTGCGGACTCGACGAGAGACACAGGTTGCGCTTTTCGGTCTGGAACTGGAGGTAGCCAAGGCGCGCCTCAGGCGCCTGCTGGGGCTACTCCTCCTGGTGGTTGTGCTCGCCAGCGCGCTGTTCGTCTTCGTCTCCTTCATCGAGCCGCGCCTTCCTGCCCATCGGCGAGTTAGTCCGACCCCGACGCGCGACATCTTTTCCACTCCTCCCCCTACTTTCAGCAACCAGACCCCCACGGTAACGGCGACCTCTACGCCTACGGCGACTGTCGTCCTCGAGACCCCTCAGTTCCAGCCCACGGCCGTTAGTGGTGAACCGGAAGAAGCCACTCAAGAAGCCTCTCCCACCGCCCAGGTAGCGCCTGGTGCGGTCTGCGAGATCACCAGCCCCGCTGACGGGGCTCAGGTTTCCGGGGTGGTTACTTTCGGCGGCAATGTCACAGCAGACCAGTTCCAGTTCTACAAGCTGGAGGCGTACGGGCCACAGACGGCCGGTGCCTGGGCCTCGCTCCTGGGCGGCGAGGTAACGACGCCTGTGCAGGACGGGCCGCTGGGTACGGCCGACTTTTCAGCGTGGGCACCCGGCGGGTACTCGATTCGCGTCGTAGTAGTAGATGCTACCTACAACGAGGTGGCCACTTGCTACCTAACCCTGCACATTGTGGCTCCTCAATAGGCCCCGTAGCACGTTTGCCCGTCCGAGTCTTCCCTAACTACAAGCCTCTACGGGCGCATTCCAGTGGCTGACAGAGAGCCCGCTCCACACCAGAGCCGGAACTGCTCTCACCCACAGAGACATGGGCCCCGCGCAATCACGGTTTGCCGCTCGCTCCCCGCGATGGTAGAATCGGCTGATTGAGCAGTGGGAGTAGACCGACCATGATAGTACGCAAGGCGGTTCCGGCCGACCTGAAGCAGTGTACTGCGCTGGACCACCATTATACTACCACCCACGTCTGGCAGATCAACCGCCGGGAGGAGAACGGAGCGATGATGCTCAGCTTTCGCTCGGTCCGCCTTCCGCGGTCCATGAGCGTTCGTTACCCACGAGACCCCGAGCAGTTGTGGGCTGAGTGGGGACAGTGGGACAGCTTTCTGGTCGCAGATGATGACGGCTATCTCCGGGGATACACCGGCCTGCTGGCCCAGCCGGCCGAGGGCAGAGGCTGGATTCGTCATCTGATCGTCGGGAGACCGCATCGGCGGGCCGGGATTGGCACAGCACTGCTCCAGGCTGTAATGCAGTGGGCCAGTGCCCACGACTTGCGCCACCTGACCATGGAGATGCAGAGCAAGAACTACCCTGCGATCCGCTTCTGCCAGAAGCACGGCTTCCAGTTCTGCGGCTTTAGCGAAGCTTACTACCGCGGGCAGGACATAGCGCTGTTCTTCGCGCAAAGACTCGTGTAGGATGGGCCTGGTAGAGCTTCTCAGACTGACCAACACAGTCCTAGAGGCTGCCGTCGTCATCCTCATCGCGTCGGTCCTGTTGTATGGCATCAGGGCCAGCCTCCGCAGCCGGGTAGCGCGAGCCTCCAACCTGCTGCTAGGGTTCGCCGTGGTGGCCTATCTCGGAGACCTCGTTCTCACCCAGCTGGTCACGCCAACCGCCATGGAACGCTGGCTGCGCGCCGAATGGGTGGGGATAGCCTTTGTGCCCAGTGCCTATTTCCACCTCTCCGACGCTCTCCTGGGGCTGAGCGGGGACAGGTCGCGGTGGCGGCGCCTGGCGGTGGCGGTGGCCTACGCCTGCAGCGCCGCCGCCCTGGCTCTGGCAGGCCTGACCGACCTCATTGTCCGTGGCACAGTGGTCGATCTGGCAGCGCCCCAGCTGCGGCCCGGGCCTCTGTTTCCGCTGTTCACCATCCTGTTTGGGGCACTAATTGCCTTTGGAGCTGCGCTCCAGCACCGGGCCCGTGCTCGCAGCCGCACAGCTACGATGAAGACGCGAATTACCTATCTCATCGCCTCGGCGGGTGGCCCGGTCGTGAGCGTGTTCCCCTACCTGCTGATCACCGGACAGAGCACGGTCGTTCCGCCGGCCCTGTTCTGGGCCATTCAAGTCGTAGGCAACAGCGTTGTCGGGCTCACTGTCTTCTCCATGACCTACAGCGTGGCCTTTTTCGGGGTCAACGAGCCGGATCGAGTGGTGCGGCTCCGCCTGATCCAGTTCCTGGCCCGAGGCCCGCTGGTGGCTATCCTTGTGCTGACTGCACTGGTGGCTGCGGGACGCGCCGGCCGGTTTCTGGGATTGCCTGCACCGCACGCTACTCCCTTTATTGTGGTTGGTGGCATTGTCATTCTCCAGTGGATGATCATGCTGGTGAAACCCGCCCTCGAACGGTGGGTTTACCTAGATGAGCGGCACGAGGTGGTCCGCCTCCAGGAGCTGCGCGACCGCCTGCTCAGCACCCGCGACCTGCGGCAGTTTCTGGAGAACGTGCTGGCGGCCGTCTGTGAGCTGCTGCAGGTCGAGACTGCCTTTGTTGCCTCCCTCCAGCCCGACGGGACGCCCCGTGTGGAACTCATTGTGGGCCCGTCAAACCAGCACTTGCTGGAGGACAAGGGACGCTCGCTCAGACTTGACCCCGGCTCCTTGTTGGAAACTCAGGGGGAGCACTTTGCCTGGAATGGCTACTGGGTCTTTTCCCTGCATGACCGCGCGGGTGAATCGGTGCTGGGGATTCTGGGGGTCTGCGCACCCGCTGCGGAAGCCCGGCTGGAGCCACAGCAGGAGGAGACCCTGGTCCAGCTAGCTGGGCAGGCTGCGGCTGCCCTGGAGGACAGGCTGCTGCAGAAGCAGGTGTTTGCCTCCATGGAGGGATTGCTTAGGCAGGTAGACTCCTCGCCCAGACAGGTGCGGTATGAGGGCAGCCTGGCTGCTCCTGATGAGGACCTGCTGCGCAGGGCGGATTTCACCGGTATGGTGCGCGATGCCCTGAGCCATTACTGGGGCGGGCCCAAACTCAGCAAGAGCCCCCTGCTCAAGCTGCAGGTCGTGCGAGAAAGCGCCCGCAGTCACCCTGGCGGCACGGCCAACGCGATGCGCTCTGTTTTGCTGGAAGCGATTGAGAGCCTGCGACCCGAGGGGAAGCGCAGCATGACCACTGCAGAGTGGATACTCTACAACATACTCGAACTCAAGTTCGTCAAGAGGTACAAGGTGCGCGATATCGCTCGCCGCTTGGCGATGAGCGAATCCGACCTGTACCGCAAACAGCGGGTGGCTATCGAAGAGGTCGCCCGGGCGATTGCCGGCATGGAGGAGGCAGCTGGGGGTGCGAACAGCGCCCCTGCTGCCCAGTCAGAGGTTCAATGACCGCGCCAAAGACCGGCCGCGGCAAACCAAAACCATCGAGACGAAGACGCGGGCGCAGCCGCTCTCGCCAACCCTCCACCGGTTCCCGCGCCCGGAGCGGCCCGACACTGGACGAGAGACTGCTGGAGGCGGCCGCGCCCTGGAAGCGCGAGATCGCCGGGTTCTCTCTCATCGTCCTGGGAATCCTGACAGCGCTGGCCCTGGCTCAAGTCCCCCTTGGAACCGTCGGCTCCTGGTGGATGCGGGCATTCCGGCAGGCGTTTGGCTCAGGAAGCTGGGTAGTCGCTTCCTCGCTGGTTTTCGGCGGCGCCCACGTGGCGCTGGCTTCAGTGGGCCGGCCCTGGCGAATCACCTCTCGACAGGTGATAGGGTTTGAAATCGCGTTTGTCGCCTCTCTCGCGCTCTATCACCTGATGAGCGCAGCCGACAGGGAGGCGGCGCTGGCGATGGCTGCGGCCGGCCAAGGCGGTGGGTTCGTCGGCTGGGGGCTCTCCGTGCCTCTGGCAGAGGGGCTGGGGACGCTCCTGGCCTCGGTTATCCTGGTCGCGCTCGGGCTGCTGGGAGCCGGCCTCTTCTTCCGTATGTCGCAGCGCGATGTCCAGGATCACGTTCTCCGGCTCTCCGCTCGCCTACAAGGTTGGGCCGACGCCCTACAGCATGATGAGCAGGCGGGGGAGTCGTCGCTGAAGGGCGATGCGCCTGCTCCTGCGCCCCGGCCACCTGCCTCCGCCCGGCATCGGCCCGAGCGCCCGCCGGCTCCACCCAGCCTTGAGCGCCCACCGGCCCGACCGGGTGCTGATCACGAGTTGGTCATTGCTCGTCCGCCCAGCGCTGCCGGCCCGACCACTGACCGCCCCTCCCATCTTCCCCCTCTCGACCTGCTGGACCCTGGTCGTCCCCTTGAACAGAGCGACGAAGAGATCAGGGAAAAGGCAGCCGTTATCGAGAACACGCTGTTGGACTTTGGGGTACCGGTGCGCGTGATGGAGGTGCGGCGCGGCCCCGTCGTGACTCAGTTTGGAGTGGCTCCGCTCTACGTGGAAAAGCCCGGCTCAAAGGGGCAGGCCAAGGAGAAAAAAGTGCGCGTGAACCAGATCACCGCGCTGAGCGATGATCTGGCGCTGGCGCTGGCCGCTTCCAGCATCCGCATGGAAGCGCCCGTGCCCGGCCGTCCCATAGTGGGGATCGAAGTCCCCAACCGGGCCCTGGTCACCGTCCAGCTGCGTCCGGTCCTGCAATCCAGGCAGTTCAACAAGCTCGAGTCGGCGCTCGCGATCGGCCTGGGTTCGGACATCTCGGGTGCACCGGTGGCGGCCGATCTCGCCACCATGCCCCACCTTCTGATCGCCGGCACCACCGGCGCGGGCAAGTCGGTGTGCGTCAACGCAGTGGCTACCTGCCTGGTATGCAGCAACACACCGGAGGACCTGCGCCTGGTGATGATAGACCCCAAGATGGTGGAGCTGGTCCGGTTTGACGGTCTGCCTCATCTGCTGGGCCAGGTCGAAGTAGATCTTGACCGCATCATCGGAGTCCTGCACTGGATGACCCGCGAGATGGACGAGCGCTACAAGGTGCTGGCTGACGTGGGTGCGCGCAACCTCTCTGACTATAATCGTCTGGCAGCTCGGCGCAAGGGGCTGCGCAAGATTCCGTGCATCGTCCTATTGCTGGACGAGTTGGCCGACCTGATGATGTTGGCTCCCGACGAGGTGGAGAGAGACCTGGTCCGTCTGGCACAGATGGCTCGGGCAGTGGGAATGCACCTGGTGGTCGCTACGCAGAGACCCAGCACTGATGTGGTCACCGGGCTCATCAAGGCCAATTTCCCCGCTCGAATAGCTTTTGCGGTTGCCAGCTCCACTGACTCGCGCGTCATCCTCGACAGAGCTGGCGCGGAAAGCCTGCTGGGCAGGGGCGACATGCTGTTCCAGGCCCCCGACGCACCCGCACCGGTTCGCCTTCAGGGGTGTATTGTCTCGGACGCTGAGATCCAGCGGGTGGTCGATTTCTGGCGTCAGCAGGCGGCCGGAGCAGGCGAAGCGGAGGACGTCGCCGCACCGTGGGACGATCTGCTCTCGCGCCAGGCCGTGGTGAAGGAAAAAGATGGCCTGTTGGAGCAGGCCATCGCCCTCGCGCAGCAGAACGCCAGCATATCTACATCCTTCATCCAGAGAAGACTGCGCATCGGGTACCCGCGGGCCGCTCGACTGATGGATGCGCTGCACGAATTGGGAGTCGTGGGAGAGGAGAAGGCTGGCGGCCGAATGCGCGACGTGTTGGTTTCCAGCGATGATGATCCTCTGGGGGACTATGTGGAGAACGAGGTAGACGAGGGTTGACACCAGTTCCCTCGGGCGGTATAATGCCGCTCGACCGTGTCCCCTACCGCGGGGACACCCTTCCCCACGGTGCTTTCTCTGGGCATCGATAGCGGAAGGCAGCCTTGAGCGGGAATCAGAGAGGTAGAGCCTCGATGACGGAGGAGACAGTGACAGAGTTGGCTCTCGCCCAGAGCCCGGCAAGCATCAACGATCTGAGTCCTGGCATGGAGCTCCCCGGCCGGGTCACCAAGATCGACCTGTACGGGGCATTCGTTGACATTGGCGTCGGCGAGGACGCCCTCATTCACATCAGCAAGATCAAACGGGAGCGCGTCAACCGGGTAAGTGACGTCCTTTCCGTCGGCGACGAGGTCACGACCTACGTTGACCGGGTCGATACAACGACGGGTCGGGTGGCGGTGAGCATGATCCGGCCGCTGGCGGTGCCTTGGCGCAAGCTGGATGTCGGGCAGGTCTACGAGGGAAAGATCACCCGCGTGGAAAAGTACGGCGCTTTTGTGGACATTGGTGCTGAGCGGCCTGGCCTGGTGCACATCAGCGAGATGGGGGATGAGTTGCTGCGAGATCCCAGCGACTTGTTCTCGGTGGACGACCAGGTGTCAGTGCGGGTGATTCAATTCGACCGCCGGAAGCGGCGCATTGATCTGGGTCTGGCAGGACCCGATTCGGAGGAGGCGCCCGAGGAAGAAGAGGACGAGGAACCCGCTCTGACTGCCATGGAGATCGCGTTGCGCGAGGCTATGGATGACGCAGAGTCCGACCTGGATTCAGGCGGCGGTGGCGTCCGCGGCAAGGACCGCCAACGCCGGCAGACGCAGGATGACATCCTGAGCAGGACCCTGCACAGCCGGAAGACCTGACCTCTCTCAGGACAACGGCGGGTGTTTCCGGGCGGGTCCTGTGGGACCCGCCATTTTGCTTCAGGGGGCCTTCCGGCGCCTGTAGGTGATTCGGGTTCCAGAGGCACGAGGTACAAAGGTGGCTCAGATTGAGGCTATGGCGCAGTTGGTGGCGGACTACTCCGGCGCTGCCGGAGCTGATCTGGTGCGCCGCGCCTACGAGCTGTGCTCCGCATCCTGCACCGGCGTGAGTGTGGCCTCCCCCATTCCGCTGTTGGAACAGGCGCTGGCTGCCGCGCAGGACCTTGCTGAACTGGAGAACCGGGCCGAAGGGGTGGCGGCCGCTCTGCTGGTGGATCTCCCTCCGGACGACTGTCCCTCCAAAACCATCCGGCGGAGCGTCGGAAAAAAGGTCGCCCGGCTGGTGGACGGGGTGCGCCAGATGCGGGAGCGGCCGTATCTGAGCAGCCTGGACAGGCACGCCTGGTCAGAGAGGGAACGGACGGAACTCTATAACGCGTTCGTCTCATCCCTGAAAGACCCTCAGGTGATCCTGATCGAACTAGCGCACCAGATGAGTAGGCTCCGCAATGTTGATAAGCTCTCGCCCGCTCAGCAAAATCAGGCTGCTGCTGAGGTGCATCAGATCTACGCTCCGCTCGCCAGCCGTCTGGGAATATGGCGGCTCAAGTGGGAGCTGGAGGATAGGGCGTTCCTCATCACCAACTCAGAGGAGTACCGGGAGATCGCTGACGCCCTGCGCGAGGACCGGGCAGAGCGCGAGGCTGCCATCGAGAACATGGGCTCGGCCCTGCGGCAGGAACTGGAAGGGATGGGGATTGAGGCTCAGATCGCGGGTCGCCCAAAGCATATCTGCAGCATCTACCGCAAGATGCGCCGCAAGGGGGTTTCCCTGGACGCCGTCTATGACGTGCGGGCGCTACGCGTGCTGGTGGACAGCGTCCCGGCGTGCTACCAGGCGCTTGGCGCGGTGCACCGCCTGTGGACTCCGATTCCCGGGCAGTTCGATGACTATGTCGCTGCTCCCAAGGCCAACGGCTACCAGTCATTGCACACGGCCGTGACCGATGACCAGGCCCAGACCCTGGAGGTGCAGATTCGAACCCATGAGATGCACGACCTGGCTGAGCTGGGTATCGCCGCCCACTGGCGCTACAAGGAACGCGACGGCTCGAGGAAGAGAGGGCGCAAGAAGAAGGAGCTTCAAGCCGAGCAAGCCATCAACGAGAGGATCTCGTGGCTGCGCTCTCTACTCAGCGAGCCGGAGGAGACTCCCGTTGCCCTGGCCACAGTGGGTCTGGACGGACCTCAGTCGGAGGCCGCCTCCATCTTTGTCTTCACTCCCGGCGGAGACCTGATAAGGATGCCGGCCGGCTCCACGCCAGTTGATTTTGCCTATCGTATCCACACAGAGCTGGGGCACCGCTGCTCCGGGGCCAAAGTCAACGGCAAGATTGTCCCGCTGAAGCACCAACTGGCTACCGGGGACAGCGTCGAGATCAGCACCCGGAAGCGCGGCGGACCCAACATCGCCTGGCTCAGCCTGGACAGGGGCTTTGTCAGGACCCGGCAAGCCCAAAAGAAGATCAGCGCCTGGTTCCGGCGGCAACGACGTGAGAGAAACGTGGTTCGCGGGCGAGAGGTCCTCGAGCGCGAACTCGCCAAGCTGGGCAAATCCTCGCTTTCATTCGAGAAGGTGTCGGCCCTTCTGAGGTACGATCGCACCGAGGAGATGCTGGCGCAGATTGGTAGTGGCGAGATACCGCCCCCGAGGATCGGTGCCGCAATCGCAGCGCAGGCCAAGCCGTCGAAGGAAGAGCAAGCCCGCGAGGCAGAAGAGGAACTGGTCACCAGAGCCGATGAGACCAAGACCCTGATCGAGCGCAAGCCCGGCGCTGAGTTAGCCAAAGCCGCCCGGGCGGCAAGGGGGCTGCAGGTTGCTTCAACAGATGGTTTGCACTATCAGATTGCCCGGTGCTGCAATCCGCTGCCCCCGGAGGAGATCGTGGGCTATGTCACGCGCGGGCACGGAGTGACCATACACCTCGCTGGCTGCCCCAACGTCAACCGCTCCCCCGAGCAGGAGCGGATCATACCTGCCTCGTGGGGCACTAGCGATGGGCAGACCTACCCCGTCATGGTAGTGGTCGAAGCGCACAACCGGCGCGGGCTGATGGGGGACATTGGCCAGGCGGTCGCCATGGAGAACATTGACATCGGCGAGGCCAAAGTGAAAAAGAAGGCCCAGTGGGCCATGTTCGAGCTGCTGCTGGAGGTGGCCGACGCCGAGCAACTGGGCCGGGTGCTGGAAAAGCTGGAACAGACCAAGGGGGTGCGAGGGGCCTACAGAAAGGTCGGTTGACCCTCACCCATCCACGACAACCCCGTCAGGCCCGCACACGTGAATAATCTGAACGTCGCACTGCTCCGTGATCGCCCGGTGAAGTGTGGGCCAACCCACACCCTCAATCCGAATAGTGAGCGCCAGGCGATGTTCGGTTTCCCCGGCCGTCGCAACTGAGGTTATGTTGCCTCCCACGGATGCGATAGCCCCGGCAAGCGCAGCAAGCTGTCCCGGGGCGTGTACGACACTAGCGGTCAGCCGCAGCGCCGTACTGCCGCCCCCAAGGATGGTGGCCAATTGCCGAAAGATGTCGGTATAGGTGATGATCCCGACTAGTGCTTCATCCTCCACAATCAGCAGCCTATCCACCCGTTTGTCCAACATCATCAGGGCTGCTTCTTCCAGTGGGACGTTTGGCTCAACGGTGACATAATCGGGGTCCATCACCTGTTCCACTGTCAGATGGATCCCAAAGTAATCGGGCTTGCGTGGCTGCAGTTCGGCCACCGAGGGTGGTGAAGCGGCCGCCAGATCCTTGTCGGTCACAATACCCACCAGCTTGCCGTCCGCTGTCACCACCGGCAGGCTGTGAAACCGGGCTGCGTTGAGAATGGCGACGGCCGCCAAGAAATCGCTGTCCGGCCGGACTGAAACCGGGTCCCGCGTCATATAGTCTCTGACCAGCATCCTCTCCAGATCCTTTCCATACTCGCTTCTCTACGGGTTGCTCGAATTCTATGCCATCGGAGGCGCCACGTCAAGCAGCTGGCGTGAGGGGTGTCGAAGAACAGATGGAACGCCATTCCCCTGCGGCCCTGTGCTGCGGGACGAAAACCAACGGGGTGG
Source organism: Ardenticatenales bacterium (assembly GCA_030593075.1). Classification (GTDB taxonomy): domain Bacteria; phylum Chloroflexota; class Anaerolineae; order Promineifilales; family UBA4811; genus JAUVHW01. Next base: position 27,681 of record JAUVHW010000021.1, read on the forward strand.
GATTGGGGCGCACAACGCCCCACCCCCCCCCACATTTCTCTCCCACCCGCGACGGGCTCATTCCTGAAACACTCTGGCGTTGACTGGACACAGGAGTGCTGCTAGAATGAGACCTGGCTGCGGTTGAGAGATGGAAACAACCCTGCAGAGTACTCCCAGATCACTGGGCGAGGCGCGAGACCATTACCTGGAGCGCGCGACGCTCAGGTCTCCACACACGGTAGCCGCCTACCGTCAGAGCATCTCCTGCTTCTTCCATTTCTTGGAGGCCACCGCCGGCCGCGGCACGCTCCCCATCCAGCAACTTGGCGGTTCGGCCGCTGACTC
>JAUVHW010000166.1 GCA_030593075.1 Ardenticatenales bacterium
CCCTCGGCAAAGGGATTCACGAAACGGACCCCTTCCAGGACCGCTCCGGCGCTGAAGTCCTCACCAAGCACCACCGGAATCTGACTGAGGCGGGCCGTGGCCCAGATCTGTGCGTCCCAGTAGGGCAGCTGGTGGTCTTGCACGCCGCGCGTCGCTTCCAGAACCACCTGCGGGGTGACATCCAACACCGGCCAGGCGAGCGCCAGCCGCTCCACCTGCTGTGCGGCCTGGTCGATGGGGAGCATTGGCGCCGGCCCCCGTGTGACGGCGCGAAAGAACTCGGCCAGGCACTGCGCGCTCAGGCAGCCCCGGCCGGTTGCCTGCAACCGTTGGAGCGTCTCGATAGCTCGGCCCTGCTTGACATATTCGCCCCGGTCGTGGGCGTACACCAGGACATTCGTGTCAACCAGAATCGTCGCCATGAGAGCCCAATCGCTCCCCGTACAGCTCTTCCCGCTTCCAGGTTCGCGCCCGGCCGGCCACGGGACCGCGCGCGCGCAGCTCTAGCATGAACTGATAGGCCTGCTCCCATGCGTCGGCGTCAGGAGGCAGGAACCCGGCGTGCCCTCCCTCGATCTGCCCATCGATCGCCCGCCGGATCAGCTCCGCCTCGCTTACGCCCCGCATTGCCGCCACTCGCTTGAGCATGGCTTCCTGGCGGGGCTCTATGTAAACCTGCTTCCGCACCATCCTGGTCACGGGTCACACTTCCTGTTGTCTAGGCTCAGTATACATCGCAGTATACATCACTCCCGGTCATCTGTCTACCACGCGCGCCGTGCTAGGGTAGTTCGATGGTAGCGCTCGCTCGCCCGGCAGGAACTCCCGGTGCGGCCGCGCGCTACTCCACCTCCTCCATCTCGCGGATGATAGACTCGAACCAGCCCCGGATTTCGTCTCGCGGAGAGAAGGTGATCGCGCTATCGATCGCTCCCGAACGCACCATATCGTTCTTAACTTCGTCGACGTCGATCTCCAGAATGGCCGAGTGCTCATCTGCGTTCATCCGTTCTCTGGCTACCCTGGCCCGCCCCCGGATGCTAACCGCGATGTCCGGTGGGGCAGCCAGAGCCACCGCCACCCGCCCATCCCGGCACAGATTGGCGTAGGTGTCGTGGTATCGCGCGGAGATCATCCGCAGCAGCCGCGGCGTGACCGCTCGTACACTGCCAAAGGGCGCCGTGCGAGGGGTTCCATCCTCATCCACGGTCGCCACGATGGTGCAGGGATTGATTGCTCCACCGGGCTTGCGCAACACTGCGAATACTTCCTGCGGCAGCTCCGGCGCACTGCGCCAACGCGCTTTCTCTGGTGACCCTGAGGCCTCGCTCATCGACTCACCTCCTACGGGACTCAAACCCCCTCCTCGGCAAGAGGAGACAACGGCCGCCCCTTGCCCATGTTCCCCCTCTGGAATAGTCCGCTCCGCCCCCGATCACGGAGCCACGCTGCTGCCGTTCCCCTACGACAGGGCTTTCCGCATGACGTCAGCTGGAAAGGGATTCCCGTGCGACGGATAGATCGTTCGCGCCCCTTGATCCAGCAACAGCCTCCAACTCTCCTTCAGCGTCTCCAGGTCCTCAGCAAAGATCGGCAGCCCTGGGTTGAGCCGAAACGGAAGGTTGTTTTGCGCCATACACCCGACAAAGGCGTCGCCTGTCTCCAGTAGAACGGTGACTGATCCGGCCGAGTGGCCTGGGGTATGAACCACCCTCCCCTGGATTCCGTACTCGGCCAGCGAAAGGCCTTCGTCTCCCAGCACCACATCGACCTGCGCCGGGGGGATACGGAACAGCAGAGGCGCGACCAGCTTGATCGCCGTGCCAAAGACGTGGCCCCACGTCGTCACGGCCGGAGGCAGCACCATCAGGGCTCTCTCGACCCATTCCTTCTCCGCCCGGTGAATGGCAACACGGGCGCCGGTGATCTCCCCTATCTCTTTAGCTGAGCCCACGTGGTCAAAGTGGCCGTGGGTGAGAACCAGTAGCTGGATCTCGCCGGGCTCGACGGGAGTCTGTGCAATCGCCTTCCTGAAGGCGCTCGCCTTCCCTGGGAATCCACCATCGATCATGATGGCCCCCTGATCTTGAATCACATAGCAGCGGTCAAGCCCCAGATGGATTTGATGGATGGTTACGCCCATTCCCAACCTCCTCGATCGCGACATGCGGCATCGCTCTGTTGCGGCCCTCTCGATCTAGCAGTCGCCAGGCACACGATAGCTTCCGTCGGAGCACCGGTCCGTGTACCCTAGATCGTCGCAGGAATCTCCCCCGCGGAAGGTCCAGTCTGCGTCGTTGATCTCCTCATCATCCCACTCGCGGCACTCGTCCTTGGTCCATTCCTCCTTGCACACGGGAGAGGATAGAACACTGCCTCCGGAACCGACGCATGCGCCGGTGCCGCTGCAGCTGCCGAGAAGAACAGTAACCGCGACGAGTGCCAAGAAGATAGCAGGGACTCTCCGCACACGTCGCAGTATCCAATTGACTATTGCCTTCATACACATGGCTTCCTCCTTCACCCAAAGCGTTCTCATGTGGAGACCGAGCGTCAATGTCAACCGGCCGCCAGCGCGGTTCAGCCCACCGCTGCCCCATTGCGTCTGTTCGATCGCCCCCTTTTGGCACACGGCTGAAATCACTCTCTGATCCGTATCCGGTCCTCCTCGACGATCCACAAGCGACCTTCGAGCGGCTCTGGGTATCACCCCTGCCAAGCGGCGTACCACACCCAGTACGTGCGGCTTGTGCTGCCCTCTCTACGATCATCGCATCGTGACCGGCCTGACTCTGCAATGCCGCTAGCTCAACGGGCAGGTTCTCGTCAACCTTGAACTGCATGCTGACGGTCTACGCCGGTATGGCGACAACACGCTCTCGCGCAAGTTCCGCCGCGTAGGAGATAGCCGCCTGCACAGCCTGGAGGCTCAGAGATGGGTAGCTGCCCACGATCTCATCAGCCGTGAGCCCGGCAGCCAGGTTTTCGAGCACTACCGAGACCATACTACGTGCGCCCTTGATGCACGCTTTTCCGTGACAGATGGCTGGGTCAACCGTGATGTAGTCCTGCCGGTTCATCACCAATCTCCCCAGCCCTGGCTTCCGATGCTGTTCTTGCTCCTGCCTGGGCTCCCTGGGCTAGTCGGCCGCCTCGCTTTCCGGCATCTCCAGCACGCGAAAGGTGGGAGGCAGCGCGCCAAGCACTCTCTCGACCAGTGCTGCAGCCAACTCGTGAGCAGCATCCTGCTCAAGACCCTGCAGCATCAACCATACATAGTTGTCGCCTTGCACCACCATCACCTCGCCGATGGGGCTGATGTCCTCCCACCACAGCCAGTGGGCATCTTCACCCAGACCAGGTTCCGGCGTGACCTCAAAGCCGACGAGTTCAAGACCCTGCACGACCAGTGTGAGCACCTCTTGGAGGCTCATGGTCGCCGGATCCTCGTTCAGCGTTTCGGCGATGGTGCTCAGCTCTTCATTCTGCGACAGTCCTGCGGCGATGAACACGCCGATCGCCATCGACATCTTGGCTTCCTCGCCTTGGGCGGCGCCAACAGACAGTTGCTTCACCACATAGGGATCATCGGATTGCAGCAGATAGGTGCAGCCTCCCGTTCCCTGGTCAGACTGGGCTTCGACTGTTCCCCCCAGGATCTCTTCTGCCTCTTCTGCCGTGATCAGCGAACACAGATCGAGGAGAACCGGCTCGGGGGAAGCTGTGGGCACGGGCGTTTCGGTGGGCGGGACTGGCGTGGCAGTTGGCGGTACCGGCGTGGCAGTCGGCGGCACCGGCGTTGCAGCCGGTGGTACCGGGGTATCAGTTGGCTGTACCAGGAGGGGCAGGTTGCAGGCCAACTGAGCCACGACCAGCAGCGAGATCAGCCAACACAGAAGCGTGGTGGATGGCCATCTGGTCTTCATCATTGGCTCTCCTCCTATCTAGCGGCTCGCCCTGCAAGGCCGATTCACGACTGGTAGTCAGACCAACGCCAGTCGGCGCGGGCTCTCTTGCGTCTCGGTCTATTCCTGTGGGATTGTAACTCCTTCCCCGCAGACGCGCTACTACAGCGAGGCGCCTGCCCTGGGCAGCGCCAAGGGCTTGTCCTGAACTGGCCGAAGGGCGAAGCCGAGGGGAGCTCGCCGAAGGGCCTGTCGCCGGGCGAAGCCGATTGGCTCCTACCCCTGGCGGCCGTCTCGCGACTGATGTAGAATCCCCGCCAACGTGGCTTTCGCGCTACCACAGAACCCCTAGCAGGAGAGAATCATGGCACTAGGCAAAAAGGCAGTCTCCACGCTCCGAAAGGAGTTCCCGGCCCTGCAGCAGACCGCCGGCGGACGGCCGATCATCTTCTTTGACGGTCCTGGAGGGACCCAGGTCCATGGCTCGGTCATTGAAGCTATGAAACGCTACTTTGTCGAGGCCAACAGCAACGCCCACGGCGCGTTTCTCTACAGCCGCCGCACCGACGAGGTGACGACTGAAGCTCGCCGGGCTCTCGCTGACTTTTTGAACGCCCCCCGGCCGGAGGAGATCGTTTTCGGCCCCAACATGACCACCCTTACCTTTCGCCTCAGCCGCTCCATTGGGCAGACCCTTTCGGCCGGAGACGAGATCGTGGTGACCAGGCTGGCCCACGATGCCAACGTCTCGCCCTGGTTGGCGCTTCAAGAACGGGGGGCCGTAATTCGTCACGTCGACTTAAATCCAGCTGACTGCACGCTCGATCTGGAGGGATTGTGGGCCGCCATCACCTCGCGCACCAAGCTGGTTGCGGTCGCCTATGCCTGCAATGCCACCGGCACCATCAATGACGTGGCTCTCGTCGCTGAGGCAGCCCACGACGTGGGCGCCTGGGTATTCGTGGACGCCGTCCACTATGCGCCGCACGGCCCCATTGACGTGCAGGCTATCGACTGTGATTTCCTGGCCTGCTCAGCCTACAAGTTCTTTGGCCCCCATCTGGGAGCACTGTACGGCCGCTACGATTTGCTGCACGAGCTGCCCTCCTACAAGGTGCGCCCGGCCGGTGACGCCCCGCCCGACAAGTTCGAGACCGGCACCCCGAGCTTCGAGGCGCTAGCCGGCGCGACGGCCGCCGTGGACTATCTGGCTTCGGTAGGCAACCGCTACGGAGGCAGGTTTGCAGAGGGCTTTTCGCATTTCGACGGCCGGCGACTGGACCTGAAGGCTGGCCTGGCCGCGATCGGGGCGCACGGACAGGAGCAGTGCCGGCGGCTGGTGGCTGGTCTGCAGGAGATCCCGGGCTTGCGCATCTACGGTATCACCGACCCGAGCCGGTCTGACCATCGTGTGCCTACCGTGTCCTTCACCCTGGAAGGTCTGACGCCAAGAGAGGTCGCCGGCCGATTGGGCACGGAGAACATCTTTGTGTGGGACGGCAACTTCTATGCGCTGTCCGTGACCCAGAGGTTGGGTCTGGAGGGTCGCGGCGGCCTGATACGGATTGGCCTGAATCATTACAACACAGCTGATGAGACCGAAGCTCTCCTTGGCGCTCTGGCGGACATCGCTCGGCTTGGCAGTTAGCGGCCGGGGGCCAGAGACCCCTGACTGCGCTGACCGGCGTGCGGTAGAGCCGAAGGGGCGTAGGCTCTCCTTCCACATGCCCAGACAGGGCGCCTGCGCGGAACGAATTGCCCATAATCATTGCTGGGGCACGGGCCGCAGTCAGTCGAGGAGGGAGACGAGACAGTCTTGTTCAGATATCGGTTCCAGTAGCGAGGAGTAGAGCAATGTCCAAGAGTCTGATTCTCTACTTCTCCCAGGGTGGAACGACGGCACGAGTGGCTGAATCCATTGCCGACGGTCTGCGTGCCGCAGGACACCAGGTCGATCTGTGCAACATGAAGGATGAGCGGCCGCAAGATATCGACGGCTATGACCTGCTCGGCATCGGGTTTCCGGTTTACTATTACCGCCCACCGTTCAACGTGACAGACTATGTGAATAGCCTACCCGGCCTTGATGGACTTCCAGTCTTCGTCTTTGTGCTGCATGGCACGTACCGGGGCGACGCCGGCACTGTGGTGCGGAGTGCTCTGGCTCGCAGGGGGGCCCAAGAGGTGGGGTACTTTCGCGCGCGGGGAGGCGACTACTACCTGGCTTATCTGAAGCAGGGGTACCTTTTCTCGCCAGACCATCCAACCGCGGAGGAGCTAGCCGAGGCTGAGGTCTTTGGCCAGAAGGTTGCTGCTCGTCTAGCAGGTCGGGAGTACACCCGACCGAAGGACGATGAGCCACCGGCAGCAGTGTATCGCCTGGAGCGATTCCTGGTCAATCGGTGGCTAGCCAATCAGGTATACACCCGGCTGTTCAGGGTGAAGGCAAAGGAATGCACAGCTTGCGGCCTTTGCATGAAACTGTGTCCTACCGGGAACATCACCGAGCGCAGAGGAGGACTGCCAGTCTGGGGTCGCCACTGTCTGCTATGTCTGAGCTGTGAGATGAAATGTCCCACCGAAGCTATCGTGTCACCGGTAAGCTGGCCACTGTTTCAACCCTTCACGATCTACAACGTGCGCCAGGCATCTCGAGACCCGTCACTAGACCACGTGCGAGTAAAACACAGCCGAGGGCGCACTGAGAGGCTGTAGACTATGCCTGCTTCTCAAGGTGGTCAGAGCGTAGACAAGGCGCACGGGGCGGCCGCCGCCCGACAAGTCCGAGACCGGCACGCCGAGCTCTGAGGCGCTGGCCGACGCAGGGGTATGAAGACCGGGTTGGCCGCAATCCGGGCGCACGGAAAGGACCAGTGCCGGTGGCCGCTCTCGCGGATTCTGCCCACCCTGATGGATCGGCGCCCTATTCAATGTGCTGCCCGCCGCTGTAGCGAAGAGTGTGGGGGAAGACTTCCACACAATCATCGCTGCATAGCCAATAGGTGTATTGAGCGATGTGCATTCATCACTTGAACTGCGGATCAATGGCCCCCTACTACCCACGGATTCGCAGTATCGTCTACTGTCTGCTCGTCGAAACCAATGATGGCCTTGTACTGGTGGACACGGGTTTCGGTGTTCAGGACTGCACAAATCCATCGAGACTGGTTCGTGCGTTCGCCTTCGCACTCGGATGCCGCCGCGACGTGGAGGAGACAGCGGTTCGGCAGCTTGCGGGGCTGGGGTTCGCCAGGGAGGATGTGAGGCACATTGTGGTGACCCACCTGCATTTCGATCACGCAGGTGGTCTGCCGGACTTTCCGGATGCACAGGTCCACGTCTATGAGGCGGAGCATGAAGCGGCAATGCATCTGAGGGGGTTCAGGGAACGGGCCTACGACTCAACTCATTAGGCACACAAGCCCAGGTGGGTCATCCACCAGTCCAAGGGGGAAGAGTGGTTTGGGCTGGATTGCATTGAGTTGAAGGAAGGTCTGTCACCTGCAGTCTTGCTGATTCCGCTTCCCGGGCATACGCGTGGTCATTGTGGGGTTGCAGTTGAAACCCCGCGGGGATGGCTGCTCCACTGCGGAGATGCGACGTACCCATTCTATCACGCCGATGATCCTGCTCAATGGCCAAAATCGCCGCCGAATTGGCTGGTCCGATGGGGACTGGGCCCTCACACGCCACGATTGCGAAGGCTGGCCGAGGAGTATGCGGATCAGGTGCAATTGATCTCCTCGCATGATCCGGTGAGCTATTCGAGGTTCCGAGGTACCGCGGCCCCGGATGCATGAGATCCAGGGAGTGCCGGGAAGCTTTCTGCCGCCGAGGTAGAAGGCGAACTGCTACGCTGACCATATCCAGTCAGACTGATGGCGATGACTCCAACAGACCTGCTCCATGAGATAGCTCGTTGCCCCAACGTGCCGCTGTGCATGCAGAAGGGGGCAGAGGACCATCCCTGCTACGAGATCGTCAATAGCCAGCGTGTTGACGACATCTCGGATTTCCAGGTGCCTGAACCCTGGAATGGCGCCATCGAGGATGCCCCTCTCCTCTACGTAAGCTCCAATCCCACCATCAGCCAGGTAGAGAAATACCCACGGTGGGATTGGCCGGATGAGCTTGTTGAGGATTTCTTTACCCGCCGCTTTGGCGGCGGCGGCCGCGTCGGCGGCGGCCGCCAGCAATGGGTGAAGGATGGCAAGGCATGCTTGCGCCG
>JAUVHW010000171.1 GCA_030593075.1 Ardenticatenales bacterium
GTACGCACTGCACCTCATCGGAGCCGAATTCAACGTCACCGGAGTCAGCCTTCCGGGCCTCCCCCTGTTGATAGTTGGGCACAACGCCCGCGTTGCCTGGGGAGTGACGCTGGCTTTCACCGACTGTGAGGACCTCTTTGTGGAGGAGTTCGACCCCGAGAACCCGTGTCGCTACCAGTTCCGGGGCGAGTGGCTGGCGGCCGAGGTGATCTCTGAGCCTATCCAGGTCAAGGGCTGGAAGGAACCCCACATTGAGGAGGTCATCGTCACCCGGCACGGCCCCATAATCTCGGGCGCGATTGGGCATGGGGCGCAGCACCTGGCAGTCAATTCCATGGCGCTTCAACCCAGTCCAGCGTTGGACGGCTGGCTCCTGCTGAATCGGGCCAGCTGCTGGGACGAGTTCGTGGAGGCTATGCGCCTTATTGACGCAACTCAGCTCAACGTGGCCTACGCGGACGTGGATGGCAACATCGGGTACTGGGTCACCGGCAGGGTGCCGGTGCGGGCCAAGGGGGACGGGAGGGTCCCCGTGCCCGGCTGGACTGGGGAATACGAATGGGTGGGAGAGGTTCCGTTCGAGGAGATGCCTCACGCCCTCAATCCGGAGCGAGGTTACCTTGTCTCCTGCAACCATCGCATCGTCCCCGATGACTACCCGCACTTCCTGGGCAACATCTGGGTGAACGGTTATCGTGCCCGGCGAATCGAGCAGGTTCTGGGAGGCAAAGAGCGACTGTCGGTCGACGATTTCCGCGCCATTCACGTTGACTTCACCTGTCTCCCTGGCCAAGAGTTCGTAGAGTGCCTGGGCGGACTTGTCAGCGACGACCCGGACGTGCGCCTGGCCCTGCGGCGACTCAGAGACTGGGATGGGCGTCTGACCGTTGAAAGCGTTGGCGGCGCGCTGTATGAGGTCGCGCGCTACGCGGTGGTACGCAACTTGCTGGAGCCCGGCCTGGGACCGGAGCTGTCCCTGGTATTGATGGGGCAGGGGTTTCACCCCGTCCTGCTTCCTACGCACGAGTTCTGTGGACAGGACACGGTAACAATCCTCAGGCTGCTGGCTGACGCCGACTCCTGGTGGATGAAGCAGGCCGACGGCCGCGATGCCCTGTTGCAGCGCAGCCTCAAGCAAGCTGTCGTCTGGCTGCGAGCAGAGTTGGGCCCCAACGCGGACGACTGGCACTGGGGCAGGATTCATCGGCTGACCTTTGAGCACGCTCTGGGCGCGCAGAAGCCGCTGGACCAGGTCTTTAGCCGGGGACCGTTCGCCATTGGCGGAGATATGGATACCCCGTGTCTTACGGCCGTGTGGCCCCACGAGCCCTACGACAACAGGGGTGCGGCTCCATCTTATCGCCAGATTGTAGACCTAGGCGACCTGTCCCGCTCGGTAGCGATGTTTCCTCCCGGCCAGTCGGGTGTTCTGGGCAGCCCCCATTACGACGACCAGATCCAGCCCTGGCTGGCGGGGGACTACCATCCCATGCTGTGGACCCGCGAGCAGGTCGAGCGAGAGGCGGAGGGCACTCTAGTATTGAAGGCAACGGGATAGTAGCGTGAAGAGGTTTGTGCTGCTGCTCGTAGTTGGCCTGGGCGCACTGATCACGTTCTTCGGTGTCCGGCAGTTCGTGCTAGGGTTGCAGAGCAAGGGCTGACCAACCACCGAGGGAACCGTGCTCACCTCGGTGGTGACTGTCTCCAGGGACGCTGATGCCGATGGCGCCTGGTCTGCGAGCCATTGGGCCAGGATCAGCTATCGATACGAGGTTGGCGGAAAGCAACGCGTCGGCGACCGGCGTTCCTACGCGGATTATACCTCTGGTTCGTCATCCCGTGCTCGCAGGATAGCCGAGGAGTACACGGATAGAGAAGCCAGATGACTGTGTATTACCAGCCCGACAGACCCGAACTCGCGGTGCTGGAGCCGGGAATCGGCTCTGCCAACTTGATTACAGTCGCAGCTTCCCTCTTGCCCGGGGTAATGGTCGTCGGACTCATGGTTCGCTTGATGCGATAGGCTGCCCCCGTGGTCCAGGCCGTCACCCCCTGAGCCGGTCCGGCGGCGCTGTTCTGCCCGCAGCCCGGCCGCAGGGCTAATGAGCTTGACATAAGGAGCGGACGGTTGTGAGGGTGCTCCGGCCGCCTCAGGGTAGGCTGATAAGACGATGGGTTCTAGTGGAGAGAGAAGGAGCAACACATGAGCGGTACGGTGTATGTCATTCTGCTTGGCGTGGGTGCTGTTATCACTGTTGTTGGTGTTGTGAACCTGGTGCGAGGGTTGGCGAGCAGGCGCTGGCCGACCACGCATGGGGTGGTGCTGGTGTCTCAGGTCGCTGTGTCCCACGATAGCGATGCTGAGGGTACCAGCCGCACGAGGTACAAAGCAAAGATAGTGTACCGGTACATGGTGGGGGGCCAGGAATACATGGGCGACCGGCGTTCCTTCGCCGATCATAGCTCCGGCTCCTCTGTCCGCGCCTACCGCATCGCTGAGGGTTACCCGGAGGGAAGCCAGGTTGCCGTCTACTATCACCCTGGCAAGCCGCAGCTTTGCGTGCTGGAGCGCGGGATACGCGTCAGCCAGATCGTCTCAGGTCTAGTGGGCCTTGGTTTTATCGGGTTTGGGGCGGCCGGGCTGCTGGGCTGGATCGGATAGTGGGTTGTCTCTTGCCGGCGCCGCCGGCCGCGCCGCCCTCCGTGACCCGAACGCGATCGCGGCTGAACTGGACGTAATCGAGAGTGCCAAACCGCGGCCCCGGATGTCTCGGGCCTGGCGGAGGTGGGCGGCACGCCAATCTACGGACAGTCTACAGGTAGGCTCTCCCTGAAAGGAATGGGTCGAACGTATGGACGGTATCAAATACGTGCTCTATCTTGTGTTCGGTGGCGTGTTTGTGTTCCTGAGCCTTCGAGACATCCTCCGCGGGCTGTCGAGCAGGGGGTGGCCCACCACTCGCGGCGTGGTGCTGGCGTCGCACGCCGGCGGCAGTCTCGCCGGCGCTGGTTTCGTTCGCAGGGGACGGTATGGACCCAAAGTAACCTACCGCTACACAGTTGAGGGCCGGGAGTACATAAGCGACGTGCGCTCCTTCGCCGGGGCAGGTGGTTCGTCGGGCTCCGGCGGCCGCCGGCTGGCTGAGGCATACCCGGATGGAACTGAAGTCACTGTCCACTACCATCCCGGCAACCCTCAGCTTTCGGTGCTGCTACCTGGAATCGGTGTTATAGGCTTTGTTCCTATGGCAGCTGGCGTTTGGCTGCTGGTCCTGGGCGCTGGGAATCTCCTGGGAGTCCTCTGAAGCAGTTCCTGTGGCCGCATGGCCGAGGAATCCTGGTTGGCTCGGGCAGTCAGTGTGCGATACAATTGTGACTACACCGAAAGGACTAGGTTCACCGCGGAGCACGCAGAGACCGCAGAGAGAGGAGAAGAACGGTGAAATACCCTGAGAGTCTCTCAGGAAACGAGTGGGATTCCAGGGCAGCCAGAGGAAACCGGGCATTCTGTGTGATGTCTGCCGTGAAGGAGCTGCTATAGAAGGAGTCAACTTTGCTACTGCGGTCAGATCGAACAGGGTTCACGAGATTCCTGGAGGTAGACGATGGCTCAAGCGGTATGTAACGGCGCTTCGCTGATGTGCACGTTTGGCGTGGCTCCCAGCACGTTGACGATAACCCCCGAGAGCCGGGCCAATACGAGCAATCAGCCGGCCGCCACGGCGATGGACAACGTGCCCATGAAGAACATCATGCCGTTCGGCATGTGCACGACGCCCAGCAACCCGGCCGTTGCGTCGGCGACGGCGGCCGCGCAGGGCGTGCTGACCCCTATGCCTTGTATACCCGTCACCACGGCGCCATGGACCCCCGGCTCGCCCACCGTTATGATCGGCGGCAAGATGGCGCTGAACAGCACTTGCATGCTGGCGTGCGCCTGGGGGGGACAGATCACCGTGACCAACCCCGGACAGATGACGGTCAACGTACCGTAGCAGCGCGACGCGCCCTGCACTCACGGATCTAGGCCGGCCGAGGACGCCTGCTCGGTTCAAGTCGACTTTGCTCGGCGCTGGCAGGTCTGCGGAGTAGGTCACCCTGCAGCTGCGCGGAGCCGATTCCACAAAGGAGACCAGTAGGATGGAGGACCTCACCGGCAGAGAGTTCGGTCCCTATCGCGTCGTCGAGGCCCTCGGCGAGGGGGGGATGGCAGCGGTGTACAAGGCCTACCAGGCCAACATGGACCGCTACGTCGCAGTCAAGGTTCTCCCCCGGTATTTCGCCAGTGACCCGCAGTTCGTGGGCCGCTTTGAGCAAGAGGCCAAGGTCCTGGCCAAGCTCCAGCATCCCCACATCCTCCCGGTGCACGACTTTGGCGAGGCCGAGGGCTATACCTACATCGTGATGCCCTTCGTGGAGACCGGCACCCTGGCTGATCTCCTGCAGGAGCAGCCCCTGCCGCTGCCGCAGATCCGAAGCATCATCTCCCAGGTGGGCGACGCGCTGGATTATGCTCATTCGGCCGGTGTCGTCCACCGCGACGTCAAGCCGAGCAATGTCCTGGTTGACAAGCGCGGAAACTGCCTGCTGACCGACTTTGGGATCGCCAAGATTGTGGAGGGGACCACAGCCTTCACGCAGACGGGCGGCATCATCGGGACGCCTGCTTTCATGTCGCCGGAGCAGATCAGGGGCGAGAAGCTGGACGGCCGCAGTGACATCTACTCGCTCGGGGTGGTGCTGTACGAAATGGCTGCCGGCCGGCCCCCGTTCCGGGCCGAGACGCCACCCGCCATGCTGGTCAAGCACCTCAACGACCCTCTCCCGCCACCGCGCACCCACAACCCCGACCTGCCTGAAGGTGTGGAGCGCGTCATTCTGAAGTCGTTGGCCAAGCAGCGCGAGGACCGCTACGCGACCGCCGGGGAGATGGTGCGCGCTCTGCAAGCGGCGGCCTCGGATGCCGTGGTGGCCGAGACGGCGACCGATGACGGAAGCGCCATCCCGACCCTGGTCGAGAGAGCCACGACCTTGAGATCGGAGCCGGCTCCAACCCTCACGCCACCCGCTGCCCGCTGGAAGCGCCATGCCTGGCTGGCCGGAGGCGCTGCTGTGGTCGTGGCTGTTGTGCTGATCATCTACGGCGCTCTTCTGCCTGGCTCTGGCGGGCCCGGCCAGACCGTTGAGTCAGAAACCGGCTCGGCCGTGCACAGCCCCACAGCAGCAACGCTGATCGAGCCGGCTGCCCTGGTGCCTGAGACTCGGGAGGCATCCGCTGTCCCGCCCCCCGCCACGCCGGTGGACACGCCGACGGGTGAACCATCTCCACCACCCAGTCCCACGCCTGGACCGACCCATACACCGGCACTCTCGCCCACGTCATCCCCGCTGCAGCCGGTGACCCTTCTCCAGAGCTGCGGCATCACGTATACTGTCAGAGCGGGCGTACCCGTCGAACTGCGCTACGGAGGGCTGGCGGCGGCCGAACCTGAAATGGCCGAAGAGGCCGCCAGTCACGTGACCGTCGAGCTCCTGATAGACGGTGAGTCGTTTGAGGGGGTTCCGCTCTCCGCCATGGCCACCTCCCAGCTTCCTTGCGGCGGCGGCGAACTGTTCGAGGGGTACGTAGTGCTCAGAACAGCGCGACTAGCTTCTCTCTCGGCCGGTGAGCACGAGGTGCGCTTAACGCTCACGGCCGACGAGAGGATCTCCACCGGGTTTGACCGGGACCTGGATGGGGAGATCGACTTCTTTGGCCCAGGCGAGCTGGGGTCTTACCAGTACACGCTCGTTGCCCAGTAGCGCCAGTAAGGCAGCCGCCACGACTCCATCGGGGCGCCCAATGATTGCCAGACCCCAGCCCTGGTTGCGCGTCTGTGGAACCACTTGCCTGGGTGCTACGTCCTACTGCTAGCGCGTACACAACTGCCTGGCTTGCGGCGCGGCAAATAGAGAGCGTCCGCTAGCTGGCCACCACCCTGGCAGCCCCGACACGGGTGGCAGGGCAGGTGCAATAGTCGGAAGGAGGATCTGAAATGTCCCGGAAGACCGTGTTCTACATCGGCCTGGTTGTCTTTTTCGTTGCTGCGTTGGGTGGATTGGGGGCGCTGACGGCATATTACGCCGACCTCCCCCAGCGGGTCAGCCAGCACGAGACGATTGTCCTGGGGCAGAACCGCCTGGTGCCCGGCAGCCAGACCGGAATGCGGGTGGTGGTGCGAGATAGCAAAGATGTTTCGCCGCTGCCCGGCGCCGAGGTCAACGTGGAAATGCGGCCGGCCGGCGGCGGCCGCGCCACTCAGCTGTTCAGCGGCGTGACCGACGACCAGGGCAACCTGAGTGTCCTGTTCACTGTCCCGGCCGACGCAGAACCAGACCAGACCCTCATCATCCAGACCAGCTCCCAGCTGGGGGAGGACTGCGTGGAGCGAGCTGTCACTCTGGAACGGGATTACCGGGTGCTGCTGGCCACCGACAAACCGCTCTACCAGCCAGGTCAGGTGATCCACTTGCGGGCCGTGGCCCTAAGTACCTTTGACCTGCAGCCCGCGGCCGGACAGGAACTGGAGATTGCCATCGCTGACGGAAAGGGGAACAAGGTGTTCCGCGAGTCGCTGGTGACCTCCGACTATGGCGTCGCCGCGACTGACTTTCAACTCGCCAGCCAGGTCAACACCGGCCGCTACAACATCAGCGCCCAGCTGGGGAACACGTCGTCGGAAAAGACAGTGACCGTTGAGCACTATGTCCTGCCCAAGTTCGCGGTCAACCTCTCTACCGAGCGAACCTTCTACCTCCCCGGCCGGCATGTGCGAGGCGCGCTGAGCGCCGAGTATTTCTTTGGCAAGGTGGTCGAGGGTGGGGAGGTAGTGCTGGAGGGCTATACGTTTGACGTGGCCCGCAACACCATCTTTACCCTTCAGGGCACCACCGACGCCGAAGGACTCTTTGAGTTCGGGTTTGACCTACCGGCCTACATTGCCGGCACCGAGCTAGAGGGCGGCGCCGGCCGCTTCTACCTGCAAGCCGCCGTAACCGACCAGGCTCAGCACACCGAGACCTCCAATCTGTCGCTGCCGGTTTCGGCCAGCAGCCTGGTGATCGAGGCTGTACCTGAGGGCGGCCGGTTCCGGCCCAGCCTGGAGAACATCCTCTACGTCCTCACCAGCTATCCCGACGGCACTCCGGCCGAGACCAGCCTGACTATCCAGTTCTACGAGACAAACCAGACGGTAACGGCCCAGACCGGCCCCTACGGGCTGGCCGAGGTCCGCTACACCCCTGCCAGCCCCTACCAGTGGTTCAGCATAACGGCCCGCGGCGCCAGCGGCGCCGCTGCCACCCAGGAGTTCGGCTTTGAGGGCGACTGGGCTGAGGAGACAGTGCTCCTGCGGCCGGATTCCCCGGTCTATCGCGTGGGCGACACCATGAACCTGACCATTCTCACCTCGCAATCGGAGGGCACGGCCTACCTGGACATCGTGCGCGAGGGGCAGACGGTGAGCACCCGCGCTGTGCCAGTGCACGACGGCCGGGCCGAAATCGCGGTGGACCTGAGCCCCGACCTCTACGGAACGCTGGAACTGCACGCCTACAAGATACTCCGGTCGGGCAGCATCGCCCGCGACACCCGGCTGGTGGTGGTGGACCCGGCATCCGACCTCAGCCTGTCGCTGAACCCTGACCGCGAGGTCTACCGGCCCGGCGACACGGCCGGGCTGGATATCCAGGTAAGCGCCGCGGATGGGGCCGGTGCCCAGGCCGCCATCGGGCTGGCGGTGGTGGACGAATCGGTCTTTGCCTTGGCCGAACAGGACCCTGGCTTTGCCAAGCTCTACTTCTTGCTGGAACAGGAGCTGCTCCAACCAAAGTA